>CAZJRU010000131.1:0-4933 GCA_964548315.1 uncultured Hellea sp.
AAAACTTCATTGCTGAACTTAAGAACTTTAGTACAAAATTGGATCAAGTCTTATAGCTCACGTCAATCCTTATTCTTCCTTAAAGGCTCTGCTTAATTGATCTGTTGCAGGCTTTAAGAGGTAGTTCATAGCCGATCGTTGATCAGTTTGCATGAAGGCTTCTGCAGGCATGCCTGGGACGAGCACGAGACCTTTTAGTCTGGAAAGTTCATCCTCTGGAATCGTAATTTTAACAGTGTAAAACGGGAAGCCAGTAACGGGGTCAACTAATGTATTGGCAGACATGCCAATTACTTTTCCATTGAGTTCAGGGGTCGTTCTCTGGTTAAAGGCTGATAGCCGTACAGTCGTAGCTTGGCCGACATAGATCTGATCTATCGAAGCGGGCTCCACCTGAGACTCGATGATGAGTTTGCGCGTATCTGGTATGATATCCATTATAGGGTTTGCTGGGGTTATAACGCCGCCTAGTGTCGTAATCGACATATTATGCACAGTTCCAGATACAGGGGTGATAACGTCAATATGTTTTACATCATTAACCGCTGTTATGAGTTGTTCGTCTAAATCATTAATTTCAGATTCTGTGGCCCTAAGTTCTGTAAGCACAGATTCTTGTTGTGTACGTTTGACTTGTAAAATCTGAATTTCTATTTCCCCAATTGCGGTTTGGGTTCTAGCGATATCCGACCGAAAGCTTGCGATTTGTCCCGTTAAAGCCGCTTTTTCTCTTTCGAGCGCAAGTACCCGCGTTTGGCTTACGTAGCCTTGATCTAAGAGAGCCGTTAAGCCCAGGAGCTCTTTGGTAATTAGAGCGATTTGATTGTTATTAGACTCAATTTGTGAGGAGAGGCCTTGGGATTGTTGACGTGATTGCTGTATTTGTTTTCCGAGTTGATTTATCTGACCCGAATAAGCTTGTTGGCGAGCCGTAAAAAGTTTGTTCTGATCATTCACAATCAATACAATATCTGTCTGACTTTTATAATTTGGGAATATGGTTTCCCAGCCTATCTTAGAATGACCGTCTCGTTCAGCTTTTAATCGCGCCACACGCCCTTTGGCTTCATTTAGTCGCTTTTGCAATAAATCACGGTTCGCAGTTAGAGAGGTCGGATCTAAACGCATAACAACATCGCCAGCCTGTACTTTATCTCCGTCTCTGACCAAAATTTCTCCAACGATCCCGCCAGCTAAATGTTGAAGTGTTTTAGGTTTGCCTTCTACGATTACAGAGCCAGGCGCAATAACCGCGCCCTGAATCGGCGCGAGAAAGGACCATGCAGCAAACCCAGCAATAAGTGCGAAGATGAGGAAGAACCCAGTTTTTAAATATCCTTCATAGGGGGCTTTTGCCGTTTTGGAACTTGCTGCACCTTGTGCATCATTAGACTGAACAATCATGATTGAGCTCGTTCTTTATTTTTCTTTTGAATGGCTGCCAAAACCTCATTCTTGGGGCCAAAATGTTCGACTTGTCCCGCCTGTAACACCAATAGCATATCGACAGCGGCGATAGCACTTGGACGGTGGGTTATCACGATAACGCTTTTACCTCTTTTGCGGCAGCCTGCAATCGCAGCAGTTAGAGCATTATCTCCATTTGTGTCTAAGTTTGCATTGGGCTCATCTAAAACAAGAAGGGCTGGGTCGCCGTATAGTGCTCGCGCTAATGCGATACGCTGGATTTGTCCCCCAGACAACGTTATGCCGCCTGACCCGATAAGTGTATCATAGCCATTGGGCATTTGTAGTATCATATCATGAACGCCGGCGCGTTGCGCCGCTAAGACAACGCCTTCATCAGGCGGTTGAGCCATAAACCGAGATATGTTGTCTTTAATTGTCCCGTCTAGTAGCTCAATGTTTTGCGGCAGATAACCAATGTGAGGTCCAAGAAGGTTGCGGTCCCATTGATCAAAGGTCGCTCCGTCCAGTCGCACGGATCCGCGTTGTGGCATCCAAACACCGACTAAGAGACGAGCGAGAGTTGATTTTCCAGAGGCGCTTGGGCCTACAATACCAAGACCATGTCCAGGTTTGACTTCAAAATTTATATTTTTTAGAACGGGCGTAGTTATTCCTGGAGGCGCCGCACTAACTTGCTGTGCTGTTATATGCCCTTTGGGTTCAGGCAATTGCATGGCATCTATATTGGCGGGTACCACATCATAAAAGTCATTTAGACGTTTGTATGATTGTCGGGCGTTGATAAACCCTTTCCATTGTCCAATCGCCATTTGTATAGGGGCTAGGGCGCGTCCCATAATAATTGACCCAGCTATCATAGCTCCGGGCGTTATGATTTGTACAACAGCTAGGGCGCAACCTAAGCCCAGTACGCCAGATTGTAAAAACATACGAAAAGCTTTTGTTGTGGCGACATAGCCGCCTGCGCGGTCACTGCCAGAGGTGTGTAATGATGCCCCTTCAGCGTAAGCGCTTTGCCACCTTGCCATAATATTATTGCCCATACCCATAGCCGTAATGGCATCTGATTGTCGATATCCGTGTTCAGCAATCAACCGGCTTTGTTGCAAACGCTGACGGGACTCTATGAGAGTTTTGCGAGTCGTAAACTCATTTAATGTTGCAATAATTAATATGATTATGGCGCCAATGAGGGCCATAAGGCCAAGGCTCCAATGTAACATCCAGATTACCGCGATAAATATTGGTGCCCAGGGCATATCAAACAGCGCTCCAAGAGCAGGACCTGAAAGAAAAGACTTTACTGAATTTAAATCATCTAAAGGTCGACTTTTAGCTCCAAGAGCGCCATATCCCCCTTGTTTCATCCATATGCCAAATGTGCGCTCACTCAACTGACTCTCTATTTGGTTTCCTATGCGAACAAGAACACGAGAACGGATAAGTTCTAAAATACCCATGAAGGCGTATAGCCCACCCATGAGGATGCTCAGAGCTACCAATGTTGACATGCTCCGGCTTAAGAGAACTCTGTCGTAAACCTGTAACATGTATAACGGCCCGGTTAACATCAGCATGTTAATAACACCGCTAAAGACCGCAACACCAATGAACGCTTTGCGGCAGCTTCTTAAAGCTTCCCCAAGTTCTGTTTTTTTAGATTTGCCAGTTCCAGCCACACTACCCTCGATATGCCTTCTGTCTTGCCTTTAACCTCAATATTAATATATACAAACGAAACTTAACGTAATTCTTTAATTTAAGTATCAATTTTAGGGTAAGGGCCGTGGTATTTGCACGGATGATTTGTATCTTATGAGAAACAAATTTATGACCTTAGAATTTTCAAGGATAAAAGTGCGCTCTGGGGTCTTTTGCTTAACTAGCCTGTTTGCGTTAGGGGTATCCTGCATAGGACAAGCCGAAACCTTCGAAGAGGCTCTAATATCGGCTTATAATACGCATCCTCAATTAATGGCTGAACGCGCGAGATTGCGCGAGATTGACGAAACTTATGTGCAAGCCAGAGCGCAAGGCCGCCTAAGTGCGGACATTAATGCAAATACTGGGTTTTCAGAGTCACAACTCACGCAGTCGTCAGTTTTTGGCGGTCCGACAACAACATCGAACAATCTAAAACCGCATTCTGGTCAAATCCAATTTGTCCAGCCTCTCTATACAGGCGGAAGAGTTTCAGCGTTAAAGCAGCAAGCTAGACAAGGCATTCTCGCGGCACGGCAAAACCTTCGTAATATTGAGCAAGAAATATTTCTGACAACAGCCACAGCTTATGTCGATGTTATCCGAGATGAAAACGTGGCTTTGCTTCGCCGCCAAAATGTTAGGGTCTTAGATAAACAAGAGGTGGCGTCTCTAGAGCGGTTTAGGCTGGGAGATGGAACTAAAACAGATATAGCGCAATCGCGATCGCGTATTGCGGGCGCAGAGATAGGACTCGCGCAAGCAGATGCTCAACTGGCCTCTAGCAGAGCGCTTTATACTGAGGCTGTTGGCCACCCGCCAAATGCCTTAACGCCAGCGCCTAATTTTATTATCCCGGACACATTGGAAGAGGCAAAAAGCCTCGCTCGGCAAAACAACCCTCAACTGATTGCGGCTAAGTTTAATGAGAAAGCGGGAGACGCCGCCATCGAGATTGCAAAATCGGCTTACAGGCCGACAGTCTCCATAAACGGATCCTATCAAGCCTCCGAAGGCGTGTCTGTTAATCAGATCGAGTCGGAAACATCGAGCATTGTCGCTCAACTTAGCATCCCGCTCTTAACAGGCGGGGCGACGGGCTCTCAACTTCGTTCTGCTAAGCATGCCCGAACACGCCTCACCTTTGAAACGCGAACGGCACAGCGCACATTGGATCGGCAGGTCGCCCAATTATGGGGACAGTTAGAAGCCACTAAACGCTCACTTGTTGCCAGCCAAACCCAAGCTGAAGCCGCACAAGGGGCCCTGAAAGGCGTTGAGCTTGAGAAGAAAGTTGGCACCCGCACAACACTCGATGTTCTTGACGCGGAAGAAGAACTGCTTAATGCGCAGCTTAGCGTCGTGCAGGTACAGAGAGACCTTGATGTTATTCATTTTCAGCTTCTCACATTTCTGGGGGCTTTTGATGCCGAAGCTTTACGTTTGGCGACAGATTATTATGATCCTACAGCTAATTTTCGTTCTGTGAAATATAAGGGACAAGATGCTTTGATAGACCGCTTTGTGCCAGAGTTTGTACAAGACATAGGCGGGCATCTCCCGGATATTCCAAAAAATATTGTTGGGTTGGTGGACGATACAGGTATCCCGCAAGCCGTGAGTGAAGATCTCGAAAATCTCGCGAAGCCCCCTGCTTTTATAGGAACGCTTGCCAAAGAGAGCGTGGACTTTATCACGATTCAAACTCCAGAATATGATCAAGTCCCAGAATTTGAGCCGGTGGAGTTAATTCATGATGATGAGTGATTATCAGAAATTTTCATGAAGTTTCAAAGACTTT
>CAZJRU010000132.1:0-4858 GCA_964548315.1 uncultured Hellea sp.
ATTTGGCCCAATATCTAGGATAAGTTTCCCCGTATTCGCTCCGCTAAATAACATCATGAAGGAGTCGAATGCGGTTTCAATATCGTGTTCGATATGCTCATCGAAAGTGATGCGGCCCTCTGCAATCCATTTTGCCATAACCGCGCCGCCTTCAGCGAAACGCGGGGCATAATCTCTAATCAAAAAGCCCTTAATTGAGGCTTGTTTGACGATGAGTTGCCAGAGGTTTTTGGCCCCTTTATGCTCTGTATTATATTCTGAAATAAGTCCGCATAGAATAACTCTGGCATGCTCATTTAAAGACATTATACCTGCGTCCAGAATGTCGCCTCCGACATTTTCAAAAATAATATCTAAGCCTTCAGGCGCGGCGTCTTGGATGGCGGCATCAAGCGCGTCGACATCTTTTCCGCGGTAATCAATCGCCGCGTCAAAACCGTAATCTTCAATCAGCCGGCGGCATTTCTCAGGACCGCCTGCTATGCCGACGGTCCGGCACCCTTTTATCTTAGCAATTTGTCCGACGGCTGATCCGACGGCTCCTGCAGCCCCTGTGACTAATACAGTTTCGCCTTCTTTAGGGTTTCCCGCATCCAGAAGACCAAAATAGGCCGTCATTCCAACAGCCCCGAGAATGGACAGATAATTTGTTGGGGAGGGAACAAGGCTGACATCAATAGGCGCCGTGAAACCGCCTTCCTCGACAACAGAATATTCCTCAATGGCATTTAGACCTAAAACCCATTGTCCTTTTTCAAAATTTGGGTTTTTGCTTTCCTCTACGCGGCCAACGGCTGACGCCGTTACGCTCGCGCCAATTTCTACGGGAGGCATATAAGACGGCGCGTCGTCGAGCCATCCCCGAATAGCGGGATCGAGTGAGACGTAATGGTTTCGAACTAATATAGCCCCAGCAGTTAATTCTGGGATGGGTTCGCTGATTAGAGAAAAATCACCTTCTACGGGCATTCCGTCTGGTCGTCTCTTAAGGATAAATCTTTTATTTTCGGTCATGTTGTCCCTCTTTTCTATGTTTATGCTGGATTATAATTAACCAACGCAACTGCTCATAATGATGATGGAGTCTAGAGAGCAGAAAATGGTATTCTCTTTTAAATGCAATGTGAGGCCTGTAGAGGACAACGCGACATTTAACATCACGGAGGATGGTTTGAGACGTTTAGAAAATAAGGTTGCATTCATTACGGGCGGAACATCAGGTATTGGAAAAGGTACCGCCTACCGGTTGGTAGAGGAAGGCGCAAAAGTCATATTCACGGGCCGCAATGAAGAAGCAGGCCATGCAATCGCCAAAGATCTCGGAGCAGTTTTCATAAAACATGATGTCCAAGACGCCGAAGGATATACGGATATTGCTAAACTTATAAAATCTGACTTTGGCCGTTTAGACATAGCCTTCGCAAATGCAGGGACAGAGGCTGGAGATTCCAATATTGAAGATATTGAACTTAGCAATTGGAATGACCTTATTGAGATCAATCTGACCGGCGCAATGCTAACATCACAAATGGCCGTTAAGTTGATGCGTGAAAACCCCAATGGCGCAACGGGGTCTATCATCCTGAATAGTTCAATGAATGCGCATATACCTATGGGAAATTTCGTCACTTATTCGACGACGAAGGGCGCGCATATTGCCTTAGGTAAATCCGTTGCCATGCATTGCGCCAATCAAGGCTTAAAGGTCCGGTGTAACGTTATTCATCCCGGCGTTGTTGAAACGGAGATGATAACCAAATTTATTGACGGGGCTCCAGATTCTGCCGCCGCGCGGTCTCAGTATGAAGGATTAGCTCCCCTCAAAAGGATGGCGAGCGTCGAGGAAATCGCTGGGCTTGTAGCCTATCTCTCCAGTGATGAAGCGGCCTTCATATCAGGCGCATCTTACAATATCGACGGGGCGACGACGTCAGGTATGATGGGGCTTTAATCTTAGCCCCTGCCAGCGGCTTCAAACCCGCCGCCAATAATCTTCATCTCATTTTCAAGCCTTTGCGCCATAAGGTCGTGTAATCGAGTATAGAGGTCATGTCCGGCAGCCCGGCCTATATCGGACATCGCAGATATAGCCTGGCTCGCAGCTTGATAAAGACTTTCATCATCCGCTGCTTTTGATATGTCTGCCATGGCACGGTCAATGTCAGGCGAAGACTTACCTGCTTGCTGATAGGCGGCAGCTAAGGCTGTGGCAGCGGTCACTTCATCTGATATCAGGCGCGATTGATGATCTGCTCTGACAGCGCAGCTTCCAAGAACGCCTATAATCGTATCAATTTGAGCGCTTTTTATAGGGTCTTCGAGACCCTCTTTGAGCGTCCCGCTCATTTCGTGAATAATACCCCGTAAAATCTGGGAAACGGAAGGAGATATAATCATTTGAGGCTCTCCACAAATTTTACCGAATTCATCCAATTTGCATGTTGGTAACTCGTAATATTGAGATAATAAGCGGCTAGGGCTGACTGTGCTTGAGCTGGGTCTTCGGCCAAAGCATCGGATGATTTCATCATGCCCATATGGGTGCGAATAGATGAAATAATTAGAAAATAGGCAGAGGTAGCCGGATTAATGACGTCTTTGCTAAAGCCCGTTTTTGTGCGGTACGCGTCGTAAAACGCGTCTATATCTGACTCTAAAATATTCGGCGGAATAGCCCCGCAGACCATGGTGAACCACCCGAGGTCCTCTCTAGGGTCGCCAATATGCGCTAATTCCCAATCGACTAACACACCGTCTTTTTTATTTGCGGTTTCGATCATATTGCTAACTTGGAAGTCGCCATGAACTAATGTCAAAGGCGTTGGGGGTGGTTTGTTGTCCTCCAGCCATTTTGCAATGAACCGTAAAAAGGGGCGTGAGGTTTTTGATAAAGCTTCGGTTTCGCGAAAGCTCTCAATTTGCGCGTCGATATAATGTTCCCAGCTTTTGGGGCGCGCCGCTGATTTAGGAAGCAAGTCTATATCGAGTGTGTGGACATTCGCGCCCGCGCGCGCGACTATCTGGTTAAGCTGGCTATGTTGCTCTGTTGACGCAGCGCGGCAAACTTCGATAAAGGGCTGCCCCGTTTCTGCCTGAAAAATAAAGGCCGCATTATCGAAATAAGCATTATCGACATCGCTTGCGATCAAGGTCGAAGTTTGAATTTCCGAATTATGGGAAAGAAATTCTAAAATGTCCCTTTCTACCCTGCGGTCAACGCGGACTAAGCCCGTCGAGCCTTTGGGGACATATTGTAAGATTAAGTCACGCGTTTGCGGTCCAAGATTTACAGTGTATTTATAGGTCAAGCGGCTATAGCCTCCGGATATTTGAGACACATTTGTGATTTTGGCGTCTAGATATTCTGAACTATGATTTTTTAAGCAAGCTAGGGTCGCCAGCTGAAGGGAAGAGCTATCCATCACTTTGTATGTCCTTACTCATGATCTCCACGCGGCCGTAATAGGTGTTGAGGGGTCACTATCGTCATGTTTGCCTAAAATGTCAGTGCCGCTATCTAGAATGCCGCCATCATTAAACTCGCCATCATTGCGCCAATCATAAACGCCATTGCGGTTGACGATTTTCCAGTCTCCTTCGCGCTTTTCGAAACGGTCAATATAGCGCAACCCTACAGTGGATACGTAGCGTTTTCCAGTGTGGGGGAAGGGCAAGTCCTTGGGGTAATCTGCTGGGATGACATGGGTGGCCGTACAATAGGTTTCAGTCAGGGCTACGTTATCTTCGAAATGAAACAAGATGTTTCCGATTTGATGATGTGTCGCCGGCATGGGGTCTATTATGGTTTTAGCTTGCTCAACAAACCCGCGCCAATCCCCTTCAACCTCCCCAAATAGAAAAACAGCATCGTCATGAAAAAAAGCGGGCATCATATCCCAACGGCGCCTATCAATGGCGTGGGTATATAGGCAGAGAATGTCTCTTATTTTTTCTCGGTCGGACAAATAAGACATTTGTGGCTCCATCTAAGTTTACTGGGTCAGTGTTTCTTAGCCCATTTATTGGTTTTTCCAACGCATCAAAATAGATAGTGTTCAGTTCGCCGCCAAGCTGGGTAGAAGAATTAAATAAAATTTACGAGAGGTCTGAATATGTCAACGAAAAATAGTGGCCGCGTTGCTGGTAAAGTCGCCATCGTTACGGGAGGCGCGAAGGGGCTTGGTGAGGCGGATGCAAGAATTCTGATTTCGGAAGGGGCGAAGGTTGTGATTACCGACATTGACGTAGACACTGGAAAGGCAACAGCAAAGTCTATCGGGGCCGTCTTTATGCAGCAAGATGTTCGTGACGAGCAGCGCTGGAAGGACGTTATCGCGGCAACTGTGGAGCAATTTGGCCGCTTAGATATTCTCGTCAACAATGCCGGGATTGTTGACTTTACGTCGGTCGCCGACAGTACCCTTGAAAAATTTAGATTTGTAAACGCGGTTATGGTCGAGGGGACTTTTTTGGGATGCCAAAATGCTATTCCCGCGATGGCGAAAAGCGGGGGCGGTTCAATCATTAATGTGTCCTCTATCGCAGCAAAAAGAGGCATGGGGCCGATTATATCCTACACCGCGGCCAAAGGGGCTATATTGGCCATGACCCGCAGCATTGCCGCGCATTGCTTAGAGGTTAAGAATAATGTGCGCTGCAATGTCATTGTGCCGGGAACGCATGAAACAGATATGGTAAGAGCGGCTATGGCTGATTTAGCTGACGAGCAAGTAGCAGAATCTGCGAAAGATAATTCAATGGGCAAGCCTGACGACGTCGGAAACCTCGTCCTATACCTCGCCTCAGACGAGTCCCGTTTCATAAATGGATCAGACATCCTAATCGATAATGGGGAGTC
>CAZJRU010000133.1:0-4792 GCA_964548315.1 uncultured Hellea sp.
CTAGCGCCTCTACGAGGGGTGTCAGCACCTAATGCGGCGCTTTATCTTTGGTAATCAGCTCATAGGCGAGGGCGCGAAAGTTTTGCTGGATGGCGGGGGCTTCTTCGCTGAAGAATTGCAGCATCAAAATGCCAAAGCTATCATTTCGGGGGTCAATCCAGAAGATGGTTCGGGCTGCGCCGCTCCATCCCCATTGCCCAAGGCCTTCACCTGTGCTGGCAATGTGCTCAGGTGTTTCTTTGACCACAATGGAGCCGCCATACCCAAAGCTCTTATGTGTCTCTTCGCCCAGCCAAGGAAATAGGAACGTCGGATTGTCGCCCATGTGGTCGGACATCATGTTTTGAACTGTTTTTTCTTTGAGAACGCGCACGCCGTTATAAACGCCGCCATCAAGTATCATTTGCGCAAATTTGGCATAGTCATCCTGCGTCGAGACTAATCCGCCCCCGCCGGATTGAAAGGCGTTCTCGGTCAAATAGGCGTTGGAGTTTAAAGCGGGTTCATTTTCAATTATTTTATAAGTACCGTCTTTCTTTTGGATGTAAGCGGTAACAAATCGCGCTTTTTGTTCTGGCTTTACATAAAAGCCCGTCTCATCCATGCCCAGCGGATCGAAGATGCGCTCTTTTAAAATATCGCCAAATTTTTGCCCCGTAACAATCTCGGCTATCCGGCCAAGCACATCGATAGAATAGCTATAATACCACGCGTGCCCTGGTTGCGTTATCAAGGGCAGCTTTGAAAGCTTTGTCATTTTGGTTTCAAGCGTTTCACTGGGGTCGAATAGTCCCGCATTTGCATAAAGGGTTTCGACGGGGTTGACCTCGCCAAAAATACCGTAAGCGAGGCCGGCTCTGTGAAGCATTAAGTCTTCAACTGTCATGGGATGCTTTTGCGCCGTCATGACGGGCTTCCCGTCTTCGCCTTCTTGCGCCACCAACATATCCGCAAGCTCCGGGATATATTGGCTCACCGGATCGTTTAAAGAGAGTTTGCCTTCGTCTTGTAGGTCCATGATAACAGCAGAGGTTACAGGTTTGGTCATGGAATAAATCCGCCAGACCGTATCCAGCTCAACGGGTTTGTTTTGTTCTCTGTCTCTGAGGCCAAAAGCGCCTTTGTAAACGCTCTGCCCGTTTTTAAATATCAGGGCCGAAACGCCGATGACTTCTTTTGAGGTGACGGCGTTGGATAAGAAGTCGTCCATCCTAGATGTATCAAATTCAGGTGCCGAGGATTGGGCAGAAGTATAGGCCATTATCGGTGCCGCCATTTTATTGTTATGAGTGTTTAAGTGCCTGTGGCCCGCCGCGCATCTTACTGCGCGATGTCATAAGTCATATTGACTGTCACGCTAATTTCTTGCTGGCCCGCAGCGACAGGGGTGCTCGCCTGTCTGGACTCCAGAGCTGCGCCATAAGAAACAGGTTGGGGTGGACGGAAATGCCCGCCTGATTCAGACAAAGAGGTAAGCCGGCCTAGCTTAACACCCGCCGCGTCCGCCATGGCCTGAGCTTTGGCTCTGGCTTCGCCTATGGCGTCCTTGCGGGCTTGCTCTTTGGCTGATTTAGAATCTTTAACCGAGAATTGAACACCGTTAATATTATTGACGCCCGCTTTAACAAGAGCGTCAAGCATCGCGCCAACATTATCAAGATTGTCGGTTTTGGCAGAGACCGTATTGCGCGCTTCATAGCTGTCAATCTTGGGGGCTTGCCTATTTTGATAATTATATTTGGGCTGAAGCGAGAGCTGTGAGGTCGTGATATGCTTTTTCTCAATGCCCGCCGCTTCAAGCTCTTCAAAGACGCGCGTCATTTTGGTTGCGTTTCCAAACATCGCTTCGCGGGCGGTTTTCCCTTGGGTAACGACGCCTGCTGAGACAGTGGCCATATCAGGGGCCAGGTTGGTTTTGCCCGTGGCCGAGACTTGAATAGTCGCTAAGGGAACTTGGCTGGCCGTGACGTAAGTCGGACCGCCTGAATTACACGCTGTCAGAGGCAATGTGAGCGCCAAGGCGCCAAGGGCCGAGAAAAGAAAAGATTTCATGATGTCCTCCGTTTCACGACGAGTAGCACAGCGCAGCTCACCCGACAATGCAGCGCGGATAGAAGCTGTGCCAAGACGCAGGCGCAAAATAGCACTTACGTGCGAGGACCGATAACGCGCATTAAGCCTTCTTGAGTGGTTGAGGCGATTAACTCGCCCTTTTCCGTATAGAAGCTTCCGCGGTTGAAGTTTCGTGAGCGCGCGGCGCGCGGACTATCAATATGATAATATATCCATTGATTGACGCGAATTTCGCTGTGAAACCACATGGAATGATCCAGGCTTGCCCCAATGATTTTATGCGACTCAAATGTCATATTGTGCGGCAGCATTCCGGTGAGCATCAAAGCTTTGTCAGAAATAAAGGCCAGCAGCGTACGGTGCGTTATGGGGTCATCCCCAATGGCGTCATTGAACTTGAACCAAAACCCATATTCGGGCTCGTGATATCCTGGCGTAATCGTCTTGCTAAGATCGGGGGTGCGCATGTCTATGATGTCTTTATCAAAGACTAAATACATGGAGAGAAATTTTTCAATCGTCATGCCCGGCACTGTTTTTATAAGGTCTTTGGCCGTCACATAATCTGGCTCTAAATCATGGGGCGTCGGTAGACCTGCGGGGAGGTCTATTTGATGCGAGCGGCCATCTTCGAGTTTTTGAAAGGAAATGGAGCAATTAAAAATGGCTTGCCCTTTTTGTTTGGCAACAACGCGGCGCGTGGAAAAACTACGCCCATCCCTGATAGGGTCCACTTCGTAGATGATGGACCGGGTTAAATCACCGGGTCTTAGAAAATAAGCATGCATGGAATGCGGGCGGCGCTCAGTGCCAACTGTACGGACTGCCGCGTTGAGCGACTGCCCTAAAACCTGCCCGCCAAATACGCGCGGTAGTCCCATCTCAAGGGCTTCCCCTTTGTACAGGAGGTTATCAATCTCCTCGACATGCATTTTCGTTAAAAACTCTTCGCGCGTAAACATGTTCCTATAATTCCGCGTCCTTTGCCAGAAAACAAGCTTTACTTTTGCATAAGGGGTTTGCGAGAGTGGCTTATGACAAATGCTTGGGACTCCGAATTAAACGAACTCGCCAAACGGCAAAAACTCGCCGAGACAATGGGCGGGCCGGACAAGCTGAAACGCCAAAAAGAGCGGGGCAAGCTTAATGTGCGGGAGCGCATGGAGCAGCTTTTGGATAAGGAGTCCTTCCGCGAGATTGGAAAAATCGCGGGCAAAGGGACATATGACGTCAAAGGGGATTTGAAAGACTTCAGCCCGTCCAACTTTATCTTTGGCCGCGGGGATATTGCGGGCCGTCCAGTTGTTGCCACGGCCGATGATTTTACCGTGAGGGGCGGGGCGGCTGACGCGGCGATACACCGTAAATTTACACAAGCCGAACAAATGGCCCATGAGATGCGCTTACCGCTTATCCGTATGATAGACGGGACAGGCGGGGGCGGCTCGGTCAAAATGATCGAAGATATGGGCTTTACCTATGTGCCTTATGTGCCGGGCTGGGAGCATGTCGTCAAAAACCTCGACTGTGTGCCCGTTGTGGCCCTAGCGCTGGGCCCAACCGCGGGGTTAGGCGCGGCGCGCTGTGTTGCCAGCCATTACTCTGTCATGGTCAAAGGCCTGTCTCAAATCTTCACGGCGGGCCCGCAAGTCGTGGCGGCGTTGGGCGAGACACAAGACAAAGAGAGTCTGGGCGGCTCTAACATTCATACACGCAACGGCGTCATCGACGACGAAGCAAAATCAGAGGCTGAAGCCTTTGAGATGGCTCAGCGCTTTTTATCTTACTTACCGTCTTATGTCGGCGCGCCCTTAGAGCGCATAGAGACATCTGACCCGCAGAGCCGCGCCGAAGAGACGCTGCTCTCGATTGTGCCGCGCGATAAATCCAAAGCCTATAATATGCGCCGTATTCTCGAGGCTGTGGCCGATAAAGACAGCGTCTTTGAAATGGGCCGCCGTTGGGGGCGGGGCGTGATAACCGCTTTTGCAAGGTTTGACGGTTGGCCCGTCGCGGTGCTGGCAAGTGATCCGACATTTCTGGGCGGCTCGTGGACGGCGGACACAGCCGAGAAAGCCAAACGCTTTGCGGCTTTGGCTGAAAAATTCTCAATGCCCGTTATTCATTTGGTCGATAATCCTGGCTTTATGATCGGTCTTGAGGCCGAGCGCACGGCCACGATAAGGCGCGGCGTTGAAACCATGAACGCGATTTATAAATCCACCGTGCCATGGGCCAGCGTTATTATTCGCAAAGCTTACGGCGTGGCGGGGGCCGCTATGTCTAATCACACCCGCTATCAATACCGCTTTGCCTGGCCGAGCGGGGACTGGGGGAGCCTGCCGATAGACGGGGGCGTGGAGGTCGCCTATCAAAGCGAAATAGCCGCGTCTAAAAATCCTGAAAAGAAATTGGCCGAAATCAAAACCCGCCTCGCCAAAGTCACATCGCCTTTTCGCTCAGCAGAGCATTACGCCGTCGAAGATATTATAGACCCGCGCCAGACACGAAAACTGCTGTGTGAGTTTGTCACCCTCGCCATGCGTTAACTTTGGTGCCAATCGGTCGGGGGACCATAACATTTAGAGCGCGCGTTGTCTTTCTGAAAACAATGCAAATTCGCTCTTTGAAAAACGTCAAAGCCGCGCTATAGACCGCGCTCAAACCAGTGGGGGGATAGCTCAGTTGGTTAGAGCCACCCGCTCATAACGGGTTGGTC
>CAZJRU010000134.1:0-4772 GCA_964548315.1 uncultured Hellea sp.
CTGACAGCTTTAGCCTCTCTGGCATTGCTCACCCAAAGTCTTCAAACGCTAGATTTAATTGTCGAGAATAGGCAATCCGCCTTAACATTTTTATATATTACGATTTTAGCTCTGCCTCAACTTATCGCTATTATCATGCCCTTAGCGGTCTTCATGGCCGTTTTATACGCCCTTAATAGGTTGAATTCAGACAGCGAATTAGTTGTCGCCAAAGCCTCAGGCGTTAGCCCCTGGCAAATTTCAAGCCCTGCCATGAGGTTAGGCGTATTTGCCATGATCATTCATTTAATCCTTAACTTATGGGTTCAGCCTTTTTCCTTCCGCGAAATGAGAGGCGAGATATTAAAGGTTCGAACTGATATCGCCTCGCAAATGGTGCGCGCCGGTGAATTTGTTACGCCCACAGCTGGCTTGACCGTTTTTGCCCGTGAAATATTACCCGACGGGGCCATGAAAGATGTTCTTATATATGATGAACGCGATCTGGACGTCGAAACCATGCATACGGCCAAAGCAGGCTTTTTGATCCGAAACGAAAACACCGCCCATCTGACTTTGGAAAATGGTAATGTACAGCAGAAGTTTTCAAACGGGACTTTTGATCTCGTCGCCTTTGAACACTATCAAATCGACCTTTCTGGAATTTTAGCCTTTGATTCGGTTCTGAGGCTCAAAACATCAGACAAATACTTACATGAGCTTCTGCGTCCCGATGCAAGAGAATATGTTACCCAAAAGCATAGGAAAGTTATGGCGGCAGAGGGACATTCACGCCTCGCAACGCCGCTTTATAATCTGGCCCTCGTTATGCTGGCCTTATGTTTCATGATTAGAGGGCAACATCAAAAGCTCGGCTATGGACGCCGTATCGCAATATGCGCCGCTATGGGGTTTGTCTTTAGATTATCCGGGTTTGGATTGACCTCAGCCGCGGAAGCCAATCCAATGGTAAACAGTGTTCAGTATGCGGTTCCACTGTTGGTTATTTTATTTTGCGGAGCATTTCTACTAAGGCGCAAACGGATGCGCGGTTTTAAAAACCTGTTTCGTAAATCTAACAACTCTAAAAACTATCCGGTGGGCGCAAGATGATTTCGGTGTTAAACCGCTATATTATCAAGCGCGTTATCGCTGGGACGACGCTCGCATTTATTATCGTCACGGGCATCATCATGCTTGTCGATTTTGTGGAAGGCTCGCGCAATTTTGGCGCGGAAGAAAATATAGGCTTAAGCACCCTTCTCTTTCTCACCGTTCTTAAAACACCAACGCTCATTGAACAAACTATACCCTTCGTTATTCTTTTCGGGCTCATGGGGACTCTTTATAATTTAAATCGCCGCAGTGAACTCATTGTATTAAGGGCTTCAGGATTATCTGCCTGGAAATTTTTATCCCCCGCTATCGTTACGACCGCCTTATTTGGCTTTATCTGGTCGCTAATTTTTAACCCCTTAGCATCGTTGGCTTTGGATTCTCATGCCGCTTTTTTAAAACGCGCGACAGGGACGGAGGTTAGCAAAACCGATAAGGCCATCTGGCTTAGAGAAGGCGATGAATTTTCGCAAACAGTGATTTATGCGAAAGAGGCAGATATCTTAAATAGGCGTATTTTGGACACGACATTTTACATTTTCAATTATGATAATGAAGGCACGGCGAGATTTAACCGGCGCTTTGACGCGAAAGAAGCTCAACTCGTGACCCAAGGTTATTGGCAGCTCGATGACGTCATTGAGAACGCAGAAGGAGAGTTGACCCGCCGCCAGACCGCGATTTCCCTTCCAACGACAATCACAAAGGAAGACATAAGCAATCTCGCAGAGAGCAAAACCTCAGTCCCATTTTGGAAACTCATCCAAGAAATTCGGCGCACTGAAAAAGCGGGGTTTTCTGCAGTAAGTTTGCGAATGCAATTTAACAAACTGCTAGCCTTACCCGTCATGTTGATTGCTATGACAATCATCGCGGCCTGTGTCTCAATGCGCTTTAACCGTAAGGGGGGGGCTTTGCGGCTACTGATTATAGGGAGTTTTTTAGGTTTTGCGGTCTATTTTGCTGATAATGTCGTGAGCGCCTTTGGGCAGGCGACGATTTTACCTATTTCGCTCGCGGCTTGGTCGGTTCCTTTATTCGTTCTATTTTGCGGTTTATCTTACCTCGCTATCATCGAAGATGGGTAACATGTAGCGTGACTGAAAATTAATACTTCTAAGAGATTAAACAGAGTAATAAATGATGACGCGTGAATTGCACTTTTAGTCTAAAAGCGTATAATCGCACAAACGGATATTGAAATAATGATAAAGCATACTTTACGAGCTGTATTCTTAAGCGGAATTATGAGCGGAACAGCCTTAGCGCAAAGCCCCCACGGCATTGCTGCTGTTGTGAATGATGACATTGTCACATCACATGATTTGAGACAACGGACACTATTCATGGTGGCCACAACAGGCATAAAACGTGATGAAGCAAGTATATCCCGCGCGCAACGACAAGCTCTTAGAAATCTTGTTGACGAACATATTCAGATGCAGGAATCAGAAAAGTATGATCAGACCATTGGTGATGAAGAAATCAACCGGTCTGTGGCCCGTCTGATTGGCCAAAATGGCCTGGACCCAAATGAAGTGGTGCAACGTCTTGCCTCAGTGGGCGTATCAATTGAAACAATGCGTGAGCAGGTCCGCTCAGAACTCGCATGGCAAAGAATTATTAACGGGCTTTATGGGTCCCGTATTCGTATTTCAGATGCACAAATTGACGAAACGATCAACCGACTTTCTGCCAATGCATCCAAGCCCAATTACCGGGTTGCCGAGATTTATATCGAAGCGAGCCCAGATATAGGCGGCATCGACGGCGCTATGGAGGGCGCAAATGCGATGATAGCCCAGCTTAAGGACGGCGCGCCTTTTCCTTTACTAGCTCAGCAATTTTCAAGCTCACCCACAGCCGCTAAAGGCGGGGATTTAGGCTGGGTCAGAGAAGGTGAACTTCGCCCTGAACTAAACGAAGTTGTACCGCAACTCGAAAAGGGAGGGCTTTCTACGCCGATCAGAGTTCCAGGAGGCGTTTACGTTATTGCCTTAGTAGATAAAAAGATATCAGAAGCGGACACGCTCTATAAATTACGACAGGTCGTTGTTAAAAATGACGATATCGAGGCTGCAAAATCCCAACTCGTGAGTCTGCGCAAAACACTCACCTCTTGCGAAACCCTAGAAGATGACACGGACGCTCTGGATGACGTTGAATCAGCGGATATGGGCGAAATAAAAAGTGGCGAGCTCAGCGAGTCAATCTTAGGGGTTCTTGAAGGGACGGATGTCGGGGGCTTAAGTGACCCCATTGAACGGCCTGACGGGGCGGTATCAATCATGGTGTGTTCTCGGGAAGCCTCTGGGTCCGATATTCCAACGCGGGACCAAGTCGAAGACCGTCTCTTTGATCAGCAATTGGCTCAAGCGTCAAAGCGTCACCTGCGCGATCTTCGCCGCAAAGCGACAATCGTCCTGCGCTAAGATGTGCCAAGCAAACCTCTCCTTTTAACGCTTGGTGACCCTTGCGGCATTGGACCTGAAATAACGGTTAAAGCTTGGGAAAGTCTAAGAACACATAAGCAATACACCTTTGCTATTATAGCCCCGCCAAGCGTAATTTCCCAGGCTGGCGGAGTAGTCACGCCAATAGAGAACTTGACCCAAGCCCGTAAATATTTCGCCAGCTCGATACCCGTTCTTCCCATTGACGGCATACCCGTCAAAGCCGGAGAGCCAAATTCACACCATGCAACAGCTATCACTCAGTCCATAGAAATTGCCGTTGAAAAAACCATATCAGGCGACGCGGACGCCGTTATTACAAACCCTATTGCCAAAGATATATTGTATGAAGCAGGATTTAAATACCCGGGCCATACCGAATATTTAGGGGAACTCACCAAGACACATCCCGCTCCCTATGAACGCGGGCCAGTTATGATGCTAACAGGCGGCGGACTACGTGTTGGCCTTGCGACAATACATATCCCTTTGGCCAAGGTTAAAGAGCAGCTCAGCGCAGATAATATTGTTCGCACAGCACGCATCATTCACAGCGCGCTGCAATGTGACTTTGGGATTGAAAATCCGCGCATAAGCATCGCGGGGTTAAACCCTCATGCGGGTGAAGGCGGAGCTCTAGGGGATGAAGAAATAAAGATTATCAACCCCGCCGCTAAAATATTACGCGAGAGCGGTATTCAAGCCAGCGACGCTCAATCTGCGGATACGCTTTTTCATGCCCAGGCGCGCCAAGGTTACGACGCTGTTCTGGCCATGTATCATGACCAAGGTCTTATTCCTGTCAAAACATTAGATTTTCACGGCGGCGTAAATATCACTCTAGGGCTACCGATTGTGCGCACCTCGCCTGATCACGGCACAGCCTTTAACATTGCTGGTCAAAATAAAGCCCGCCCAGATAGCCTGATTACGGCTATCAAATTAGCCCGAGAGATTGCGGATAATCGCCGTCATTTTAAAAGTCGCGCCGATGTCTCTTGATAGGCTTCCGTCTCTGGTGGAGACGTTACAAATCCATGGCTTATGGGCCAATAAAAACCTGGGCCAGCATTTCCTACTAGACATGAATATTACCGATAAAATCGCGCGCCTTGCCGCACCTTTAGACGGCGTGCATGTCGCTGAAATCGGGCCAGGGCCAGGCGGGTTAACGCGGGCTCTTATTCAAAATGGCGCCCACGTTCTCGCCATAGAAATGGATGA
>CAZJRU010000135.1:0-4754 GCA_964548315.1 uncultured Hellea sp.
GCTGTAGATGCGCCGCGTCGGGAATAATATTATGTTTATACCCAGCGTTAAAAGCGCCCACAGTAACAACCCCAGCTTCAAGCGGATTTAGTTCACGCGAGACTAGCGTTTGCAAAGCATTGACAATTTGCGCGCCAATTACGATCGGGTCTTTGCCCGTATGAGGCGCGGAGCCGTGGGTTCCTAATCCTTTAATATGAATATCGACGCTATCAACATTGGCAAGCGCAAAGCCAGAGGTATAAGTCACATCACCTGCCCTATCCCAGCCTGATGTGTGAGTCGCTAGGACAAAATCAGGTTTAGGAAATTTCTCATATAGCCCGTCTGCGAGCATGGCTTGCGCGCCGTGCCCAATTTCTTCTGCTGGCTGCCCCAACAAAACCAACGTACCGGACCATTTGTCTTTATTCTCTATGAGTTGCCGCGCCGCGCCTATCAAGATCGCCATATGGCTATCGTGAGCGCAGGCATGCATAACAGGCGCTTCCACACCGCGGTGATCTGTTGCGACGACTTTGGACGCATAAGAGAGCCCCGTTTTTTCCTCAAGCGGAAGCGCGTCCATATCGGCACGTAGCATAAGTGTTGGTCCCGCCCCGTTCTTTAGAACGCCGACCAGACCATAGCCCCCAACGCCCTCCGGAACTTCGCCAAAGTCCCCCTTAACTTTCGCCTTAACCCAGTCATCGCCGATACGCTCAGTCACTTTAAAACCAAGCTCTTTCCATTCTTTGGCCATACGGGCCGCACTGTCTTTTTCTTTAAAGGACAGCTCAGGGTTCTCATGAAAATGCTGATAAAGATCCAGCACATAATCATAATCATTATTTACGGCCTTAGTTAGATCAGTATCTTTTGCAAAAGCTGCCGAGCTTGTTGCCAAAGAAAGCGCTAGGATGGCAGAAGAGAAATGTGAGAATTTAGTCATAATTATCGACCTTTGTTATTTTCTTCGGTCATAGTGACAGGACGAGGCCGCAGAGTCTACTCGCTTGAAGCGTACCACTTCCAAGGTTTTGCGACATGCTGTATTGAAGACTTGTATTTTTCTTCATTATTGTTTATCAATAAAACTGTTAGAACGGACATCTTTGATGCAAGCAATGAATGACAATATAGGCACGCCGATTGCCAAAGCGCTAAATGTCCTTTTGAAAGTCATTATGGCTTTTATGATTTTTGTGATTATTGCCTTCATTATTCTCGGTATTATCATGACGACTGACAATAATATTAGCACGGACATTCAGGCGCAATTAGCCGCGACCAATGATGTAGGCGCTAGAAATACGCCTTTGGTTTTCTTCGGGGGCGCGGTGATTGCGGCAATATGGCTTTATGTTCTCAATATCCTCCATAAAATCATCGGGACGCTTTTAAAGAGAGATCCTTTTGCTTCAGAAAATATTTCTAGGTTACGTAAGATATGGGTTGTCATCGTGGTATCTGAAATCCTCCGTATTGTGATCGTCAATTTCACGCGCGGTGAAAATACACTTATCGAAGTACAGGCCAGCACAATTTTTCTTGTTTTTGTCATAGCGGCCTTATCTGAGGTGTTCAGACATGGCGCGGAACTCAGGCGCGATGCGGAGTTAACAATTTAATGACAATCCGCGTAAACCTTGACCGCGTTCTCCTTGAAAGACGCATGTCCCTTACGGAATTATCCTCCCGCGTTGGGATTACTTTGGCTAATCTCTCTATTCTGAAAACTGGGAAGGCGCGCGCCGTGCGTTTCTCAACGCTAGATGCCTTATGCCGCGAGCTGGAATGTCAGCCCGCGGATATTCTTGTCTATGAACCTGATGAGGATTTAAAAACAGCCGCCCAAGAAGCGGCGGAATAGTGCTAGGCCAAAGCCGCTTTTTGTAACTTACAGAGCTCGCCAATACCCAAGCCCGCCAGACGCATAAGCTCCGCCATTTCTGCGGCTGTAAAGGGCGTGTCCTCAGCGCTGGCTTGTACTTCGATAACGCCGCCTGTTTCGGTTAGAACGAAATTGGCATCGGCTTGCGCCGCGCTATCTTCAACATATTCCAGATCAAGGCGGCACTCACCTTCGACAATGCCGCAGCTCACCGCCGCCATATTATCGGTCACCGGGTTTTCGTTGATGAGGCCTTGCTTAACTAAACCCTCACACGCTTGATAAAGCGCCACCCAAGCGCCTGTTATAGAGGCCGTCCGCGTGCCGCCATCAGCCTGCATCACGTCGCAATCAATAATGATTTGCCGCTCGCCTAATTTTTTCAAATCAATAGCGGCACGAAGAGAGCGGCCAATAAGACGCTGAATTTCAACGGTGCGCCCACCTTGTTTGCCGCGGGCCGCCTCGCGATTATTTCGGCTATGGGTTGCGCGCGGTAACATGCCATATTCTGCTGTTACCCAGCCCTTACCGCTTCCCTTCATCCAGCGCGGAACATTCTCATCAACACTGGCCGTGCATAAGACATGCGTCTGACCAAATTTTGCTAAACATGACCCTTCGGCATAACGGCTTACACCTGCCTCTAAAGACACTTTGCGAAGGCTATCAAGTTTACGATTATCAGGACGCATAAAAACTCCATTTTTATATTATTACCGATGGCGCGTGATGTGACCTACCGAAGGCATCGCGGGCGCGCTAGGCCTAATTACCTTGACCTATCATTTTATTGGGCCGCATAAGCCATTATGGGAAAATTTTTGAAAATATCTGGAGGAGTGATAACGACAGGGTTAATCCTTGGCGGGGCCTACGTCTTTGGCGTTGTTGTGCCTCAAACGGACGCTAAGATGAATAAGGTCGTTGATCATCCCCCTTACGAAATTTCAGATAAAGCCAAAGCCTTACATAAGCAGCTTTATATTGCAGACCTGCATACAGATAGTCTGCTCTGGCGGCGTAATCCTGTTAAACGGTGGACGCGCGGGCATGTTGACCTCCCGCGCCTGCGGGAAGGCGGCGTCAATTTTCAGATTTTTAGCGCCGTCACAAAATCTCCGCGCGGACAAAATTTTGACGGAAATGATGCCAGTGCCCCTGATAATATTACAATGCTCACGCTCGCCCAGCTCTGGCCCATGCGCACATGGGGCTCACTTTATGAGCGCGCCGCCTTTCAAGCCCAAAGATTGCAAAAAATCGAAGCCGATGCGTCCAATAACACTGTCATCGTTCGCAAAGCTTCGGACATGTCTCAACCGTCTGGGACCTTAGCAACGCTGCTTCTGACAGAAGGGTCACACCCGCTAGAAGGAGAAATCGAAAATGTTGAACGCCTTTTTAATGAAGGCTACCGCGCCATGGGGTTACACCACTTTTTTGACAATGAACTGGGCGGGTCAAAACATGGCCGTTCTCATGCGGGCCTGACAGAATTTGGACGCAAGGCTGTGCTTGAAATGAAACGCCTAGGCATCATTGTCGATGTCGCTCATAGTTCAGACCAGACGGCGCGAGATGTCTTAGCCCTTATTCCAGATCCAATTTTTATCAGCCACGGGGGAACCGTTAGCCATTGTCCGCGCAGCGCTAATCGCAACCTTCCCGACGATATCTTGCAAGAGATTGCGGCGCGCGGGGGACTTTTAGGTGTTGGCTATTTCGACGGAGCGATTTGCGATATCTCGCCCCGTGGTATTGCCAAAGCCATTATTGACGCGGTCACCTTAATGGGGCCAGACGCCGTTGCGCTCGGGTCAGATTATGACGGCACTGTGGAGACCTCTTTGGATACCTCTGAGCTGGCCATAATTACGCAAGAGCTTTTAAATGCGGGAATGAGTGAAGAGCTTATTCGCAAAGTTATGGGCGAAAATGCGCGAGCGTTTTTTACCGCGAACCTACCGCAATAAAAGCTTAGAGCACATCTCCGTCAATCGCGCTTTGCATGGCCTCAAGACGGTCTTTCACCGCTTTAAGCTCAGGGTATAATTTATTGGCTTCTCGGTAAGCTTCGAGCGCTTCTTCTTGGCGGCCAAGCTGCTCAAAGATATTTCCCATCGTCCATAAGGCAAAAAAGTGACGCGGCTCCAAGATAAGGGCCTGCGCCGCTTCAGTTAAGGCCCGGCTTAAATCTTTCTGTTCCATCGCCAAGCGTGAAGACCGCGCCCAGCCTTCCGCATATTCGGGGCTTAAGGTCGTGACATGGTCAAACATGCGGCGAGCAAGTCCGTAGTCTTTACGCTTATGCGCCGCCGAGCCGCGGCGGAGGACAAAGTTGATCGAGGGAGACCCGCTATCAAGCCAAAGGGCCCAAACTTCCTCGGCAATCAGATCAGCATCTTCAGCATTCGTTTCAGCTTGTAGGCGCTTAAATATTTCATCTAGCCGCGCGTCCCGTTCGGCGCGAGGTGAAAGCTGGGAGTAATCAGGTCCCTCTATTTTTGCCGCAGGCTCTTCCGTAATGATGTCATCATCATCAACCGCCGTTTGGTTCGTTTTGAAGATATCTTTGAGTTTTTCGCACTTATAAATGGGCGCGCCATTGCCTTCTGGAATAATGACAACTTCAAACCCGTCTTTGCAATCCGGTTTTTCACCTTGCGGAACAGCGTCTTGCGCCGCGGCTATTGTTGCCGCCGAACTGGCGAGCAAAAGACTTAAGACAAATAATTTCATAACGGTAGATATAGTGAGGCCTCCAACCATTTCTGGCAAGAGGCCTTCACATAAATTCTATGTTAGCTGACTAACCTTGGCGCGCCTTAAAACGCGGGTCAGTTTTGTTAATCACATAAAGACGTCCCTTACGGCGCAC
>CAZJRU010000136.1:0-1572 GCA_964548315.1 uncultured Hellea sp.
AGCCCGAGCTTTACGGGCACCCCGGGAATGGTAAAGCGGCTATCCATTAAGCGCGCCAGCTTTTCCACCGACTCTAATAGGGCTTCTTGTTCGTCAGACATCATAGGTTATCTTACTCTTTTTTAGCGCCAGCGAAAACAGATTTGCCCACATATTTAAAAACCAATTACGCGCCAATAAACTCCCTAAGAAGGCTTGCAAATTATGAGACAGTTACCTATCTAACCCTCGGAAGGCTGGCTTGGACGGCGCCCTTGTTAACCCGGTCAGGTCGGGAACGAAGCAGCCGAATACGAGTTTTTGTCGGGTCAGGTTCAGTCTTCCACTTACACATACCCCTTCACGCCTTGTCCACGAAATACTTCGCCAAGCACTTCCCCCCTCACGGATTCAGGCCTATAGCTTATTTATGAGCGAAGGTCCTAATCAAACATATCAGGTTTTGGCGCGAAAATATCGCCCCACCACCTTTGAAGATATGATTGGCCAAGAGGCCATGGTGAAGACCTTGCAAAATGCCTTTAAAGCGGGGCGCGTTGCTCACGCCTTTATGCTGACGGGGGTGAGGGGTATTGGTAAAACAACAACGGCGCGCCTGTTAGCCCGCGCGCTTAATTATGAAAGCGATAGCGTGGCAGGCCCGAGTGTGGAGCTGGCCCAGCTCGGGAAACATTGTGAATTGATTATGGGCTCGACCCATATGGACGTGCTGGAAATGGACGCGGCCTCACGCACGGGCGTAGAAAACATGAGAGAGCTTCTGGACGGCGTGCGCTATGCGCCGTCGACCGCGCGTTACAAAGTCTATATTATTGACGAGGTTCATATGCTCTCGCCGGGCGCGTTTAATGCCTTACTTAAAACGCTCGAAGAACCGCCAGATCATGCGAAATTTATTTTCGCGACAACAGAAATTCGCAAAGTTCCGATTACGGTTCTCTCGCGCTGTCAACGCTTTGATCTGCGCCGTGTCGAGGCCGAGGCTCTGAAAACGCACCTCTCGAATATATGCGCCAAAGAAGGCGCGAAAGTCTCTGATGAAGGTCTCGCGCTTATTGCGCGGGCGGCGGAAGGCTCTGTGCGCGATAGCCTGTCATTGCTTGATCAGGCCATTGTGCAATCAAGCCTGGACGGCGCGGATGTCAGCGCGGAGCAAGTTCGCGCCATGCTCGGCCTTGCTGACCGTGTTCGTATTTTGGATTTATTCGCGCTTGCCGCAAAGGGTGACGGAAAAGGCGCGCTGATTGAAATGCGCTCTCAATATGATGACGGCGCAGCGCCAGAGATTGTGATGCGCGATATGCTCGATATTTGCCATGAGGTCAGCCGGGCAAAGACATTAGGGGCAGACGCGGATATGGACGCCGCGCCTGACCAAGCCGCGCGTTTGAAAGACCTGGCCGAAAGTCTGTCGATGGGACAGCTCACCCGGCTCTGGCAAATGCTACTCAAAGCTCATACCGAAGTGCGCCTCGCGCCCGCGCCCTTAGCGGCCGCCGAGATGGCGCTTCTTAAGTTATCGGTTGCAGGCCAAATGCCACCGCCAGAACTCGCGGCGCAAATTATCTCCCA
>CAZJRU010000136.1:1672-4659 GCA_964548315.1 uncultured Hellea sp.
GCCAAAGACAGGTCGCACCCCGCTTTTTCTCACCCTTTATTGGCAAATGCTAAATTGATAGGGATTAAAAACATTGACATGCCAGAGGGTGCCCCCACATCGGAAAGTAACAACGTTATAGATGCAAAGTTCGGAGATGATGGAACATGAAAGACCTAATGGGCCTGATGAAACAGGCCAAAGAGATGCAAGAAAAAATGAAAGTTGCGCAAGGGCTTGTGGCCGATATTGTCGTTGAGGGCAGTTCGGGCAGCGGCCTCGTGCGTATCGAACTTGTCGGCGGGGGAAATATGAGAACCCTCAAAATTGATCCGTCACTATTTGGCTCAGCTGACCAAGATGATGTTGAAATGGCTGAAGACCTTATCGTCGCGGCCTATCAGGATGCTAAGATTAAGCTCGACCAAGCAACAGCTAAAACGATGAAAGATACAATGGGGGATATTCCGCTCCCGCCTGGGATGAATTTACCATTTTAGCCCCGCTTCATCTGTCGCAATCCTGCTTTCCTAAAGTTCATATTTTTGACATATTACGCTGATTGAGAGACTTATGCTGCGTTGGATATCTTTAGTTTTGGCTTTGATTTGGGTTTGGCCCGAAACAGCATTGGCAAAGGATACGCAAAGCGCAGGCGCGCGCGCCGTGACAGACTTTGGCGCCATGCATCACCCCGTTGTGTCCAAAGGCGGCATGGTGTCTACGCAGGACCGATTAGCCGCTGAGGTCGGCCGGGATATTCTTGCGCGCGGCGGTAACGCTATTGACGCGGCGGTTGCAACAGGATTTGCGCTGGCCGTAACGCACCCTGATGCGGGCAATCTTGGCGGGGGCGGCTTTATGCTTGTTCATCTTGCGAAGACGGGCGAGGTGGTCGCGTTAGATTTTCGTGAAATGGCGCCCGCGCGCGCCAGCCGTGATATGTATCTGGACGCAAGCGGCGAGGTTGATAACCGTCTCGCGCAATTCTCCCATCTCTCTGCGGGCGTACCTGGCACGGTCATGGGATTGCTAGACGCATTAGAGACATATGGGACGATGACCCGCAGGCAAGTTATGGGGCCTGCTATTCGCTTAGCCTCACAAGGTTTTGTCATGGGGCCATATCTGGCAGAGAGCCTTGAGCAACACCGAGAGCAGCTCTCCGCTGACCCGAGCAGCGTAGATTATTTTCTAGGCCGAAAAGCCGGTGAGCGCTTTGTGCAAAAGGACCTAGCGGCCTCGCTTCGCCGTATTCTAGCTAAGGGCGCGGATGGATTTTATAGCGGCGAAACCGCAGATTTAATTGTCGCTGAAATGCAAGAGGGCGCAGGTATAATAACGCATGAGGATTTGGCGGCATATCATACGGTGACGCGAAAACCTGTGCAGGGACGTTACAAAGGTCATGAAATTTACGCCATGTCGCCTCCCTCATCGGGCGGCGTCCATATTGTTCAGATGCTCAATATATTGTCAGGGTATGATCTTCAGGCGGATGGTCATAATTCTGCAAACTATCTGCATAAATTAATAGAGGTCATGCGGCGCGCTTATGCAGACCGGTCTAAATATTTGGGCGATCCCGATTTTGTAGATGTGCCAGTCGCTGAGCTCACTGATCCCTCATATGCCGCGGCATTACGGGCGGGCATTGATCTTAGCGCCGCGTCAAAATCTGCGGATATTCTGCCGGGGGGCGACCTACCTTATGAGTCCAATAACACCACGC
This sequence comes from uncultured Hellea sp., assembly GCA_964548315.1. Lineage (GTDB taxonomy): Bacteria > Pseudomonadota > Alphaproteobacteria > Caulobacterales > Maricaulaceae > Hellea. The sequence continues at coordinate 3,384 of CAZJRU010000136.1, forward strand.
ATTTCTCGGTAATAGATAAAGACGGTAACGCTGTTGCGCTGACCTATACGCTGAACTTTTCCTATGGGAGCGGTTATAGCGTGAACGGGGCTGGGTTTTTGCTCAATAATGAAATGGACGACTTTTCTGCGAAACCTGGCACGCCAAATGGTTATGGGTTAATTGGCGGCGAGTTTAACAAAATCGCGCCGCGTAAACGTCCGCTTTCTTCCATGACGCCGATGATTGTTAAAAAAGAGGGTCAGGTCACCTTTGCGACGGGTAGCCCTGGCGGCTCGACAATTATCACTTCTGTCATGCAGCTCGCGCTTAATGTGATGGAATGGGATATGAATATTTCTGAGGCGACACATAGACCGCGCATTCATCATCAATGGTTACCTGATGAAGTCTACTCGGAACCAACTATCTCGCGTGATACATTAGGCGCGCTTGAAGCGCTGGGGCATAAGCTTTCCAAAGATGCTGATGGGAACTTTGAGAGTACAATATTAGGCCGCGTTAATTCCGTAGGGCAGTGGGGTGGTTTTACGGTCGGGGCCGCGGATCCGCGCGGACCAAAATCTGCCGCTATCGGGGAGTAAGCTCACCTAATTTTCGACCTGAATTTTAAAAGGCTAAGTGTTAGGGTGGCTCGAATCAAAAGGGTCTATCTGTGGCGTCAAACATCAGTCCAGAAATCGAGCGGCTTATCCGTTTGCTCGCAAAGCTACCCGGGCTTGGTCCGCGCTCGGCGCGCCGAGCTGCGTTAGACCTTATCAAGAAACGCGATGGCTTAATGTTCCCGCTCGCCGAAGCTATAGCCGTGGCTGCAAAAAATATATCAACCTGCTCTGAGTGCGGGAATGTAGACGCCCTAAACCCCTGCCATATATGTCAGGCACCTGGGCGGGACCAAAGCTTGATTTGTGTTGTGCAGGATGTCGGGGATCTATGGGCCATGGAACGCGCAGGAGCCTTTAAAGGAAAATATCACGTATTGGGAGGAACGCTTTCAGCCCTAGACGGTATTCGCCCAGAAGACCTTAATATCGCAGGACTCATAGAGCGCGCCAAAGAGGACCAAGTAAGCGAAGTAATTTTGGCCATGAACGCGACAGTGGACGGGCAAACAACAGCGCATTATATTACGGATCATTTGGAAATAGCTGATGTTAAAATCTCGCGCCTCGCTCACGGCGTACCGGTTGGCGGAGAGTTAGATTACTTAGATGATGGGACAATTAGCGCCGCTATGAAGAGTAGGCGTCCTTTTTAGTACGTTTTCTCAGAGGCT
>CAZJRU010000137.1:0-4654 GCA_964548315.1 uncultured Hellea sp.
ACCAGAAATATTAGAAGACTAGGAGACCGATATGAATGCACCTGTAAATCCTGATCACATCCAGACGGGCGAAGAATTAGAACGTTGCCCATTCCCCATTCCCTATGGCTGGTTTTGTGTCCATTTTTCCCATGAGCTTAAGCCAGGCGATATCAAGATAGAAAAAATGTTTGGCAAAGAGTGGGTACTGTTTCGCGGAGAAGATGGCTCCGTTGGTATGACGGACCCGTTCTGCCCGCACTTGGGCGCGCATTTAGGTCATGGCGGCAAAGTCGTCGGCAATAATATTCAATGCCCCTTCCATAATTGGGAATTTGATTCCGAAGGATGGTGCAAGAAAATTCCTTACGGTAAAGTTATGCCTGGGGTGGCTCGTAAAAGAGCCGTTCTACAAGCTCTACCTGTTGTTGAAAAATACGGCGCGATATGGGCCTGGTATCATCCCAAAGGGGAAGATCCGAAATGGGAATTACCTATTCATGAAGAATTCGAGAATGAAGATGAGCACGTTGAAACGAAGTTCCATTCTTGGGACATCGGGACATGTATTCAGGAAATGGGCGAAAACTCAGTTGATACGCCGCATCTTAAATTTCTACACGGGGCGCCTATCATTCCGTCAGTGGCGGCCAAAGCGGACGGCCATATTTGGCATTACGATATTATGGACGGCTATATTGTCGGCGAAAGCCACGGCCCAGGTCTTGCGCCCAATCATCATACCAAAGATGGTGTCTCCATGCTGATGTACGCTATGCCAGCCCCAGTTGACGCTGAGATGTCACGCGTGCGCATGATGTTTAAATGGAAAAAATATCCAGAAGGGTCCAAAGAGGCGGCCATAGGGCATCACCTTTATTTGCATTCTATCGGTGATGCTGAAGGTGAAGAGTCTGCTGGTTTTGAAAGTGTTGATCTGATTGTTTGGGATAATAAGAAATATCGTCCTAAGCCCCTTTTATGCGATGGGGACGGCCCCATTCTGGCATGGCGGAAATATTTCCGTCAGTTCTATGTCGATCTCGATGAGAGTAATCCTGCGGTGGCCATGTAATGGGCCGACTTTCAGGTAAGGTCTGCATCATCACAGGTGCGGCCCAAGGGATGGGCGAGGCAACAGCGCGTCTCTTTGCATCTGAAGGGGCGACAGTGGCCCTTGGAGATGTAAATGTTGACAAAGGCTCAGCCGTCGCGCAAGATTTAGGCGGCGCCGCTTTTTTTCAAAAGCTAGACGTTTCTAGCGATGAAAATTGGAAAGAATTCTCGGGCGCTGTCCGGGACAGGTTCGGCACTGTTGACGTACTTGTCAATAATGCCGGGCTTGTACATTTCACGCCAGTTGAAATGCTTGACCCCAAAGACTTTGAACGGATTTTAGGTGTAAACACGCTGGGTCCGATATTGGGCACAAAACATGTGGTTCCCATTATGAAGGAAGCTGGCAAAGGCTCTATTGTTAATATTAGCTCCGTCGATGGATTGCGCGGCGCAAATGGATTGACCTGTTATACAGCGAGTAAATGGGCGCTGCGCGGTATCACGAAATGCCATGCTTATGAACTCGGCTCATCTGGTATTCGGGTGAACTCTGTGCATCCGGGCGGCGTTGATACGCCAATGGGGAATGCTGCGGGACGGCCCAAAGAGGAGGTCAATCAAGTGTTTCGCCGCTTGCCTTTGGGACGCATTGGCGACCCTAAAGAGATTGCGAATGCATCTCTATTTCTAGCAAGTGATGAGTCTAGCTACGTAACGGGTGCTGAAATTGCCGTTGATGGCGGTTGGACAGCAGGCACTTATCTGACCATGTTACCGGGCGCGCCTGAGGGTTTGCCGATTTAATTTGCCTATGAAAAAGGTTCTAAACTTTATTTTCAAGGCGTTTCTCGTCCTCTCCGTTCTGCTTTTTGCGGGGGGGAACTTCATCAAGTGGCGAATGGATCATGAAGTCGCGGCGGTGACGCCGCTGGCTATGAGTACTGAAGGCGTTGAGCTCACGCCCAGCGTTAATCCGAATTTTACGCCCCGGCTCTTGGCCCCGACGGGAGAGCCGCAACACCCCTATATGGCGACCACAGATTCCAGCGCTATGCATTCTGGAAGCTGGGAAAATGATGTCCATCCCGCTAAGGCGGTGTCATCGGCCAATGTGGAGGTCATCACGCGCCGCGCTGGCGGGAAGGCGCCTCGGCAATGCGCGACATTTACGTTTATCAAAGCGGGGCATCCGCTCATTCTATGCGGCGGCTTTACGAGTTTCCGGTTGCAGCTTTTGGATAAGGACAGTCTCGAACTTCTTGCTTTCTATGATCTGCCTATGCGGCCTTCAACATTTGAAGCGATGGTCAAGAAGGACACGGATATAATCTTCACCGACACCTCGGGCGGGGCTTATCTATATCTGGATAATGAAGACCGGGCCGTCCTTGCCGATGCCAGGCAGCGCATACGGCGTATTAAAGCCGAACAGTTAGAGAGTGGAAAATGGCAATTTCGCGAGACCGATAGCTGGGACATGACAGCCTACGTTCCTAATGATTGTTATCATTGGAATAACCTGCGGCCTTCGGGGGAGTGCGACGGGATAACAACGGTCATGCCAGATTATAATGGCTTGCTCTGGTGGGTCACCCGAAAGGGGCGTGTGGGGTCGCTTAATCCTGACAATGGAGATGTGGTTGCCACAGACCTCGGAGGTGAAGAAATTCAAAACTCTTTCGCCCTTGATGAAGACGGGGCTTACATCGTCTCAGACCATGCCATGTATCATATGAAGCTTATAGACGGTCTGCCATCACAGCAGTGGCGGGTGGAGTACGACCGCGGGTCGGGACGTAAAGTCGGCTCGATCAATCAGGGCAGCGGCACTTCGCCAAGTCTGTTTGGAGAGAATTATCTCACCTTTACGGATAACGCAGATGACCATATGAATATTTACGCCGCGCGCCGTGGCCCATTAAAGGACGGGGAAGAGCGCGTGATTTGCAAGGTGCCCGTCTTTACCAAAGGCGCAAGCGTGACAGATAATTCTATGATTGCTTATGGCCGCTCAATTATTCTTGAGAATAATTCAGGCTACACAAATTCAATGATTCAAAAAGACTATAATGACGTCGAAGGCGGCGTTGTACGTGTTGATATCCTTGAGGATGAAAGCGGGTGTGAGACTGTTTGGACAAATCCGCTTAAAGTGCCGTCCGTTGTACCAAAACTTTCACTCGGCAATGGTATTGCTTATTTTTACAGCTTCGAGCTTCTTGAAAATGGAGACCGCCTCTGGTCGCTTGTTGGTCTAGATTTTGAAACGGGTGAAGAAGTCATTCGCATTCCGACAGGCACAGGGGAAGCCTATAACAACAATTGGGCGAGCATCGCCATTGCGCCAAACGGGGACACATGGGTTGGGACGCGGCAGGGCGTATTGAAGGTGCGAGAGAAATGATGAAATTTGGACCTATAACTCAGCTTGGCTTTTTGACCGATGATCTTGAGAAAACGGCGACCGCTTGGACAAAACTTGGAGTAGGACCGTTCACTAAAATGACAGGCGTGATTATGCCTGCAACGATGAACGGCAAAACCGTCGAGATTAAAATTGACCTTGGCCTCGGTTATCAGGGCGATGTTCAAATCGAACTTATTCAGCCAATCTGTGACAGCCCTTCGCCCTATCGGCAGAATATAGAGACAGGCATTTGGGGCGCGCATCACGCGCAATTCACTGTCGAGGACTTAGACGCTGCTATCGCCACGTGTGAAGCGGCAGGTATGGAGATGGCTTGTGAAATTACCTCAGGCGGTGGGCGTTATATTTACATGCATGGCGAGGCAGGTTGGATTGAACTGACCGCGCCCAACCCCAGCCTCTCTATGTTTTATGATATGATCAAAAAGAGCTGCGCTGAATGGGATGGCAGCAATATATGGAATGTGATGGGATAAGCCAAGAGCGGAGAACGCTATGACGCGCGATGAAAAGATAGATGCCATGCTGGATAAGCATGAGATTACCGAACTTCTCTATGCTTATTGCAATGCGGCCGACAGGCATGACCACGTCAAAATGCGCAGCCTTTACCACGAAGATGCCATGGATGATCATGGGTCCTTTTTTAAGGGGCCTGCTATGGAATTCATTGACATGCTGCCCGAAATTCAAGCGCCAATGGAAATATTGCACCACAATATTACGAGCATTAATATTGCTCTGAATGGAAATAAGGCCGAGGGCGAGGTTTATATGATTGCCTTTCATCGCTTCAAAACAGAAGAAGGCGAGTCGGTCGATTTACTCGTGGGCGGGCGTTATTTCGATAATTACGAAAAGAGAGGCGGAAAATGGAAATTTAGCCTCCGCGCGGCGGGTGCAGATTGGGCCTATTATAACGCCCCGTCACAAACCGCCATGGACCACCCCATGATAGCCGCCACCCATATCGCAACGCCGGGGCCAACGGACCCGTCCTATCAGTTTTATAAGATGATGAAATTTGGCCAGAAGTTGAAGTAAGTTAATTATAAAATAGATTCCACCTGTTGGTTGAATCGGCTTTTTTGAAATGAAAGCCAACATTGACGGATAGAGACCGGTGGAGTTTGACGTTTCAGTTTAAATGCTTAAATCCATAAGGTTATAATCTTTTAGCTCTGCTTG
>CAZJRU010000138.1:0-4645 GCA_964548315.1 uncultured Hellea sp.
ATAGGAATGCACTTCACTTATCCCCATACACGCAATAAATTAATTATACGCTTACCCAGCATTAACGCCCGCTTAGGGTATTACGCGGCTTCCGCTAAACTTAATCCTCATAAATAAGGCCTGACCTATTCTTTTGTTTCACAGCGAAAGGATGACATGACCCATATTCCTCCCGGCCCCCTCACCCAAGCCATTGCCCGGTTGATGGAAGACATCAACTTACTGACCGATGAGGATTCGCTCAGCGTAGACCCGCAAAAGCTAGACGGCTTGGCGCGCTCAATATCCACACATCTTAAAGCGCTGGATGACCTTAACAGCTATAACCGCAAAGCCGCCAAAGAGGCGGAAGACCAGAAATATCTCTCCTATGAAGACCTCCCCCCGCCCTCCCCAGAAGATCGCAAACGATTTTACATCCGACTTAAATCCCTCATCCGTGATGTCGAGGATGACGCCATTCAAGCGCCATATATTGATGACGCACTTGGTTCAGAGCTTTGACGCCGCGCAGTTTTTAAGCAACTGGGCGCACCGCGCGCGCGGGCATCAATTTGCGCCCGATCATATGACATGGCTCATCTGGCTGTTAATGGGCGGGCGCGGCGCGGGTAAAACCCGCACAGGCGCAGAATGGATACGCGAGCAAGTTGCTCATAAAGGCAAGAAGCGTATCGCTCTTGTCGCGCCTACCTTTCAAGATGCACGCGAGGTGATGATAGAAGGTGAAAGCGGGCTCAAAAACATTGGCTATCCGAGCGAGCGGCCAGAATATTTATCCTCGCGTCACCGGCTCGAATGGCCTAACGGCGCGGTTGGCTTTGTCTTTTCTAGTGAGGACCCGGACGGATTGCGCGGCCCTCAATTTGATTGTGCTTGGGCCGATGAATTTTGCGCCTGGAACTACCCGTCCTATACTTTGTCGAATTTACGCCTCGCCCTGCGTCTTGGGAGCCATCCGCAAATGGTGGTCACAACGACGCCAAAACCCATCCCCGCGCTCAAACATCTCATGAAAGCCAAAGGCGTCGTCATCAGCCACGGCAAGACCTCCGATAATAAAGACAACCTTGCGCCAAACTTCATCTCGGCGATGGACGACGCTTATGGCGGGACGCGTCTAGGGCGGCAAGAGCTGGGCGGAGAGTTTCTAGAAGATATCTCTGGCGCGCTGTGGAGCCGCAAGTTAATCGAGGGCTGCGTTGTCGGCAGCTATCCTGAACTAGACAAAGTCATTGTCGCGATTGATCCGCCCGTCACAGCAGGACAGCGCGCGGATAGCTGCGGCTTAATCATCGCAGGCCGCGCAGGGTCAGGCCGGGCCGCCAAAGCCTATATCCTACATGACGGAACTGTGCAGGGCCTCTCGCCCGAAGGCTGGGCTCAGCGCGCTATGTCCCTCGCCCAAGGCTGGGACGCCGATTATATGCTAGCGGAAGTTAATCAAGGCGGAGACCTGGTCACCTCTGTTCTCCACGCCGTTGATCACCGCATCCCAATTAAAAAAGTGCGCGCCAGCCGAGGCAAAACCGCCCGCGCCGAACCTGTTGTCATGCTGTATGAGCAAGGCCGCGTGAAACATTGTGAGCATTTCACGGAGCTTGAAGACGAAATGGCTGTGATGGGGACAGCCGCGCAAACAGGGTCTCCTGACCGCGCCGACGCCCTTGTCTGGGCCGTCACCGAGCTCCTGCTTCAAGACCGTCCCGCCCCGCGCATCCGTCAATTATGAAACCGGTTGCGCTCCAATACGGTTATGCAGAAAACGGCCAAGCCCAATCAACGCAGAACCGCCAAGCGCGTATATGAGAGTAAAGCCCATCATATTGAGGGCTACGCCGCCATAACCCAGTTGGGAAATGTTTAAGAAAGGATAGGGATAAAACCCTGTCCAAGCCCCTCTTAGGATATTGAAAACCCCATAGGCCAAAGGATAGAGCACCCATAGCGGAAGGTGCTTAAATGACATCTTTCCTTTGCCCGAAAAAAACAACCAGTCGGTAATATAAAGGAGCGGCAAAATCGCATGTAGAAAAACGTTCAAAACGGCTGAGGGACCCTCAGGGTTATGGATTGACGCCAGAACTCCGTAATAAACAATAGCAACAACCCCAATATAAAGCGCGATAGCGGCGCGGACGGCAGGATGGTTGAAAAAGGCTTTGAGCGCGCTTCCGTCTTTGTAAAACCCCACGGAAAATGCCAGAGCCACCAAGATATTCGTCAGGATAGTAAAGTAACCAAAATAGACCAAGCTGGTTGCGCCAAATCCGCCATGCTCCCCGCTACGCAGCATAATGATATATTGTAAAATCAACACGCCCCACGCCAAAACGGCACAAGAATTTCGATATATATTTGTCATATCTTGAATTAGGCAGAAGTTGAAAGCCTGTCTAGTTTTTAGCAGAACTATCTTTGCTTTATGCGCCAATCGGATTATGCGGTGGCTATGACTATGCCTAAACTTGATACGACCCCCACCCCGCCCATTGCTGAAAAACAGACAAATAAAATCACGCAGCTGGGTATAAGCCGTAGCGATGACTATGGCTGGATGAAGGATGAAAATTGGCAAGCCATGATGGCGGACACATCCAAGCTAGACCCTAAAATTCGCAAGCACCTTGAGGCCGAGAACGCCTATACGCAGGCCGTCACACAAAATCTTAGCGCGCTGAAAGACGAGATATTTAATGAGATGAAAGGACGCCTGAAAGCGGACGCGGCGTCAGTCCCCTCACCCGACAGAGAATGGGCATACAATCACCGTTACCGCAAAGGCGATCAGCACGGCCTTTATGAGCGCGCGCCAATTGATACAAAAAGCAAAGAGCCAAATGGCAAGCCGCAAACTATTTTGGACGCCGAAGTCTTGGCCAAAGATTACCCTGCCTTTTTTGATCTCGGAAGCGTCAGCCATAGCGATAACCAAAACTGGCTTGCCTATAGTCTGGACGCAAGCGGGGCTGAAAATTATGAGGTCTTTGTCAAAGACCTGAGCACAGATAAGACTGCGCCCACAGGCATAACGAAATCAGCTGGCGGGCTACAATGGGCGCGCGATAACGCCACGCTGTTCTGGGTCGAGCGTGATAACAATCAACGCCCCTATGCCGTTTTTGCGAAAAACGTTCACGATAAAACCGCTAAGCCGCGCTTGGTTTATAAAGAAACGGACCCGGGCTTTTTTGTTTCTGTTGGCGAGAGTGATAGCGGGAATTACATCGAGATTAGCGCCCATAATCACACCACAAGCGAGATTTGGCTCATTCCCTCAGCCAAGCCCGAAACAGCCCCTTCATGCGTATCAGAGCGGACGAGCGGACGCGAATACAGCCTGCATGACCACGGGGATTATTTTTATATCCTGACCAATGCTGGCGGCGCAGTTGATTTTCAAGTCATGCGCGCGCCGATATCAACGCCCGGGTTTGAGAATTGGGAGCCTGTGCTGCCCCATCAGCCCGGCACGCTCATACTCGGCCTAACGGCTTACAAGAATTTTTTAGTTCGGCTCGTGCGAGAAAATGCCCTGCCCCGCATTATCATTCGCGATATGGCGTCAGGGACCGAGCATGACATCGCCTTTGATGAGGCGGCCTATGCGCTGGGTCTTGGCGGGTCCTATGAATATGATACGCCGTGGCTGCGCTTTTCTTATTCCTCACCGACAACGCCGCGCCAAACCTTTGATTATAATATGGACAGCCGCGCGCGTGTTCTGCGCCAAACCCAAGAGGTGCCAAGCGGGCATAATCCAGAAGATTATATTTGTGAACGTGTGCACATCACAGCGCGCGACGGGGAGAGCGTTCCCGTGACCATAATCAAACGCGCGGACACGCCAAAAGATAGCTCCGCCCCGCTTTTGCTTTATGGCTACGGCTCTTACGGGATGACGATGCCAGCGGGGTTTCGTACGAACCTCCTCTCCCTTGTGGACCGCGGCTTTATCTACGCCATTGCCCATATTCGGGGCAGCATGGCCAAAGGCTATCAATGGTATTTGGACGGTAAGCTTGAGAAGAAAATCAACACCTTTAATGACTTCGTCGATACGGGACGCGCGCTCTGTGAGCAGGGATATAGCGCGCCCGGGAGGGTCGTCATACATGGCGGCTCTGCGGGCGGATTGCTCGTCGGGGCGGCGCTCAATCAAGACGCCGAGCTACTAGGCGGCATGATTGCGGCCGTGCCCTTTGTTGATGTGCTCAATACCATGTCCGATGACACCTTGCCCCTCACCCCGCCCGAGTGGCCCGAATGGGGCAATCCTTTAACCGACAAGCAGGCTTACGCAAATATCGCCAGCTACTCACCCTATGATAACATTAGAGAAAGAGATTACCCGCCTCTGCTCATCACAGGCGGGCTCACCGACCCGCGCGTGACCTATTGGGAGCCTGCCAAATGGGCCGCCAAACTGCGCGAACACCAAAGCGGCGAAGCCCCCATATTACTCAAGATAAATATGGAAGCCGGCCATCAAGGCGAGTCAGGCCGCTATAACGCGCTCAAAGAAACGGCGTTCGAATATGCTTTCGCGGTAAGTATTGTCAGCGCGGGCTAATTTTTTTCGCGGTAGCTTTCTGCAAATTCGGGCAAATATTGAAGGCACTTTCGGTCATCAAGATGAAAGAAA
>CAZJRU010000139.1:0-4620 GCA_964548315.1 uncultured Hellea sp.
CGGGCGATATGGACGTCATGCACATGGCTCTCACGCAGTCCCGCATTTGTAATTCTTACAAATTCAGCATTCTTGTGCAGGTCTTTTATGGTGCGTGAGCCCGTATAGCCCATGGTCGCGCGAATACCGCCCAGTAATTGATGCAAGATAGGACCAACAGGTCCCTTATAAGCAATACGTCCTTCAATCCCTTCGGGAACAAGCTTCATGCTGTCATTGACTTCTTTTTGGAAATAACGATCCGCAGAGCCGCGCGCCATAGCAGACACAGAGCCCATGCCGCGATAAGACTTATATGAGCGGCCTTGATAAAGGAAAACCTCACCGGGCGTCTCTTCCGCGCCAGCTAAGAGAGACCCCACCATGGCGCATTCTGCGCCCGCTGCGAGCGCCTTGGCCATATCGCCTGAATATTTAATGCCGCCATCTGCAATTACAGGCACGCCCGCTTTATGCGCGACAGAGCACGCGTCCATAATGGCTGTCAGCTGCGGTACGCCCACGCCTGCCACAATACGTGTTGTACAAATTGAGCCAGGACCAATCCCCACTTTAATCGCGTCAGCGCCTGCATCAATCAACGCCTGCGCGGCAGATGCCGTTGCAATATTTCCGGCAATAATTTGAGCCTTGGGATAATCTTTCTTAAGACGCCGCACTGTCTCAATCACTTTGGACGAATGCCCATGGGCCGTATCAATGACGACAGCATCTGCGCCAGCTGAGATAAGCGCAATCGCGCGGTCATATCCCGCGTCGCCCACGGTTGAGGCGGCGGCTACTCTTAAGCGGCCTTTGCTATCTTTACAGGCATTAGGGAAGTTTTCCGCCTTATCCATATCTTTGACAGTAATAAGGCCAACACAATGGAACTTATCATCGACGACTAAAAGCCGTTCGATACGATGTTTATGCAAAAGCGTTCTGGCTTCTTCTTCTTTCACCCCAGCTTTTACAGTGACCAATTCCATGGTCATAAGATCAGCAACAGTTTCGGTCGGGTCTTCAGCGAAGCGCACATCCCTATTTGTGACGATGCCAACGAGCTTGCCATCATCTTTGACAACTGGAATGCCTGAAATTTTGTGATGCTGACTCAGCGCGCGTAACTCAGCCAAGGTCGCCTCTGGCCCAATCGTGATTGGATTGACCACCATGCCGCTTTCATAGCGCTTGACCTTGCGCACTTCTTCCGCTTGTTCCGCAATGGATAAATTACGGTGAATAACGCCAATACCGCCCGTTTGGGCCATAGCAATTGCCAGCATAGCTTCGGTCACAGTATCCATAGCCGCAGAGATAAGCGGTACGTTAATATTTATCTTTTTCGTGAGGCGCGTTTTTAAAATCGCATCAGCAGGCAATATGTCGGAAGCCTGCGGCTGCAAAAGCACATCATCGAAGGTTAGCCCTTCTCGAATCTCCATTGGAGTCTCCTACTTTTGCAGGCGGCAGATATCAGACTTATGCTAACTGTGCAAAGGGAAATATGCGCGAAACGCCTATCTGTTTGGCTTTACCAGCTCAATTGCAATGACTATAAAAAAATCATGAGTTTCTCACACAGAATAGCTACGCTCGATGATGCCCCTGCAATTGAGTCTCTTATGGCGCTGTCGATGAGTGTCTTGCTAAAAGACGTCTTGTCTCCAGAACAAGTCGCAAAATCAAACGAGTCTATGGGGCTAGATACGCAAATCATAAAAGACGGAACCTATTTTTTGATTTTAGACGACGCACAATTGGTGGGTTGCGGCGGGTGGTCTAGGCGCCGAACACTTTACGGCGGCAATCATACGTTAGGTAGAGACAACAGCTTGGCAGACCCGGCTAATGAAGCGGCCAAAATCCGGGCGATGTACACTCACCCTGACCACGTTAGGCGCGGGATTGGGAAGCTTTTGATAGATTTGGGTGAAGAAGCGGCAACAGCCGAGGGCTTTAAGACAATGGAACTTGGCGCTACGGCCTCGGGCATTTTGCTTTATGAAAAATGTGGATATGAGGTCATCGAAGACCTCGCCGAGCCTGATGAAGATGGGGTCACTGTCCCCATAATCCTCATGCGCAAATCCTTGGTGAGGTTTAAGGCTTGCCCAGATGGCTCTGTAATGCTGCCCTAATTTGCTCTAAGGGATAACCCGCTTCAGTCATCGCCGTCATAACGACCTCCACGCCTAAGACCTTCACATGTGAGAACGCCCAAAGCGCGGCCGAACGTGTCCCGCTTGCGCAAAAGGCGACGATAGGCCGAGGCATCTCAGAAAAGGCTGTCGCCGAGGCGTCTAAAAGCCCAGGCGTAATCGCGCCCGACATCGGAATATAATGGTAATCCACCCCTAATTCATTGGCGAGCGCTTCAAACTCTTCCGATCTCGGTTGGAGCGGGGCTTCCATATCGGGCCGGTTATTTAAAAAGGTCATGACGCCCTGCTCTGCCAAAGCCTGCATCTGGGCTGGTAGGAGCTGGCCCGTTACAAATACATCTCCGGGCAGCTCTTTCACTTATTTACCTAACAACTCTTTAGCTTTCGCAACGACGGCTTCGGTGGTTATCCCAAAGTGCTTAAACAGAGCTGCGCCAGGCGCCGAAGCGCCAAAGCTATTCATCCCGATAAATCCGCCTTGGCGGCCAATTAACGCGTCCCACCCTTGGCGAATGCCGGCTTCTATTGCTATTTTAGGCAAATCTTTGCCCGTAACGGAGCGAACATATTTTTCGCCTTGAGCCATAAATAGTTCCATACAGGGTATAGAAACAACTCTAGCCGAAATACCCAGATCTGATAAGGCCTCATGCGCCTCCATAGCCAGATGGACTTCCGAGCCACTTGCCATAAGAACAATATCATCTGCGCCCTGCCCGGCCTTAAGAACGTAACCGCCACGGGCGCTCATGTTTTTATCGGCTGAGTTGCGCACAGTAGGTAAACCTTGCCGCGTTAAGGCGTGTAGCGAGGGGCCCGAGGTGCGCTCTAAAGAGAGCTCCCAACATTCCGCTGTTTCAATAGCGTCCGCAGGACGGAAGACAAATAGATTTGGAATAGCCCGTAATGAGGCGACATGTTCGACAGGCTGATGGGTTGGCCCATCTTCGCCCACGCCGATAGAATCGTGCGTCATGACATAGATAACACGCTGCTCCATTAAGGCCGACAAACGAATAGACGGGCGGCAATAATCGGCAAAAACAAGGAAAGTCCCCGAATAAGGAATAATGCCGCCATGTAAGGCCATGCCGTTCATCGCGGCTGCCATGCCATGTTCACGAATACCGTAATTAATGTAACGTCCGCCGTAATTATTCGCCTGGATTTCCGAAGATGTCGCGGGCGTGCGGGTCTTATTGGACCCTTCGAGGTCAGCTGATCCTGATATCATGTCAGACAAGCTTTCGGTCAAGACCTTCAGCGCATTGCCAGAAGACACACGCGTGGCTTCTTTCGGCGCGGCTTTGACTAAACCTTCCTTATAGCTCTGCATCGCCTCTTTCCATCCTAGGTTCAGCTCACCCTTCACAGATCTGTTAAAGTCGTTTTTGTGCTTTGAGCGTTCCAATCTGGCTTTCCACTCCTTTTGTTCAGCCCGTCCTTTACGGCCTGGACGCTTCCAAATTTTATAAATATCTTCTGGAATTTCAAAGGCTTCATGCGGCCAACCTAAAGCTTTTCGCGTTGCCGCAATTTCCTCATCCCCTAATGGGGCGCCGTGCACTTTCGAGGTTCCGCTTTTCGTCGGCGCGCCTTTTCCGATAACCGTTTTACAGGCAATCAACGTTGGCTTTTCAGACTTACGCGCACGGCGTAGCGCATTGCCGACTTTTCGGGCGTCATGACCATCCACGCTAATCACGTTCCAGCCCACAGCTTTAAACCGCGCGATCTGATCTGTACTGTCCGAAATATCAACGCTGCCATCGATCGTAATGTTGTTATCATCCCACATGACAATTAATTTGTTGAGCTTAAGATGCCCTGCCAGAGAAATAGCTTCTTGCGAGAGCCCTTCCATAAGGCACCCATCCCCGGCAATCACATAGGTATAATGATCCACAAGTTCGTCGCCATAACGGGCATTCATATGCCGCTCTGCTAGGGCGAATCCAACACCATTGGCTATGCCTTGACCAAGAGGCCCTGTCGTTGTTTCAACGCCTGGCACGTGGCCATATTCGGGATGGCCCGCGGTGATAGAACCAAGTTGGCGAAAGTTTGTAATCTGCTCAATGGTCATATCCTTATAACCTGTCAGATGCAGCAGTGAATAAATCAACATCGACCCATGACCCGCCGATAAAATAAACCTGTCTCTATCTGGCCAGTTCGGATCTGCCGGATTGAATTTTAGAAATTTCGAAAATAAGACCGTTGCTGCGTCCGCCATCCCCATGGGCATGCCAGGATGCCCAGAATTGGCTGCTTGGACGGCGTCCATAGAGAGCGCCGTTATGGCATTACTCATAGACTTGTGTTCGCGCTCAGATTTTGACAATTCACCCATAAAACCACCTAGACATGCCGTTTTCCGGCCCGATTCGTTCCTATGTGCTTGCCACGAGACGCCCATCAAATCCAGAGCTTGAATGACGCATTATGTGGATGAGCCCCAATATCGGCTATC
>CAZJRU010000140.1:0-4603 GCA_964548315.1 uncultured Hellea sp.
TTTAATCGCTGATAGGTGTCGATTAGGACGATATTATTATTCACAACAATACCCGCCAAGGCGATAACACCCGTTAAAACCAATATGGATGAAATATAGGGGTAAAAAGTAAGACCTAATACGACGCCCAAGACAGATAAAATCACAGAGGAAAGCGTTAGAAAGACATGATAAAAACTATTGAACTGTAGGAGTAAAATCACGCCCATCATAAAGAGAATAGCCAGAGACGCCGTTTTGCCGAATTGAGCGGTTGCGGCGTTTTCTTCAGCTTGTCCGAGGAACTTAATTTGAACATCGGGGGGAATATCAGACTCTTGTTCAATCCAGTTTTTTAGCTCCTCAACCTGTTTGTTCGTGGCATAACCTTTGGTGGTGTTGGCTTTAACGACATAATTTGGAAGCAGGTCTCGGCGGTCAATTTTATCCTGCCGCGGTTTCGCAACGCGTTTAATAACTGAGGATAATGGTACCGCGCCATTAGGCGTTTGAATCCGCAAAGTGTCGAGTTGGGCCAAGTCTCGGGCAGATTTTGGATAGCGAATACGGATATCGACTTCTTCTTCGACGTCTAGCGGCCTGTATTTCCCCACTAACGCGCCGTCCGTTAGAAACTGAATAGCTGAGCCAATACGTCCGACATCCAATCCTAACCGCCCAGCTTCGGCGCGATCAATGACAAGTTCCCAGTCTATACCCGGCAAGGGAAGGCTATCTTCAAAGTCCTGAACACCTTCTATTGTTTCTAATTTATCTCTCACTTGGCGCGTGACATTGGCGAGATTTGTTCTGTTATCAGATGAAATGAGAATGCCAATATCTTTATCAATGGGTGGCCCAAATTCAACCGTGGACACTTCGGTGATGACGCCGGGAATGCCCTGTACAGCCTCTGAAATATCGTCGAGAATTTCAATTAAAGGCCGGCGTTCTGCAAAGGGATAAAGTTCAATGTAAATTTTTACAGTCGTATCTGCCGGAACGCTTCCGGGACCATCAAATTGAAACCTATCATTGGACGTGGGCCCAATGACGTTGTAAATGGATTTTATGGCGTCAATTTGCGAGATACGGCGTTCAAGTTCTTCGCCAATACCTAGGCTTTGTTCTGCGGTTGAGTTTCCGCGTGTGCGCGCAAAAACATAGATTTGATCCCCAGGTTCCTGGGTAAAAAAGGCAACAGGTTTGGGCGGGGGGCCTTCCATGCTGGCTTGAAATCCACCAATGATTAAGGCTGAGATAAAGACGAGCCCTGCAATCACCATAAGCGGGAACTGAATGAGTTTTTTGATAAATTTGACATATACGCCCGTAAAGCCCTTGAGCTGCGAGGGGTCACCATCCGCGCCTGCTAATAAGGCCGCATTAGAATTTGCGTTTTTCTTGGGTTTAAAGCCAATGATAGACCCCATAGTGGGCAGAAAAACCAAAGCCATCAACATGGAGGCCGTGAGAACATAAATCATGGTCCGCGGGAAATAGGCCATGAATTTTCCGGGTATGGTGTTCCAAAATAAAAGGGGAATAAAGGCGGCCAAGGTCGTGGCTGTTGAGGATATAATCGGCCAAAACATACGCTCGCCCGCCATTTGGAATGCGGCCCTGCGCTCTAGCCCTTCATCCATTTTGCGGTCTGCATATTCGATGATGACGATGGCGCTATCGACGAGGACTCCGACCGAGAGGATGAGGCCGAATAAAATCATCATATTTATGGTCTCGCCTTGAACCAAAAACAAAAAGAAAGCGATTAGGAAACTCGACGGAATAGCCCAGCCGACAAAGAGGGCGGACCTCCAGCCAAGCGCGGCGATACAGACGATGAAAACCAGAATGACGGCATTGACAATTGAGGCTGATAGTTCTCGGCGCATATCGGTAATGAAAATGGCTCGTGATTGACTAAAGGTGGCGTTGATCGCCTCTGGCCAGTCTGGGGAATCTTTCAAATTATTGACGAAGTCTTCAATCAAGATGACAGTATCTAAAATATTTGCATTTTGACGTTTCGTTACTTCAAGAGAAACGGACTTTCGTCCATTAAAGCGCGCAATATTTTGCGCGTCCTTATAACCGCTGCGCACGGTTGAAATATCCCCCATGCGCACAATATCGCCATTGGCCCCGCGCCGAACAACAAGCTCTTGCAAGTCTTCGGGGTTTTCAATTAAGCCCTGAAGTTTGATGTTAAATTTTCCGCTATTGGTTTCCAAAACGCCCGCGGGTACGAGACTGTTATTAACAGAAACTGCCGCAGCGATTTCGTCAAATGAAATCCCAAGGCTATCAATTTTCGAGGGATCAACCACAGCTTCGAGCACATTGATGCGCTCGCCGATAATATTGGCTTCTAAAATCTCTGACTGGCTTTCAAGGGCGCGCTGTATAAATTTTGCTTGCTGCTGAAGCGCGCGTTCAGGCACATCCCCCCAGAGATTGACGGTGAGGATGGGGACAGTCGAGGTGCTGACTTCATTGACGACGGGTTCAAACGCTTCCTCGGGAAATTCGGTACGCGCGCGGTCAACCTTTTCAAGGACATCGGCAATGGCAAGGTCCAGATCATGATCGGCTTCAAATTCGAGGGTCAAAGAGGCAACATTTGTCGCCGCGACGCCGTCCATTTGTTTCAGACCTTCAATGGATTTAAGCTCAGTTTCGAGCGGCCGAATTAAAAGGCGTTCCGAGTCTTCGGGGGAAATCCCTGGCAAGGTGACTTGGATGTTGACAAAGGGAATGGGGACATCAGGTTCAGCGTCAACAGGCAGGCGGGAAATGGCGAGCAATCCGCCGATAACGGCGAAAAGCATGATGCCCATGGTCATTCGCCAATTGCGGATTGAAAACCCGACAATGCCGACAATTCCGCCCATATTACTTACTCATTGCTGAATATTCAGCGAGAGAGGGATTGGCTTTTGTCCCGATGGCCACAAAGTCTTGACCCTGTGTTATGATACGTGTGATGGGCGGAAGTCCTGTGACCCAGACACCGTTCGCGTCTTCGTCAATTGTTTTAACCGCCGCAAAGCGGACAATGTCATCCGAGTCTAAATAGCGCACACCTACAGTTCCTGAACTGTCCAATGTAAGTATTTTAGACGGGATATTATGCGCGAGGGCCGAACCCGTAATAATCGAAACAGAGGCTGTCACGCCGCCTTTGAGTTTGTAATCTTTGTTGGGGACTTCGATTTCCGTGCGAAAAGTCCGCGTTGAGGCATTGGCCTTACTTTCGATAAAGCGGACTTTGCCTGTCAGGGTTTCGCCTGTCACGAGGTCTATCTTGGCGGCTTGGTTGAGCGACACAGAGCCGACTTGATTTTCCGTCAGGTCAATGGTGACGATGAGCGGGTTCATTTCTACTAAATTTCCGCAAGGTTGACCCGGCGCGAGATAATCACCGATTTCGGCGAGCTGTTCATCAAATAGCCCGGCAAAGGGCGCGCGCATATTGACATTATCGAGTTCAATCTTGGCCTGCATCACGCTAGCAAGCGCCCCGTCAACTGCCGCGCGGTCTGCGTCGAGCTGCACGGCTGATTTATATCCCTTTTCGACTAATGTTTGCGTTGCGTTTAAATCCGCCTGCCGCGATTTCAGACCCGCCGTGGCTTGATCCAACACCGCTTGGCGCGCGTCGATATCCTGCTGACAGACAATGGTGCCTTTGCTCACGCGGCGGCCTTTTTTAATCGGCGCGGCAATAACAAGCCCCGCGGTTTTAGCTTTGATGGCGACCTCACGATTAGCTTCTGTGCGGCCAAAGAGTTTAAAACTATTTTTATGCTCTACGGCCTCGCGCGGCTCATAGACGACTGTGGGCACGCTGGTTTTCACGCTTACCGTCGTCTTGGCGCGCGGCGGGGCCTCGCGCGCTTCTTTAGCATTGACCATAAACCAAAGAGCAATCGCGATGACAGCGGCGCCGGCAAATAGATATGAACTATTGATTTTCATGGTCGTTATACGCCTTTATTGGGCGGGTAGATTGAATTCCTCTAGACAGTAAGCCTAACAGCTTTATGTGCAACTCTCAAATTTGCAATTTCATCTGTCACAAATGCATGGCATCTGGGCGTTGAATAAAGATTAACGCGCCTGTCCAAATGAGGTCCAATCCCTCTTATTCGCCTGATGAACGGGTCTTAATCCCCCATATGATTGACTCAAATCAGGCTTGACCCTTGCGTTCGCGCGAGTAGGTTACCGGATTAGATTTCCTGAGGGGGTTAGCTTTGAGCAATATTTTAGATCAGCTGGATGCACGCCGTGATGAGGCCCGATTGGGCGGGGGACAGCGCCGCATCGATAGCCAGCATGGCAAAGGCAAATTAACCGCGCGCGAGCGGCTTGAGCTTTTACTTGACCCTGACAGCTTTGAAGAATTTGATATGTTCGTTAAGCACCGCTCAACAGATTTTGGGATGGATAAAAAGCACTTCCCCGGTGACGGCGTTGTCACGGGCTGGGGCACGATTAATGGGCGTAAGACATTTGTCTATGCCCAAGACTTTACCGTCTTTGGCGGCAGCTTATCCAAAACCCACGCGCAGAAGATTTGCAAAGTCCAGCAAATGGCCATGAAAAATGGCGCGCCTAT
>CAZJRU010000141.1:0-4568 GCA_964548315.1 uncultured Hellea sp.
ACGAAAGCCGTCCTTGGGCCGCAACCAACTAACATTGGATTTATCCCGTGCAGAGGTCACAGATTATATCTTCGAGCAAATGGATAACATTCTCTCCTGCGGAGAGATTGATTATGTGAAGTGGGATATGAACCGCAATATGACCGAAGTCGGTTCGGCAGGATTGCCAAAGAGCCAGCAACGCGAAGTTTTCCATCGGTATATCCTTGGGCTTTATAGCCTCCTTGGGAAGCTCACCGAAAAATATCCTAATATCATTTTCGAAAATTGCGCGAGTGGCGGAAACAGATTTGATCTCGGCATGCTGAGTTTTATGCCACAAGGTTGGATTAGTGATATGTGCGATCCTATTGGTAGGTTAGAGATTATAAATGGGTCCTCATATCTCTACCCGCTTGATACGATGGCCGCTTATATAGGGCCGTCACCTAATCATCAGAACGGACGCTCAAGCTCCCTCAAGACACGGTTCCACGCGGGGTTCTTCTGTGCCGCGCGCGGCGTCTCGCTAAATGAGGCCGCTATCGATGCCGATAGAGATGAGATAAAGTCTTATATGGCTTTCGCCAAAACCACGGCTGACGATATGGTAGGGGGACGCTTTGATAGGCTCATGAAAACCGATAATGATATCTGCTGGCAATATACGAACCGTAATGATAATACAGTATTTGTCTGTTATTTCCATATCCTAGCCGCGCCAAACTTGCCGCTAGGCCATGTTGCGGTTGACCGGGCTTGACCCGGATGCAATCTACACGCTGGAGGACGGTACGACTTATCAAGGTGACGCATTGATGAAAAATGGCCTATCTCTGCCGATTACGGAAAAAGGTGATTTCGCCTCCTATCTATTCGTTTTTAAAAAGACGGCCTCATGACTCCAGAGCTTGGTGTTTGCTATTATCCGGAACATTGGCCGGAAGACCAATGGGCACGTGATGCCGCACAAATGCGCGAGATTGGATTGTCTTGGGTGCGCATCGGCGAATTCGCATGGAGCCAGATAGAACCAACGCCCGAAGCGTTTAATTGGAAATGGCTGGACAGGGCCATTGATATTTTAGGCAAGGCGGGTTTGAAGGTCGTACTCGGAACGCCGACTGCTACGCCGCCGCGCTGGATGATGGATAAGCACCCTGACATGCTCGCCGTGGATAAAGAGGGTCGGCCCCGCAAGTTCGGTTCGCGTCGCCATTATTGCTTTTCGCATGATGCCTACCGTGAAGAGAGCGTTCGCATAACGCAAAAAATAGCTGAGAGATATGGGAGCAATCCGTACATCAAAGCGTGGCAAACCGATAATGAATATGGCTGTCACGATACGATTATATCTTATAGCCAAGCCGCGGCATCTGCCTTTCGTATATGGCTCAAAGACAAATACAAAACCGTTAATATGTTAAATGCACTCTGGGGTAATGTGTTTTGGTCGATGGAGTATAATGACTTCGAGCAGATAGATTTGCCGAACCTCACCGTGACGGAAGCTAACCCGGCCCACGTCATGGACTTTCGCCGTTTTAGTTCAGAACAAGTTGTCAAGTTCAATCGCGCGCAATGCGATGTACTAAGAAATTTCACTGATAAACCTCTCATCCATAACTATATGGGACGCATCACTGAATATAATCATTTCGCTGTTGGTGCTGATTTAGACATTGCGAGCTGGGACAGCTATCCGCTGGGATTTCTTGAAGACCGATCTGATCAGGGCGAGAAATTCAAACATAAATTTATGCGCCAAGGGGACCCAGACTTCCAGGCCTTTCACCACGATCTCTACCGTGCTGTAGGTAAAGGGCGTTGGTGGGTGATGGAGCAACAACCAGGCCCAGTGAACTGGGCTCCGTATAACCCGGCTCCGCTCCCTGGCATGGTTAGGCTTTGGACATGGGAAGCGATTGCCCACGGCGCGGAAGTCGTGAGTTACTTCCGGTGGCGGCAAGCCCCGTTTGGACAAGAGCAAATGCATGCGGGCCTTCAGCGCCCTGACGGCAAATGGGCAGACGGCGCATTGGAGGCGGTAGCTGTCGCAAGTGAATTAGCCAAGTTGCCTGCCGCAAAAACAAAGCTCGCATCAGTCGCTCTTGTCTTTGATTATGCGTCCGCCTGGGCGTGGGATACGCAACCGCAAAGCCAAGACTTTGATTATTTTAGTTTGGTTTATGATGTTTACCGCGGACTTCGCCGCCTTGGCATGTCTGTCGATATCATTCCCCCCGAGACAACCAGTTTCGGAGATCGGAAACTCATTTGTATTCCAGGCCTGTTTGCTTGGACACCAGAATTAGCTGAGTCCATCAAGCGTTTTTCGGGGCAAGTTCTTGTTGGTCCGCGAACAGGGTCTAAAACGGATGATTTTCAAATACCGAAAGCTATGCCGCCGAACATTTCGGGCTTTACTTGTAAAATTAAGGCTGTTGAATCCTTGCGGCCTAGCGCGAAGGTCGAGCTTGAGCAGGGCGGGGGTTTTCAGATCTGGCGCGAATTTTCCGAGACGAACCTAACACCGACTGAATTGACTGTAGATGGGGAACCCGCTCTGATAGCAGAAGCGAATATTAATTACTTAACAGGCTGGCCTGATGACGAAGCGATGGCTCGCATTCTATCAATGATTGCCAGTAAAGCCGGGATGGGAACAACGCTTATGCAAGAAGGACAAAGACGTAGGAACTTTGGCGACTTTACCTTGCATATGGATTATAGCACGGCAGACATTCAGCTTATAAATAATAAGACGACAGAGAGCTTACTGAAACAGGGCTGGGAATAATAATGGAATTACAAGCTTCACAGATTGCAGTCTTCCTTGGCCTTTCTGCTCTCATTGCGGCCGTAACCTATTGGTATTGCCGCGACGCACGCCATAGCGAAGATGGTGAACAAGAATATTTCCTCGCTGGCGGCTCGCTGAAATGGTATTTTGTAGCCGGGTCTATCACACTAACCAATCTCTCAACAGATCAGCTTGTGGGAATGAATGGGAACCAAATGGCCTTACTGGCTTGGTGGGAGCTTGCCGCTGTGGTTGGCCTTTGCATGCTCTGTTTTCTCTTCATTCCAGTATATTATAAATATAACTGCACAACAACAACAGAGCTTTTGGAAAGGCGCTATAACAATAAACATATCCGCGCCTTGATCTCGGTCTTGTTCCTTCTTGGAAATATTTTCATCTTCTTGCCCGCCATACTATATGGTGGGTCTCTCTTCATGCAGAATATGTTTGGAATTGATGTTAACCTCTACACTATTGCCGCAGTTTTTGCCGTCGTTGGATCCTGTTATGCCATCTTTGGAGGATTACGGGCTGTCGCCGTATCGGATACATTTTCTGGGGTATTGTTGCTGAGCCTTGCGATAGCTGTAACGCTTATAGCTCTGAACGCCATCAACTTTGATTTTACAGGAATTCCAAAAGAACGCCTGACATTAATAGGCAGTCCAAGTTCTGACATTCCGTTTGCTACACTGTTTACAGGTATGATTTTTATTCAAATGTTTTACTGGTCGACCAACCAAACAATCACGCAGCGCGCTATGGCATCGCCAAACGTAAGGGAGGCTCAAAAGGGTATCCTTGCTGCGGCAGCTATACGGCTTTTAATTGTCCCCCCAATCATTGTTTTACCAGGTATAGTGTCTTACAAATTATATGGAGATATTGGTGACGCAGCTTATGGTCAGATTGTCGGTGATCTCTTACCGCCTATCTTGTCAGGAGCTTTTGCGGCGGCAATTGCGGCAGCTGTTCTAACCACTTTTAATTCTATTCTAAACGCATCAGCCGCGCTATGGGTTTGCGATATTCATGAAACTTATTTCAATAAGAAACCCAATGTGAAACGTTTGTCTTTGTGGGTGTCGATTGTTATGGTCTTGCTCGCCTTTATCATGATTCCGATTTTTAATAACCCAGAGCAGAGCATTATCAATACGGTGCAGCAGCTATATGGACTTTTGTCTATGCCAATCTTGTCGGCGTTTATTGTTGGGCTTTTGTTTAAGAATGTCGATGCAAGGGCCGTTATTCTGGCTGTAATTCTCGCTGTAGGCTTCTACTTTTACGCCACAAACCCAATGGGTGAGACGCAATATATAGACCTTCACTATATTCACTTAATGGCGATTACATTAGTGTCCAGCGTCGCGATGGCCTTATTACTCAATAAGATCGTATTTAAAGAGAATGCGGTTTGGGACGCTCATAGGGTATTTGGGAAGCCCGCTTTGTCAAACTAGATGGCAAATAGTATAGCGGAGCAGGTACATCTACGAAATAAGGTTTGGTCGCTCACTGTCCTGCCCGATAAAGGTGCCTGCGTGTCGTCATGCCAGTGCTTTGGATTTCCTGTGATGCATTCTGGAAATTTAAAGCAGATTGAAACAGGCAACATATTTTCAGCGAGCTGTTTTCCTATGGTTCCCTATTCTAACAGAATAGAAAACGGTATATTTTCATTTCAAGGCCAGACTCAACACATCCAAAAAAACCATCCAGATAATATTTTTCCTATTCATGGGAGTGGCTGGGAGAAAAGTTGGCAGATTGACCGCGAGAC
>CAZJRU010000142.1:0-4549 GCA_964548315.1 uncultured Hellea sp.
CTCTTCAATTGAATAGCCGCGATGCAGAAGTTGTCCTTTTTGACCGTCGATAAATGTAATCTGAGACTCAGTGGAGCAGGTGGAGGTGAAACCTGGGTCAAAAGTGAAATGACCCGTGTTCTTATGCAAAGCCCTTACGTCGATACCTGGAACACCCATAGAACCTGCCATGATCGGTAACTCATAGCTATTTTTACCGATAGTGACTTTGGCCGTTCCAGTATTTTTGATTTTATTTTCCATGTGTCTGTCTAATCCTTTGTTGTTTCTGTGCTTAACACGTCGGTCAAACGGGCAAGCGTTTCGTCTTTTCCTAGCAGGGTAAGTACCCAAGATAAATCAGGTGAAGGGGCGCCGCCAGTTAATGCCGCCCGCAAAGGCTGTCCGACTTTGCCAAAGCCTATGTCCTGTTTATCCACATAGTCTTGAAGCAGTTTCTGAATCACATCTTCGTCCCATTCGGACTCTTTTATAGATTTCAGCTGTAAAGTCAAAGCTGATAGATGTGATAGAGCGCCTTCTTTTCTTAAGGGTTTAGCCGCTTTACCTGTAATTTTAATGGGGCGGGTTAAAAGCAAATACCGGGCTTGTTCGGCAAGGTCTTTAAGTGTTTTAGCCCTCGGTTTTAATGTGTCCATTGCGCTGTTAATGCGGTGTTTAAGAACCTTTGACAACTCTGCGCCATTAACTTCCGTGAAGAAGGGGAGGGCAGGCTCAAATATGTCTTCGTTCCGCGCCTGTAAAATATGTTGGCTATTGATGTATCCCATTTTATCGAAATCTAAGCGGGCTGGGGCGCTGTTAATGCCGCTTAATTGAAAGACTTTGGCAACCTCAGTATCAGAAAAGAAAAGCTCTTCATCGCCGTGGGCCCAGCCAAGTTTTAAGAGGTAATTCTTAAGCCCGCTTGGGAGGTAACCCATATCTCTATAAGCATCCGCCCCGAGAGCGCCGTGACGTTTAGATAATTTCTTACCGTCAGGGCCATGAATAAGCGGGACATGTGCCCAGACGGGAATGTTCCACTTAAGGGCTTGGTAAATGAGTGTTTGCCGTCCAGCATTAATCAGATGATCATCGCCGCGAATAACATGAGTGACGCCCATATTGTGATCATCAACAACAACAGCCAGCATATAGGTCGGCGTTCCGTCAGCCCGCAGTAAAACGAGATCGTCAAAGTCCTTATTGTCCCAGCTAATATCGCCCTGAACTTGATCGGAAATTTTAGTGTCCCCATCAGGGACCCGAAAACGGATGGTATGAGGCCTATCATCTGCTTCTCGCTGATCACGGTACGGGCTTCTAAAAGCGGTCCCCTTTTCGCGGGCCTCTGCGCGAAGCGTTTCTAACTCTTCGGTCGTTGCATAACAGCGGTAGGCTTTACCACTTTCCAGTAACGCCATAGCCGCGTCTATATGAGCCTGCACGTTTTTGCTTTGGTAAACAATTGCGCCGTCATGATGCAAGCCAAGCCAATCTAATCCATCAATTATCGCTTGGGTCGCGGCATCTGTTGACCGGGCTTTGTCCGTATCTTCAATCCGCAGATGAAACTCACCGCCAGTATGTTTGGCGTAGTAGTAATTGAACAGAGCCGTCCGAACACCCCCGATATGCAGAAACCCTGTCGGGGAGGGCGCGAAACGGGTGATTATTTTTTGTGTTGTCATATCCAGTCGTTAGGCTCAAAGAGTTAGGGTAGGTAATTCTGGGGTTCCTATCTCATAAGATGCGCATGAATAATAGTATAATCGGGCAAAAACTAGCGGTATTATTGCAAAGTTGGCAGGCGCCAAGCTACCAAAATTTCGATTGGGCTGTAGCGTGTTTTGCTGCTGGAATTGCCATTTATTTCTCATTGCCTTTTGAACCTAAGTTGACCTTTCTGGTAATCGGTATCGGGGTGGGGGCCTTGATTTTATCGATGGCGCATAAGTTTCGCTCTTCTTTATACATCATTGTACTTATTGTGTTTTTATTGCTGCTAGGTTGCGGGCGCGCGGCTTGGCACTCTGCGGCGGTGAAGGAGCCCAAGCTTCCGGCCTATGAACGCAGTTATGATGTGACGGGCTGGATTGAAAGCGTTGAGAAATCGGGCAATGGGTTTCGCTGGCAAATACGTGTTCATAGCTTGTCGCGCTTAGACGCGGCGGCGATACCTAAGCGTGTACGTTTTCGGGCTAAAACGGAAGGATTTGTCGCTGGCGACGGCGTGTCTATTCGCGCGATACTATCCGCTCCGCCCGGGCCCGTGGTTCCGGATGGCTACGACCCTGCACGGCGCGCGTTTTATCAACAAATCGGCGGTTATGGTTTTGCCATAGGTAAACCCACGGCCGCCGAAGTTGTGGCGCGGTCTACAAGCGAGCAATATAAGCGCGCTCTCGTACGTTTTCGCTATGGGCTTGCTGACCGTATTCGTGCCAAGGCTCCGCCCGAAACGGCTGGACTGCAGGCGGCGTTGATGACAGGTGTGCGCAGTTACATTCCCGAGATACAGACGGAACATTTACGGGTAGCGGGATTAGCCCACGTATTGGCGATTTCGGGGCTTCATATGGGTTTACTTGCGGGCGGTAGCTATTTTGTGGCCGCGCTCCTCTTGGCTATGATTGCGCCTTTATCGCGCCGTTATGATATTCGAAAGCCCGCCGCTATTATCGGGGCCTGTGTTGCCACGCTTTATCTTATATTATCGGGCGGCTCCGTGGCGACGCAGCGGGCCTATATTATGGCAATCATCGTTTTCCTGGCTGTCATTTTAGGGCGGCGGGCCTTTTCTATGCGCTCGGTGTCTGTTGCGGCGCTCATAACGCTAGGCTTTCATCCAGAGAGCCTTATATCCGTTGGGTTTCAAATGTCCTTTGCGGCAGTTGCGGCTTTGGTGGTTGTTTACCGCG
Source organism: uncultured Hellea sp. (assembly GCA_964548315.1). Classification (GTDB taxonomy): domain Bacteria; phylum Pseudomonadota; class Alphaproteobacteria; order Caulobacterales; family Maricaulaceae; genus Hellea. The sequence goes on from CAZJRU010000142.1 coordinate 2,904, forward strand.
AATGGACGGATAAGCGCGGTTATCGCCCCCGTAAGGGCCTGTGGCAGACCTTTTTAAGCTGGCTTTCGACGCTGACGGTAACCAGCTTTGTTGCGGGGACTGCGACGTCGGGTTTTGCGGTGCTCCATTTTCACCGCATCGCGAATTACAGCCTGTTTGGAAATTTGTTCGCTATGCCAATTTTTACCTTTCTGGTCATGCCCGCTGCCTTAGCGGCGTTGGTCGTTATGCCTTTTGGACTTGAAGCTGTGCCGCTTGCGGTGATGGGGTGGGGCTTATCCGTGCTTTTGAAAGTCGCGTCATGGGTCGCCGCGTGGCCGGGAGCGATTTTACATGTCTGGGCCGCGCCGGCTTGGATAATCGGCGTGTTTGGTCTTGCCTTTTTATTGGCGACCCTTGGGTCTGGGCTGCGCCGTTTTACGGGATTTGCAATCGCTGCGCTGTGCTTTGTCGTTTGGAGCCAAACGCCGCGCCCGGATATGCGGGTGTCTGATAGCGGGCAAGTGGCCTTTTGGGATGGAGACGAAGAGGATATTCTCTATGTCGGGCGTAAGCGCAGTGACCGTTATGGACGTGAGCAGTTCATGCAGAAAGCGGGGTTAGTCAAAAGCGATATTCGGCGATATCAAGATGATCTCGCCTCATGTGATAAGCTAGCTTGCCGTTTTGAGGTGAAGGGCCAGCGCGTCTCCATTGTGCATCACCCCTCTGAAGTGCCTTTAGAGTGCGATAACGCCGATATTGTTATACTGACCCAGCGCCGCGCGGGGCCACGGGCGAGGCGTGGATGCGCCGCAGCCTTATTGGACCAGAAGATATTTAGAACCTCTGGGGCCCATGACGTTTATATATCAGGCGAGGGGATAGAGCTGCGCCCTGCCAATAAAAAAGGGCGCCGCGCGCGCCCTTGGTCATAATTTGGATGAGCTTAAAGCTGGCTAATGATATTTACGCACGAGCCCGACAAGAATACCTTGAACTTCAACGCGGTCAGGGCCGAAGGTTTTGGTTTCGAAATCTTTATTTTCTGGAATAAGTTCAATGGTTTGCCCATTTTTGTAAATGCGCTTTAGCGTGGCTTCTTCTTGATCGACCAGGGCGACAACGATTTGATTATTGCGCGCCGTATTGGCTTTTTTCACAATGACAATATCGCCGTCTAAAATTCCCGCTTCAATCATCGACTCGCCTTCAATCTCAAGCGCGAAGTGATCTGGACCCATCATATTGGGTGGAACGGAAATCATATTATAGCTGTCTTCAATGGCGGCGATCGGATTACCCGCAGCAATTTTACCGACAAAGGGGACTTCATAGGCGTCATTGGCTGGGGCAGGGCTTTGAGGCCTAAAGTCCTCAGGAAGTTTTAGCACTTCTAGCGCGCGGGCTTTGTTAGGCAGGCGGCGAATAAATCCGCGTTCTTCTAGAGCGGTGATAAGGCGGTGAATACCTGATTTACTGGCAAGGCCTAAGGCATCTTTCATTTCATCATAAGAGGGCGGAACCCCGACGGTTTTGATCTTGCGATCAATGAGTAAAAGTAGATCTTTTTGTTTTTGCGTTAGCATCTGATTTTCTCCTCTCGGAGGTGGACTCACCTCGAACAAAGCAGCAACATTTGCATTTGTTCTACAGATGTTCTCAAG
>CAZJRU010000143.1:0-4501 GCA_964548315.1 uncultured Hellea sp.
GCTATTCTTGGCGCCGTTATCCTCCTTGCGGGGGCGGCGTTTCATATGAGCGCTTTGGCGGGGGTTAAGGCGGCGGTCGCTGGGGTTGAGCCTGCATTTTATAAAAACGCGCTTGTCGGTATGTGGATTATGCCCGCGATGCATTGGCTTTTAATTGCGTTTTTATCTGTGGGATTATCGCGGTATAAATCGAACGCTTGCGCCGCGATTTTGATGGCCTTTGGCGTTTGGGTTTTGCTCGACGCGGCTGTGACCTTTGCCCATGTCGGCGCGTTTTTAGGGGTTTATATGCTGGCCCTCGCGGGGGGCTTGCTGCTGGCGTCTGGATTTATGCTGCGCGGGCAAATGCGCGATTAAGCGGCTTGCGCTTGGCCTTTAACTTTGTCTTTAATCCCCATGGTGAGCTCCATGGATTTAAGCCGCGCGTCGTGGTGATAAAAGGGCATGGAAATAATATATTCATCGGGCTGTAATTTGCTTTGAAAGAGCGAGAGGCGTTGGGCGACTTGCTCGGGTGTGCCCACGGCGCTGCCTTGGAGCATGCCCTGCACATGGGCGGCGATTTGCGGGGGAACCTCTAGATTTTCAATGGGAGCGGGGATAGGCCCGCGGTTATTGGTGACCATCCCGACAAAGGCTTGGATGAGGGTCGAGAAATGATAATTGGCTTCGTCTTCGGTCTCGGCGGCAAAGACATTGACGGCCATCATGAAATAGGGCGCGTCCAGATATTGTGAGGGTTGAAACTCGCGGCGGTATATCTGCGCGGCTTCAAAGAGCTGCTGCGGGGCGAAGTGCGAGGCAAAGGCATAGGGCAGGCCCAGCTTTGCCGCGAGCTGCGCGCCAAACAGGCTAGAGCCCAGTATCCATACGGGCACCTGCGTGCCTTCGCCGGGAATAGCGCGCACGGGGAGCGGCGCACCGGCGTCGCGCGGGGCGAGATAGGCCAGAAGCTCCACCACATCTTCGGGGAAGCGGTTTGCCGCCATAGGGCCGTCTTTGCGCAGGGCGCGAATGACATTGCGGTCTCCGCCCGGCGCGCGGCCAAGGCCTAAATCAATCCGCCCGGGATGCAGTGTTTCTAGCGTCCCGAACTGCTCGGCGATGGTGAGCGGGCTGTGGTTAGGCAGCATGATGCCGCCCGCGCCTAGTCTTATGGTTTTGGTCTGTGAGGCGATATGGCCAATGAGCACTGAGGTCGCGGAGCTGGCGACAGATATCATATTGTGATGCTCGGCGTACCAAACGCGGTTATAGCCAAGGGCCTCCGCGCGCTGGGCTGTGCTCACACATTCGTTAAAACTTTGGGCAATGTCGCCCCCGTCGATAATGCGGGCAAGATCAAGAATAGAGAAGGGCGCTGACATAGAGGCGAGAATGACAGGAGGCGGGTGTTAAATCAAGGTTAACAAATTCAGAACGGTAGGTGAGTAGAAAAAATACAATTATTAAGGGTATTCGTTAACCTTTTGTTAACTTCTGAGGTTCACACATCATGTGGGGCGAACCTTTAAGCGATAGGATGCATATTCTAAGGGGGAGTTCAAATGTATACTCAATTAAAAAAAGAAGGGGCGCAAAACCGGAGTTATGAGACTCCAAAACTAGAAGATTTAAAATCTGAATATCAGATTATATCCTTAAAATTACTCGAATGTGCACAACATGTTCCAGGTGAAGATATTAGCCGTGATCAAGAAATGGAGCAGCGCGAAGAGAGGCTTTTGTCTACGCAAGACGACATTTTAGAGACAATAGCGACGCTTGAAATTACCTCGCAAGAGGAAGCTGATTTATTGCTGGATTTGTGTACTCAAGTCGAAAAATCACAAGAGGACCCAGCGCCCTCAAGTGGTCTTATGCGCTCTATCATTGAATTTAACGCCAGGCGTGAACGCAATATATTAGAGGGCGACCAAGCCAGTTAAGCTCTCATTCAGCTTGGATAGTGTACCGATTTGATATGTTATCCGCTATGAGGGCTTAACAATGAAACTTTGGTCTACCATTGCCGCTATTGCGAGCTGTGTCTTCATCTCGCAAAGCGCCTTGGCGCTGAGCTGCGCCCCGCCAGATATGATTAAAACGCTGGAAGATGCCAAGTCCAGTGAGGACGTTTATCATGTTTTGGTGGGTAAATTCATAACGCCTATCGCGCCGGCTCTGACAAAAAACCCAAAGGGGTATAAGGTCATCCAAAAGGGCAGCGGCCCAATTCAGCGCCTTACGCACTCTAAGGAACCGAAAATCACGGCGACGTTTTTTGAGGGATATGCGCTGACGCCTGACGCGTCTGGTGACGCGCCTTTGACGGCTTTTCCGGTGGATGTCCAAACACGATGTCTCGGGCCTTGGTGCTCACATGTGCCCTCCTCAGAGCATGACGTTATCGCCTTTGTCAAAGAGCGCCAGGGTCAATCGCCGATTTTGGTGACGTCGCCGTGCCCCGGGAAAACATTTGGGGCAGATCCAGAGCGTGTATCTAAATTGCGCCAATGCCTGACGACGCAATGCGAAGCCGACTTTCCTTAGAGTCTATTTTGCGAGTCTATTTTTGCGACTCAAGCCAGTTTTCTAACCAGTGAATATTGTAATCCCCAGTTTTGAAGTCTTCATTATCTAGCAAGGCTTCATGTAACGGCTTTGTTGTTTCAATTCCCGAAATCACCATCTCGCCTAAGGCGCGGCGCAGGCGCAGTATCGCGCCTTCACGCGTATGGCCCCAAACAATGAGCTTTCCGATTAAGCTGTCGTAATAAGGCGGTATGGAATAGCCCGCATAAAGCGCGCTATCGAGCCGCGTATTCATGCCGCCCGGCGCATGAAAGTCTATGACCTTGCCGGGTGAGGGCGCAAAAGTGACGGGGTGCTCGGCGTTAATCCGGCATTCAATCGAATGGCCTTTAAACTGCACATCTTTCTGTGTGTAGTTGAGGGGCTGTCCATCGGCGACGCGGATTTGCTCGCGCACCAAATCAATACCTGTAATTTCTTCTGTGACTGGATGTTCGACCTGTAGGCGCGTATTCATTTCGATGAAGAAAAACTCGCCTTTCTCGTAGAGGAACTCGATTGTTCCCGCGCCGCGGTAACCGATTTTCTTAATTGCTTTGGCGACGATTTTTCCGATCTTATCGCGTTCCTTCGAGGTTAAAGTCGGGGAGGGGGCTTCTTCGAGAATTTTTTGATTACGGCGTTGAAGCGAACAATCGCGCTCGCCCAAATGGACGACATTGCCGTGTGTATCGGCGAGGACTTGAATTTCAATATGGCGCGGCCCGGTCAGATAACGCTCTAGGTAAACTGCGCCGTCGCCAAAGGCAGCAATAGCTTCTTGCTGAGCCGACGAGAGGGCTTCTTCCAAATCGGACGGTGTTTCGGCCAAACGCATCCCGCGTCCGCCCCCGCCTGCGGCCGCTTTAACAAGGAGCGGAAAGCCAACTGTCTGGGCGACTTTTTGCGCCTCAGCATAGGAGCTTACGCCGCCATCTGAGCCGGGTACGACGGGAATACCCGCGCTTTTCACGGTATCTTTGGCGGTGATTTTATCACCCATAATCCGGATATGCTCAGCCGTTGGTCCAATAAAAGCCATGCCATGCGCTTCGACGATTTCGGCGAAACGGGCATTTTCTGACAAAAATCCGTAACCAGGATGAACGGCGTCCGCATTTGTAATTTCACAGGCCGATATAATCGCCGGGATATTCAGGTAGCTATCAGAGGCGCTATTGGGACCAATGCAGACGCTTTCATCGGCGAGGCGCACATGCATCGCATTGCGGTCAGCTTCAGAATAAACGGCGACGGTGTTAATCCCCATTTCCTTGCAGGCCCGATGTATCCGCAGGGCGATTTCACCGCGGTTTGCGATAAGAATTTTTTTAAAGGAAGTAGAGCCTGGCATCGTAAATAATGAGGCTAGACGATGATAAACAAAGCTTCGCCAAATTCGACGGGCTGCGAGTCTTCGACCAGAACTTCTTCAATTTTACCAGAGCGGGGCGCGATAATCGGGTTAAAGGTTTTCATGGCTTCAACCAGAACAATGGTATCGCCTTCTTTGACCTTATCGCCAACGCTAACAAACGTATCCGCGTCAGGGGACGGTCGCGTATAAACCGTTCCGACCATCGGGGATTTGACAGCGCCAGGATGCGCGCCAGCATCCGCTTTTTCAGTTTTGGCAGCAGGCGCGGCAACAGGCTGACTTGTGGCGGGCGCAGGCGCGGCCATGGGCGCGGGAGCTACAGCGCTTTGAACGATTTGCCCGCCGTTTTTGGCCACGCGGATTTTAAGACTGCCTTTTTCGAGTTCAATCTCGGTGAGTTCAGTATCGTTGAGGATTTTTGCCAAATCTTTGACAAGTTTTATGTCAGCCGAAACTGACTTTTTCGGTGTGTTGGCCATGTAATCTCTCTTTAGATGGTCAATGTGGGGCGACGCAAATTATGCCTCTAGCATATTTATTGCGGCCTGCACCCCTAATTCATAAGAAATT
>CAZJRU010000144.1:0-4441 GCA_964548315.1 uncultured Hellea sp.
GCCGCCATGGTTGAAATGCGCCGCTTCAAAGAAACCATTGCGATTATTTTGGTTTCAGGCGTGTTTGTTATTTTGACCGCGACCTTGACTCCCGATGTCCTCAAAGCCTTCGTATTGGAATGGCGTATCGGGGCTTTCGTTTTGACGATGATGCTTTTCGTTCGGCCGATCGCCGTTATGCTTTCAACGCTTTGGTCAGGCTTGCATTGGAAAGAATCACTTTTGATTAGTTTCATCGCGCCACGAGGTGTTGTGGCTGTGGCGGTTGCGGGTCTTTTCGCGGCAGAGCTTACTGCGATAGGTCGTCCCGAAGGTGCGTTATTTGTCCCTCTGGCTTTCGCGCTTGTATTTGCAACGGTCTTATTTGCTGGCTTTTTCATTGGCCCTATTTCCAAAGCTCTCGGGCTTGCTGCGGGCGGAGGAGACGGCGTTTTGATCGTAGGAGCAAACCCATGGTCACTGGGGTTGGCAAAGGCTTTGAAAGAAATGGACGTAAAGGTTTTAGTCGCGGATACAAATTGGCGGCGATTGCGCGGGGCTCGTCTTGAAGGACACAAAACCTTTTATGGTGAAGTTTTGTCTGAAAACGCTGATTTTCGTCTCGACCATTCTGCCTTTAATCATCTCATTGCGGCGACGCCAAATGATGCTTACAACGCCCTAGTCTGTGTTGAATTTGCGCCTGAGCTCGGGCGTCACCGAGTTTTTCAACTGACCTCTCAAGATAATGATGAAGATGATGAGGATACAATTGCCTTTACATCAAGAGGACGGACTCTGACCTCGCGGGGGCGTAGTTTTGATGCCTTGACTCGCGATTGGTGGGGCGGATGGCGCTTTAGGTCAACGACTCTTTCAGAAGAATACACCTTAGATGATTTATATCGAGACCGAGGCGATGACTTAGATCTTGTTTTGGCAAAAACGCCCAACGGTCTTGATTTTATACAGCCAGGCCAAGAAGCGCGAGCTGACGGATCAACGGTTTTGAGTTTTTGTCCTGTTAAAGATAAAGATAATCGCGGCGCAGGAGCGAAAGAACCCGGCTTGGCAGGGCCAGCTGCGCCTTTACCGTCTTAAATACTGAGTATTCAATAGATTTGGGAGGTCTTCACGCCTGCTTAATCTTCTATCGGCATAGGGTTAATTCAGATTAACTGTAAGCCGAGATTAAATCCGTGGAAGACCGTGTTGGTAAATATAAGGCCATAGGCAAAGCTTTATCACTTTGGCTCAGCCTTGGGGCTTATGCTTGTGGCATGGTCATTTTTTGCGCCGTGGCGATGGCTACGAAAAATATGCCCTCTGCCGAAACTTTATGGAAGCCTAACCGGCCCGTAAGTATTCAAATTGTTGATCGATATGGCCGTGATATTCTGGTTCGCGGGGCATCATTTGCGCCTCGAGTCAAATTATCCGACTTACCTGCTCATGTGCCTGCAACAATTATAGCTGCTGAAGACCGGCGCTTTCATTACCATGTTGGCCTTGACCCAAAGGCGTTAACCCGTGCCATGGTCAAAAATATCAAAGCTGGGCGATACGTCGAAGGTGGTTCGACTTTAACCCAACAACTCTCTAAGAATGTATTTTTGACACCGAATAAAACACTCCGGCGAAAAGCCCAAGAGATGATGCTGTCGATTTGGCTCGAACAGGCCTTTACCAAAGATGAGATTTTAGAGATGTATCTCTCCCGTGTCTATTTTGGTAGCGGCGCGTGGGGACTTGAGGCCGCCAGCAAAAGATATCTTGGAAAATCTGCCAATGAATTGACAATCGCAGAAGGCGCAATGATGGCAGGTCTTTTAAAGGCGCCGTCTTTGTATAACCCTGTAAGTGCGCCCGAACGATCCTCAAAGCGCACGGCTATTGTCCTTGAGTTAATGGCGCAGCAAAACCTAATAGATCATTATACGCATTATCGATCTTTAACCGATGTTATCGAGATTCGCCGCCCGCAATCAGATAACAGCGCGCAATATTTTGTAGATTGGATTTGGTCATATCTTGAAGACGTAGTTGGCACGCCGACCCAAGATATGGTTGTTCAAACGACATTGGATCTTGAAGCTCAAATACAAGCAAATCAAAGCCTTAACCAACGACTGGACCCCAAACGCAATGCCACACAAGGAGCCTTGGTTTCACTTGACGGAACAGGCGGCGTTATCGCGATGGTCGGCGGGCGGGATTATACCCAAAGTCAGTTTAACCGCGCGGCCCAAGCCCAGCGGCAACCCGGGTCCGCGTTTAAGCCCTTTGTATATTTAGCGGCGCTAAGAGCCGGGCTTACGCCTTGGGACACCCGTGAAGATAAACCCATAATAATTGGTGATTGGGAACCTGAAAACTTCACAGAGGAGTTTAAAGGTAAAATGACCTTAGAAAATGCGTTCAGAAATTCAATCAACAGTATAGCTGTTGGACTTGCCGAAGAGGTTGGGCGTCAGCAGGTTATTAATACGGCAGGTGAGTTTGGCCTTAAGGGTTTAGAGCCATTACGGAGCTTAGCGCTAGGCGCGCAAGCGACGAGCCCGTTGCAATTAACCGCTAGCTACCTTCCATTTTCCAATTATGGAAAAATCGGAGAGCCATACGGAATTCTGTCTGTGTCAACGGCAGATGGAACGCCTTTATATGATCGGCAGGTTCAAGATAATCCGCGCATAATTTCTACGCAAAACCTCTCGCACATGAACCGTATGATGAACCGGACCGTAGAACTTGGAACAGGGCGTAGAGCTTTGATTAAAGGTCGACATATGGGCGGGAAAACAGGCACGACAAATGATTTTAGAGATGCTTGGTTTGTCGGTTACGCTGCGGATATTGTGACAGGGGTCTGGGTCGGCGCGGATGATTTCACGCCTATGGATAAAGTTACTGGGGGCTCCATTCCAGCGATAATCTGGAAAGACTTTATGGAAAACGCCCTTGAGGATATGCCTAAAACCTCGCTTCCCGTCTCTGCGGAACCTATCTGGAAACGCCAAGAAAACGTTCTGGATAGTCTATTAAGCGATATTGAAGATGCCTTACCTTAAGGTGCCGAAACTTTAAGCCCTCAAGAGTTCATTCACACCTGTTTTTGACCGGGTTTGAGCATCCACAGTTTTTACGATAACCGCGCAGTTCAAATTATGACTTCCGTCTTTTGATGGCAAAGAGCCAGGCACAACAACTGAGTAAGCTGGGACTTCGCCATAACTAATTTCGCCCGTTGTTCGGTTATATATTTTTGTTGATTGAGATAAATAAACGCCCATCGCCAGGACTGCACCTTCGCGGATAATAACGCCTTCAACGATTTCTGAACGCGCGCCGATAAAGCAATTATCCTCGATTATTGTGGGGTTAGCTTGGAGGGGTTCCAGAACGCCGCCAATACCGACGCCGCCAGAAAGGTGACAATTTTTTCCGATCTGGGCGCAAGACCCAACAGTTGTCCACGTATCGACCATTGTGCCTTCATCGACATAAGCGCCAATATTTACATAGCTGGGCATTAAAACAACATTAGGCGCGATAAAACTCCCACGGCGGGCGGCGCAATTGGGAACAGCGCGAAACCCCGCCTCTGAAAATTCTGCTTCACCCCAACCTTCGAATTTAGATGGCACTTTATCCCACCAATTTCCACTATTAGGGCCGCCGCTCATGAGGCCATTGGCCTGGAGGCGAAACCCCAAAAGGACAGCTTTTTTGAGCCATTGATGGACAACCCAATCATTATTTCCGTTTTTTTCCGCGACGCGCATCTTGCCGCTATCGAGAGCCAAAATGGCCGTTTCCACCGCGTCACGATGCTCTCCCGTTGTCTCGGGGGATAACTCCGCACGGGCCTCCCAAGCGGCATTTATTGTCTTTTCCAGAGCGCTGGTCATAATCGGTGTCCTCATAAAGTCGCGGCAACATAGAGCCGTCAAAACTTATTTCAATACTCAATTGTCGCGTTTTAATTTTTCTATTGTTTTATGCAGGCTTTCTAGAAATTTGGAGCGGTCTTTATGTGTAAAAGGCGGCGGACCTCCAATGTTTGGCATATCGGCGCCAGCTCGAAGGTCGGCCATAATCGCCCGCGTTGCGATGGCTCCGCCAATCGAATCTTTCGTAAAAGCCTTGCCATTTGACGCCAAAACGGCGGCATTGGCTTTTAAACACCGTTCTGCCAATAATATATCAGAGGTGATGACAATGGTCAGGGCATCTGCACGCTCGGCGATATAGTCATCGGCAGCATCAAAATTATCAGAAACAGCCACAAATTTTATCAAAGGTTCTGGTGGAACCCGCAGAAATGAATTGCTCACCACAGTAACGGGCACGGCGTGACGGCGGGCAACTTTATAAGTTTCTTCCCGCACAGGACAGGCATCAGCGTCGATATAAATATGCATCTAGGCTTTATGTGCCAATATGAGACAACACACTAGAACAA
>CAZJRU010000145.1:0-4435 GCA_964548315.1 uncultured Hellea sp.
GGCGAACGCGGCCTGGTTCTTTTGCCATCTTACTATCCTACTTCTTTTTACCGGCAATTGCCTTGGCTGGACCTTTACGGGTCCGCGCATTTGTATGTGTACGCTGCCCGCGAACAGGGAGGCCGCGTCTGTGACGCAGGCCGCGATAATTACCCATATCCATCAGGCGTTTGACATTTTGACCATGTTCACGGCGCAAGTCACCTTCAACTTGGTGGTTAGCATCAATCGTTTCGCGGATTTGAAGAACTTCTTGGTCAGACAAATCTTGTACACGACGTTCAGCTGAAATACCGACAGCTTCACAAATGCTTTTGGCTTTGGCGGGGCCAATACCATGAATGTAACGCAACGCGATTTCTACGCGTTTATTTGTCGGGATATTTATCCCTGCAATACGAGCCACACTGGCCTCCTTAAAATTCACTGCCGCCTGATGCTTAGTCTTTCATCGCCCCATAGCAAAAAGGGCGGCTTAGACTCATCCATCCGCGAAAGCGGTTACTTAGTCCCAAGCTAAGCCGCCGTCAAGCGCCCTCAGCCCGAGTTTTTAACTTATTTTTACCGAGCAAAAAGCCGAGCAAAAAATCCTTTTTTTACGACGGCTTGGGAGACCTCATCTCCGTTACCGTTTTTATCCAAGACTTGCGCAATACTTGCCGCTACCGCGTCAGGCGTCGTCATGCCATCAACTTCCGTCAACTTCCCTTGTCCCGAGTAATATGGGAGCAAAGGCGCCGTTTGTTGATGGTAGTTATTTAGCCTAATTTTGAAACTTTCAGGGTTATCGTCTTTGCGGCCTTCTTCTTCAAAGCGTTTCGAGACGCGGCCAAGCAAGGCTTCATCATCCACACATAGCCGAATGACCGAGTGGACTTTATCGTTATGCTTTGCGAGCAACCCATCAAGCGCCTTGGCTTGCTCAACCGTACGCGGGAAACCATCAAAAATAAATCCATTGGACGATGGGTTTGCGGCAAGTTGTTCTTCGATTAACGCGATGACGATTTCATCTGAAACCAGATCTCCGCGGTCCATTATGTCGGCAACCTTCTTACCCAGGTCTGATCCTGAGTCCCGCGCCGCACGGAGCATATCCCCTGTTGATAATTGGATAAGTCCATGGTCAGACACAAGCTTTTTTGCTTGCGTACCTTTTCCTGCGGCTGGGGGTCCAAAAAGTATAATATTCATATTATTCCCCTTGGTTATTTCTTACGTCGCCGCATACGGGACTTCTTAATGAGACCTTCATATTGATGAGCGATCAAATGCGATTGAATTTGAGCGACTGTATCAAGTGTCACCGAGACGATAATCAAGAGCGACATCCCGCCGATGAGCATCGCAACGGATGGCGGAATACCTTTATTTTGCGCAATAATATATTCAGGCAAGACACACACAAAGGCAACATAGATAGCCCCGATAAAGGTCAGACGTGAAAGCACATAAGATAGATATTGCGCCGTACGCTCACCGGGACGTATGCCCGGAAGAAAGCCCCCGTTCTTACGTAGATTATCAGCCACATCATCGGGCTTAAACACATAAGGAACATAGAAATAACAGAAGAAGATAATCAGAATACCATAAAGCGTAAGGTACACAGGCGACCCATATCCGATATAGGCCAATAGCGAGGTCATAAAGCCTGAACCGCCGCCTTCTCCATTAAGAGCCAATTGGCCAAAGGTGGCTGGGAGTAATAAGAGAGAGCTCGCGAAAATCGGCGGGATAACACCGGCTGTATTGAGCTTAAGCGGCATGAACGACGCTTCGCCGCCAAATGTTTTTCCGCCTGCCATTTGTCGTTTAGGGTACTGGACCAACAGCCGCCTTTGCGCGCGTTCAACATAAACAATAAGCATGGATAGGGCGATAAACAAGACAATGAGGAATAACAGGAGCAGTTCACTAATCGTGCCTTGTTGATTAAGGCTAAACGACTGGAATAAGGCCTTAGGCAATTCAGCAACGATACCCGCGAAAATAATCAGAGAGACCCCGTTACCCACGCCGCGCGCAGTCACTTGTTCGCCAAGCCACATCAAGAACATGGTTCCGCCGACAAGGGTGATTACGGTTGAGGCCTCAAAAAATAGGCCCGGGTTAATTACAGCGCCTTCAGTCGCTTGTAGCGCCCGTGCAATGCCATAGGCTTGGAAGGCGGCCAAGAAGACCGTTAAATACCGTGTATATTGGTTGATTTGTTTGCGGCCTTGCTCGCCGTCCTTATCAAGTTCCTTAAGCGAAGGCAGTGAGCCCTTCATCAAGGTCATAATAATAGACGCCGAAATATACGGCATAACGTTGAGGGCAAAAATCGCCATACGTTCAACAGCGCCGCCAGCAAACATGTTTAAGCGTGTCAGAAGACCGCCGCCGCCGCTTTGAAAAGCAGATTGAAAAGCAGCCATATCCATACCCGGAACAGGCACGAAAGTCCCGATGCGGTAAACAACTAGAATAAAAAGGGTGAATAAAAGGCGTTGCTGTAGCTCTTTGGCTTTGGCGAATACGCCAAAGTTCATATTCGATGCGAGCTGTTCAGACGCTGACGCCATGATATTCCTTTTCTTTGTCTTCGCCTCAGATTTACCTTAAATAAGGTCCCTCTGAAAGAAATGTAAGGGCAATCACGTCTATGATTGCTTAATCACAAATCAAAGCCGCACCCTTTAGTTAGCCCTTCGCGAGCTCACCCGCTTGCTTCACCCATTCATCACGTTCAATCCGTCCTGGGAATGAGTCAATGATTTCGTCAATCATTTTGATATCATCTTTTGACCACGCCGCGATCTGGCGGAAGTAATAAACACCTTTGCCATTGAGATCTTTTTCAAACTTTGGTCCGATACCTTTGATTTTTTTCAAATCATCTGGTTCGCCATCTGTCGCGCCGTCAGTATAAAGAACCTGTGGCTTTTTAGCGGCAGGTTTGGCCTTTGGCTTTGGCTCAGGCTTTGGAGCCGGTTTCGGCGCTGCTGCTTTAGGTTCAGCTTTTGGTTTCGGAGCTGGCTTTGGCTTTGGAGCGGGCTTCGGCGCAGCTTTAGGCGCTTCTGCTTTTGGCGCAGCTTTAACTTTCGGAGCTGGCTTAGCAGACTTATCTTTTTTCTCACCTTTAGGACGATAGGTAACCGTTAAGTCGATAAGATTGACCGTTCCTTTGGCATCTTGGACAGCTTTGGTTGCTGCTGGTGTTGCACCTGCAACTGTAAGCTTAACCGCTTTGCTAACTTTTCCATTACCAATTAGGCGCACGCCATCACGAGAGCGGCGAAGAACGCCCGCTTCGACAAGTGCCGCCGCGTCGTAATCGGTTTTACTATCAAGTTTTCCAGATTCAATCGCGCGGTTAAGCTTGGCGATGGATAACTCTTCCCAACGTTTACGGTTAGGGACATTAAATCCACGCTTTGGTAGACGCATATGGATGGGCATTTGACCGCCTTCAAAGCCTTTAATCGCCACACCTGAGCGCGACTTTTGACCTTTTACGCCGCGTCCGGCTGTTTTACCTTTACCCGAACCAACACCACGGCCAACGCGTAAGCGGGCCTTTGTTGCACCAGGATTATCACTGAGTTCATTTAAACGCATTTTATATCTCCAAAGGAGGTTTCCAACGAGGTTGGACTACTCTTCGACTATTTCTACCATATGTGAAATTTTATTGATCATTCCACGGACAGACGGTGTATCTTCTAATTCACGAACGCGGCCAATTTTACCGAGTCCCAATCCAACCAAAGTCGCTCTTTGATCCGGCTTACGCCGGATAGGGCTACCTGTTTGGCGAACTTTTAATGTTGCTTTTTTAGCCATCGAACTAATCCTTAAGCTTCAATCGCGTCAGGCGCAGAGGCACCATCTTTACGACGAGAAACAATTTCTCCGACTTTCTTGCCGCGCTTGGAAGCAATCATACGAGGGCTTTCCATACGCTTAAGCGCGTCAAATGTTGCCCGAACCATGTTGTATGGGTTGGACGTACCAACTGATTTACCAACAACATCTTGAACGCCAAGACATTCCAAAACAGCCCGCATCGGACCACCGGCGATAACGCCCGTTCCGGGAGGCGCTGAGCGCATAACAATTTTACCCGCGCCGTGACGTCCACGGACATCATGATGCAAAGTACGTCCTTCACGAAGAGGAACCCGGATCATTGTTTTCTTAGCTTCTTCTGTTGCCTTACGAATGGCTTCAGGAACTTCACGGGCTTTACCCTTACCAAAACCAACACGTCCCTTTTCATCGCCAACAATGACAAGGGCTGCAAAACTCATATTACGGCCACCTTTAACAGTTTTCGCAACGCGGTTAATGTGAACCAACCGGTCAATGAACTCGTTGTCTTCTTCTTCGCGTTTGCCGCGACGGTTATCTTCTCTACCTGCCATAACTTTAGCTTTCCTAGAATTTCAAA
>CAZJRU010000146.1:0-2514 GCA_964548315.1 uncultured Hellea sp.
CGCTTCAGATCGCGTAACCTAACGACCCTCGGCACATATTCAACAGTCAATAACGAGAAAACTCGTTTTATTTTTCGCGTTTCACGCGTGTTATTCTATCAATTTCATGCGCAAAATCTGGCCAATCCGTAGGAATAATATCCCGAAATCCAGTCAACTTTTCAATAGACTGCTTAATGGATTTGGCCAGTTTACTCGGCTTTATGGCGACATGAACTATTGAGTCTCGCCCTACAGCCTCAGCCAATTCTTCTCCCGTGAAACAGCCAATAACAAGAGGGTCAGCAACGCCAATTTCTCGGTTAATGGCTTTTGACAGAGTCCGAATTTTGCTGCGGCCATCTTCTGAACCGTCTTTGGCTTCTATTCGAATAGCAATGGCGTTTTCACGCGCCATGGACTGCACCTGATCAAACCCCATGGCGATGACGCCAGCCTTTTTGGCCATTTTAATCAAGCCGATTATACGGCGCGCCAAAAGCCGCTCCGTTAGGTCGATTAAATCGTCTGGAATTTTCGCTTGAGCTTTAAACCCACGCGAGAACGCTTTACTGGAAATCGCTGATTCCAATGCAGCCCGGTTCGCGCTCACCCAGACACCTCTGCCCTGCAGCTTACCCGCAATGTCCGGCGTCACCACCCCGTCGGGCGATAGAACGAAACGTATCATCTGCTCTGGGTCGCGAGTCTCTCCGCTAGCCAAGCACCGACGCTCACGCGGTTTATGACCGCGTTTGTCTTGGGGTGATATGGGCGACAATAAAACCAAATTAGCTCTCAAATACATCCGCTGCAGTGAGTTCAGCTTCGACGGCTGGCGCTTCGGCGGCGTCCGTTTCTTCTTCGGCTTCAGGCTCTAAATCGCTCGCGTCAATCCAGCCTGCTTTTACGCGGGCTTGCATGATAAGCGCGGTCGCAGCGTCTTCATTAAGTTTGAAGCTCTCAAGAATTCCAGGTTCATGAATTTTCTCATCCCCCTTCATCTCATAATAGCCTCGAAGATCATCAGGAACTAATCCAGCCACATCTTCGACCGTCTTGATCTCATGCTTGCCAAACTCAACTGTCATCGGCAGCGTAACGCCTTCGATCTCTAGAACATCATCGACAACACCTGCGGCCTTACGGGCTGCATCTTGCTCTTGAGCAATACGGTCTAGATATTCGCGTGCGCGGGTTTGCAGTTCTTCGGCGGTCTCATCATCAAATCCTTCGATAGTGGTCAGATCATCAAGCGCCACATAACCGACTTCCTCCATGGTTTCGAAACCTTCCGAAACCAAAAGCTGGGCTATCATTTCATCGACATCCAAGCCTGTCATAAAGAGCTCTGAACGCTCTTTAAATTCGATTTGACGGCGCTCAGATTCTTGTTCTTCCGTTAGAATATCAATGGCCCAGCCTGAGAGTTGGCTGGCTAGGCGTACATTTTGCCCGCGCCGTCCAATCGCAAGAGATAATTGCTCATCAGGGACAACTACTTCAATACGGTCATTGCCCTCATCGATAACAACCTTGGCGACTTCTGCCGGCTGTAAAGCGTTGACGATAAATGTCGCCGCGTCTTCGGTGAACGGAATAATATCGATGCGCTCGCCTTGGAGTTCATTGACAACCGCTTGAACGCGAGATCCGCGCATCCCCACACAAGCCCCAACAGGGTCAATGGAGCCATCATTTGAGTAAACCGCAATTTTGGCGCGGGACCCAGGGTCACGGGCAACAGACACAATTTGGATAACCCCTTCATAAACTTCAGGGACTTCCTGTGCAAAAAGCTGCGCCATGAACTGTGGATGGGCTCTAGAGAGGAAAATTTGGCTCCCGCGAGGCTCTTCGCGGACATCCATAATATATGAGCGAATCCGGTCACCACCCTTAACATTCTCGCGCGGCAAAGCCTGATCGCGGCGGATAACACCTTCGGCGCGGCCGAGGTCAACAATAATATGGCCATATTCCACGCGCTTGACGATACCGTTGATGATTTCACCAATGCGGCCTTTAAATTCTTCATATTGACGCGCGCGTTCAGCGTCGCGAATTTTGCCCATGATAATTTGCTTGGACATCTGGGCTTGTACACGGCCAAACTCTAGCGGAGGTAGGGTCGTTGTAATCTCAAATCCAATTTCTGCCTCTGGGTAATCCAGCTTAGCAGTCGCCAAATTAGTTTGAGTCGAATCGTTTTCCAGCTCTTCGTCTTCAACCACAGTCACAACGCGGCGTAGACTTTGCTCACCCGTTACAGGGTCAAGCCTCGCCCGAATATCAAGCTCTGCGCCATAACGCAGGCGGGCCGCTTTTTGAATCGCCTCTTCAATCGCCTCCAGAACAATTTCTTTATCAATCGATTTTTCATCGGCAACAGCTTTGGCTATTTGCAAAAGCTCTAATTTATTGGCACTAATTCCAGCTGTAGACATATGCGTCTCCTCTAGCTCTTCTTATTTAATTGGTATGTCATCATTGGCCTTTTGGGCCCGAAGATTGTTTATTTGCTGCGGCTTTCGC
>CAZJRU010000146.1:2614-4392 GCA_964548315.1 uncultured Hellea sp.
CTTTCGCCTTTTGACCCGCTTCAATAAGCGCGTCAGTAATTAAGAGCTTAGCTTCTGATATCCAATCAAATGGGATTTCTGCTGTTTGCTCTTCATTATCAAGATTAATCTCGATATTTTGTCCATCTACTCCAGCTAAGACACCGCGAAACCGCTTTCGGCCTTCGACAAACCGGTCAAGCTCAAGGCGCGCCATATATCCTTCATAGGTCTGAAACGACTCCAAGTCGGTTAAAGGGCGATCAAGTCCTGGCGATGAGACCTCTAAGTTATAAGCATCTGAAACCGGGTCCTCAACTTCGAGCGTCGCTGACAACTCCCGAGAGAGGCGCTCGCAATCGCTGACGTCCATCAAACCGTCTGACCGGCGTTCGGCCATGATTTGTATGGTTTTACGCTTACCCGCCATAACCCGCACACGGACAATATGAAGCCCAAGGTCATCTGCGATCGGCTCTGCGAGCCCAAGAATGCGTTCGTCGATATGCGTTTTTGTTTTCACTCACACTCCGATTGGCCCGACCTTAAAGCATAAAAAAAACGGCCCAATTTGGGCCGCCTACTAAGCTTTGAAGCGCTTAGGGCGTTTTCTGTTAAGGGGTGCTTAGGGGCGTTGGACACATTTGTCTAGTCCTAATTAACACTTAAGCTTTGACCTTAAATCTTAGAAAATTCGAAAAAGTGACCTGAGCGCCCTTCCCTAAGAGCTTTCTCCAGATAACGCGTAGAGGGCCAATCATCTGGCCTCTCACGCCAATCCGATTGCTGGGCGGCGGGCCAGTCAAATCCGCCATGCGCTTTAATACGCGTTAAGGACCAATCGACATAATGTAAAATATCGCTCGCAAACCGAAACTTACCTTCGGGTTTCAAGACACGGTAAATCTCTTCAATAAAGGCCTCATTGATAATGCGGCGTTTATGGTGCCTCACCTTTGGCCAAGGGTCGGGAAAAAGAACGAATACACATTCGAGTGAGCTTGGAGGAATAACCTCCAAGACATCACGCGCATCGCCTCGGTGCAGTCTTACATTGGTCAAGCTTTTATCAGAAAGGCCTTTTACGGCTTTCGACACGCCGTTCAAAAAAGGCTCCACGCCGAGCAATGTCACTTGCGGATTTTTCTCGGCTTGCCATAATAAATGCTCAGCCCCTCCAAACCCGATTTCAAGCCAATAGGGCCCTGCTTCATTGGCGTAAGGATTTTTTCCCTGAGCAATGTCAGAGGCTTTGTCAACCGAAGGGAAAACGCGGCGCATAAGCTCCGTTTGGGCGGGACTTAAGGGTTTCCCCTTCGTTCGCCCAAAGGTACGAAAGCGCTCTGTTTCTTGACTATACATGAGGCTTTATTAAGCCTCAAAAAGAGAAGTGAAAAGTAGAATTACTCTTCTTCGCCATTCGAGTCTTTTGCCAGAGAACGCGCTAACTCAAGAAGCTGGCGTCTTACGGCCTTATTCTTAATTTGCGAAACGGCCTTCGCCAAAGACACACCATCTGTACTACGAATAAAATCATAGACGATTGGCAATTGGTCATTAGCTGAAAATTCAGTAACGCTACCTTCTTCTCCAAGGCCGTCAAAGAAAAAGCCGACAGGGACATCTAGTACCCGTGACATTTTCCATAAGCGGCTCGCTCCAACACGGTTTGACCCGCGTTCGTATTTTTGGACCTGCTGAAATGTGACGCCAAGTTGGTCACCAAGCTTTTCTTGGCTCATTTTCATAACTTGCCGGCGCAAACGAACGCGTGACCCGACATGAACATCGACTGGATT
>CAZJRU010000147.1:0-4375 GCA_964548315.1 uncultured Hellea sp.
ATTATCCAAACCCGAACGATAATCCATATGTGAAAAACTTCGCGGCGGATTGGACGATTGAAGCTATTGATAGCGAAACGGGCGACGTCATCGACCGCCCGGGCGTACCTGCTGATAACTTCCCGCCGATCTTCGCTAATGACGCAGCAGCTCAGGCCAGTAATGGCGGCGCGCTTCCGCCAGACCTCTCTGTGATTGTGGCCGCGCGTGGCGGGGGCGCTGACTATCTTTACAATCTTCTTATCGCTTATGAAACGCCCAAGCCGGATGACGTTGAGCTAACTTCAGGTCTTCACTATAACCCGGTTATGGACGGGGGTAAAATTTCGATGGCCGCCCCGCTCTCTGATGAGCTCGTTGAATATGCAGATGGGACGCCCGCGACTGTGAGGCAAATGGCTGCCGATGTGACAGAGTTCTTGGCGTGGTCCGCAGACCCTAAGATGGAACAACGTAAAGGCGCAGGCCTGATGACGATGATTTATCTGACAATACTCGCGATCCTCTTGTGGTTCTCCTATAAGCGCGTTTGGAAAGACGTTGATCATTAGTGAGTACAATTTGCCTAAGCAAAATGTATAAATCACGATAAATTTAAAACCGCCCACTTTCCGTGAGGCGGTTTTTTTGTAACACTGTCTCGTTCACGAACAGACTAAATGAAAAGCAGAATAATATGACAGAATGGGTATTAGGCATAATTGGCGGCTCTGGTCTTTATGATATTGAAGGCCTTGAAAACCCGCAGTGGATTTCAATTGAGACGCCTTGGGGCATGCCCTCAGATGATATTCTCTTTGCTGAGCTAGATGGGATTAAGCTACGCTTTCTACCCCGCCATGGCCGCGGTCATCCGCTCACCCCGTCGGATGTTAATTATCGCGCCAATATTGACGCGATGAAACGCGCGGGCTGTACCGATATTTTATCTCTCTCCGCGGTTGGGTCTTTGAAAGAACAATATCCGCCCGGAGATTTCGTTGTGATTGATCAATTTATCGACCGCACTTTTAAGCGCGAGAAAAGCTTTTTTGGCAAAGGCATGGTCGCCCATGTTTCTGTTGCCGACCCTGTGTGTGAGCGTCTGGCAGGATTTGCGGCTAGGGCGGCCAAAGCGGCAGGGGCCAATGTACATAAAGGCGGGACTTATCTCGCGATGGAAGGCCCGCAGTTCTCAACAAAGGCGGAGAGTCATATGTACCGCGCTTGGGGTTGTGACGTTATCGGCATGACCAATATGCCCGAAGCCAAACTCGCCCGTGAGGCCGAGCTCCCCTATGCGACCGTCGCCATGGTGACGGACTATGACTGCTGGCACGAAGGCCACGGCAATGTCGATGTTGCCGCCGTGATTGCGGTGCTGATGGAAAATGCCAGCAAGGCCAGCAATACGGTCAAAGAAATGATCAAAATTTTAAAGTCCGAAGGCGCGCGCAAAAACGGATCTCAAGGCATTGAAACCAATCTCGATGTGGCCATGATTACCGCGCCCGAAAAACGCGACCCGAAATATCTGGCGAAGCTAGACGCCGTAGCGGGGCGGGTTTTAAATAGCTAATTTGGCCGCGCGATTAGAGCTTAGTAAAGTTTATGCGCGCCCCATAATTTGCGTATTGGGGTCCAGCCTTTCATTCCGTCATCGGACTGGATGAGGCACCATTGAGTGTCATTACATTCAATGAGGTTTAACAGAGCGTTTTGGGCAAGGCTGGCTTTGACGCGGGCTGTCTCGCGCGGTTTGGCGCGTAGCATCGTTTCTTTGATAACCATAACACGGCGCTCGCCTGAAAGGGCGGGTTTGTGTATCCAGCTTTCATCCCCGTCAACATCGCGGACTTTACGCCACATATCGGTTTCTGCGACAACGACCAACGGTAGGCCTTTGCGGCGATATTGCCATAATATGGGGTGCTGCCGCGAGGGGCCCGTGCGCCCATTTACTTCTCCGACCTTAAGCGTCACATAACGCGGTACTGGAAATCCAGAGGGCGTTTTCGTCGCCGAGACGCGGTATAGGTTTTTAAGTTGAGGAACGTCTTCGACAACGCGGCGCATATTATCCTGAGCTTGTGAGGCGGAACTAAATCCGAGTGTTAGGGCAAGCACAGCGCATATAAGTTTTAAGTTTCCCATGGGGCCTTTTGCGCGCAATGCCTAAATCAAAGGTAAACTTTTGTGTAAAAACTCTGCCTTTTGGGTTGCTTCACTTCCGTAAAAAGCGTGTATTGCGGCTATGACAAAGCAGAGAATTGAAAATCCGAGGGTTATCGTCACCCGCCGGCTGCCAGATACAATTGAAGCGCGCATGGACGAGCTTTTCCAAACCACGCTTCGCAAAGATGATACACCTATGAGCCAGTCATCGCTCATCGCGGCGGTTAAAAACTGCGACGTGCTTGTGCCCACGGTCACGGATAACATTGACTCCGACATTATTAACGCGGCCACGGATCTAAAATTGATTGCCAGCTTTGGCGCGGGCACCGATCATATTGATGTTGCGGCGGCTCATCGCCGGGGCATCATGGTGACAAATACGCCAGGCGTGTTAACAGAAGATACGGCTGATTTAACCATGGCGTTAATCCTCGCCGTTCCGCGCCGCTTAGTCGAAGGCGACCAGAGAACTCGGGCTGGAAACTTTACGGGCTGGAGCCCGACATTTATGCTAGGCCACCGAATTCGCGGTAAAAAGCTCGGCATTATTGGGATGGGACGCATAGGGCAGGCTGTTGCTCGCCGCGCCCATGCTTTTGGACTTGAAGTGCATTATCATAATCGCCGGCGGGCGCCTGCCGCGATTGAAGAAAAGCTAGACGCCACCTATTGGCCAGAAGTTGACGCTATGTTGACGGCGGTTGATATCCTCTCGATTAATTGTCCGAGTACGCCAGCCACGCATCACATGATCAATGCGGCGCGTCTTAAGCTTATGTCTAAAAATAGTTATATTGTGAATACATCCCGCGGGGACGTTATAGATGAAGCGGCGCTCGCCAGCGCCTTATCACAGGGCGCATTAGGCGGGGCCGGTTTGGATGTTTATGAAAACGAACCCCAAGTTCACCCTGATTTACTAGACCTGCCCAATGTCATTCTCGCGCCCCATATAGGGTCGGCAACCTTTGAAAGCCGCCGCGAAATGGGCGAAAAGGTCTTAATAAATATTCGAGCGCTGGTTGACGGTCATGCCCATCCAGACCGTGTGTTACCCCCTGGGAGTACAATTTCGAAAGCGTCCTAAATCGGAGAGAGATATGTTACGCAAATTAGTCCTAAGTTCAATTGTCTTGGCGTTAACGGCGTGTTCCGCAGATAGCCCCGCAGAAGCTCAAAGCGCCGCGGCTACAGACAAGGATAAAACGCAGAGCCAAACAGCTCCCAAAAAAGATATAACCACCCAAGCATTGGGCGATAATATGTATATGCTTTTGGGCCCGGGCGGCAATATTGGCGTTTCAGTCGGCGATGACGGCGTCTTCGTTATCGATGATAAATTCGCCCGTTTCGCAGATCAGATCATAAGCGAAATTAAAGGGGTAACGGACCAGCCCATTCGCTACGTTGTAAACACCCATTATCATGGGGACCATTCCGGAGCTAATGCTCAGATGAAAGAGGCCGGAGCAACGATTGTAGCCCATGACAATGTGCGCAAACGTATGGGGCTTACCTTTGAGAATACAGCCTTTGGACGCACGGTGAAGGCCACGGACCCCTCGCTCTGGCCCACACTGACATTTTCGCAGACGGCCACGCTTCATTTTAACGGCCAAACCGTGACGATGATCCACACGCCGTCCGCTCATACAGATGGGGACAGCATTATTTATTTCAAAGAAGCCAATGTTCTGCATATGGGCGATAATTTCTTTAACGGCATGTTTCCCTATATCGACATTGACGGCGGAGGGAGCTTACAGGGCATGATAGCCTCCCATCAAACGGGTTTGTCTTTGGTTGATGGGCAGACAAAAATCATTCCGGGACATGGGCCGCTGGCCACAAAAGCGGATTTAGAAAAAACGCAGGACCTATTGAAAGATGTACAAAACCGTGTAAAGAATGAAATATCGAAGGGCGCAACCCTCGACGAAATTTTGGAAAAGAACCTTTTAAAGGATCTGAGTAACTATGCAGCTTTTATAGATGCAGAAAATATGACCAAATTTGCTCACAGGTCTTTGACACAATGACATGATTTTGAGCGCAATATATCGGGCGTAAAGTTGGATCAACCCTCCCCCAATTGGGTCCCGGCTTTATAATCGATATGCCCTCTTCCGGGAAACCGGGAGAGGGTATTATTTTGGGCGGCCTATTAAGCGTTTGAGGCGGCGTCGGCTTTGGCGGTCCACTGCCCAAGACTGGCCAG
>CAZJRU010000148.1:0-4270 GCA_964548315.1 uncultured Hellea sp.
TCGAGCATTACGGCGTTTCCAAATATAAAAGCCCGCCCCCTACAATAGAGGGCGGGGCTATTCTTAAGTCTTCTAACCCTAATTAAAGGGCATTAAAAGAGGCTTATTTGCCTGACGAGATACGCTTGACTTCTTTCGTCACGGCGCGCTCAACAATACCTTTGAGGTTAGCATCAAGCCATTCTTTCAGCATTGGCCGTAACGCCTCTTGAACAAGATCGCCAATGCGGTCACCGCGTTCAGCGATAGTCGCTTTTTCTTCCACCACCTTATTTAAGGACGCGAAGACATCCGCAGTTGCAGTTTCTGTGACTTCATCAAGTATCGCATCTGATTTTGCTGCTCTCGGCATTAGGGTTGTCTCCTCGTCAATTATTTTATTTGTTTCTGTATCACTTTGGGACGTAGTTTCAACGTCTATTTCTGCTTCGTATGAAATGCCCTCAACTATATCTTCTGTCCCGCCCGTTTCTTCATCGTCCAATAGGTCTTGAATATTCGTGTCAGCTAGCGAGGTTAAAACCTCTTCTTCGACTAAATCATCCAAATCTAATTCGGACAAATTCGTCTGAAGATCGCCTTCTAACGGAGCTTCCTCAACTATATCGACGATATCATCCAATTCAGATAATATATCATCGGCTTCGGGCTCTTCGTCATTTTGAGCAACGGCCGCTGTTGCAGCCACGCCTGCCGCGGCAGCGGCCAAGGTTTTCGCGAATTTACTCTCGACATCTTTCGCGTCAGCCTCAGCTTGAGCAGCAATCTCTTTTAAACTCGCTACAGCATCGGGAACCCTGGGGATATCTTCCTGAAGTTCTAATTCATCATCAAGAGTCAAAGATAGAATTTCATCCATAACATCTTCGGCAGAGTCGTCCGTTGGCTCTGCTAGCTCTAAGGTTTCGCTTGATATGTCATCGCCCGATAAGTCAGAAACTAATGACTCTAAATCTGAGTCTATTTCTGACTCTATTTCGTCGTCAGTCTCTAAAGCCGTTTCGGTCTCCGCAACTTCAATTATCTCTTCATCAGCATGTAGAGGCTCGCCTGTCAGTTCTGCCATGAGAGACTTGACCAGCTCTATATCAGAATCGGGTTTCATCACTCCAGACGACAAATCAGCATCGAGCACATCGTCCTCGATATTTAAATCTTCGAGCAATTCAGCTTCCAGATCGCTACTGTCATCGAGCAAATCTGCCGCTGGGTCTAGGACCAATTCTAGATTTTCAAAATCTTCTGATACCTCAAGCTCGGTCGCCGCTGCCTCGCCCTCGTTTAACATGTTATCTAGCATAGTTGAGAGGTCGTCATCTGGCGCTTCATCCAACACAGCAACATCAGAGCTTGTCGTTTCAATCGAAGTTTCAGGAATGACCGGTTTATCAACCTCAAGGTTTTCTGGCTCTGAGATGTCTTCAATAGATTTTAGCAAGTCATCCAATTCGCTATCAGCGGACTGAGACTCATCTGGAATTTCAAGATCGCCCATGTTGTCATGTGTGAGTTCGAGCATCTCGGCGCTATCACCAGCTACCGACAATTCGGATTCAAGCATATCAATTTCCGATAAAAGAGTATCAATATCACTATTTTCACTTGGGATGTCTCTTAAACCCGAATCCAGGTTGTCTATTCCAACAGCATCTTCAATTTCAGACGTATCTGAAACAAATTCGCCAGCGTCATCATCTGCTATAATTTTACGAATAGACGCAAGGATATCTTCCATGCTGGGCTCTGAGCCGTCTGCAAGACCATTTGGTGAGTCTGGCGAGTGTTCAGACATAGTTGTTCCTTAACAAAACGGCAGTTCCCCCGCCATCAACCTTAAAAGTTATTCCTTAACAAAACGGTAGTTCCCCCGCCATCAACCTTAAAAGTAAAACAACGCGTGAGACTTGTCTAGATGCCTTACGACTCAATTTTTGGGAGAATCTACGAAAAACCAAGGTTTTTAAACGCTTTACCTTACTCAAAGACCTCATCTGGTTCTGGATCATCCTTACCAGGGATAATTTTTTTAGTAAGCCGCTTAAATTTATCGTCTCTTATATCGTTCAAGTTTTCGGCCGGATTATATCTTTCAATTGGCAACCGAATACCCTCCGCGTCAAATACCCCTAAGACCGTGAGCAATTGGAAGGTCGCCACATTCAAGTTTTGTTCCGCGTCCAGCTTGGCGAGTTTAGCATTCAAAACCTCTTGCTCAGCGTCCAACACATCCAGCGTTGTGCGGGTTCCCACGGATTGCTCTAAGACAACGCCTTCAAACGCAACTTCCGCCGCCTCGACTTGAGTTTCATTGGCCTTAAGGGTCAAGCGCGCGGCATCAAGTTGCGCCCATATCTGCTTAACTCCCTCATCAATGGCGCGTTCAATATCCCGCACTTCAAACCCGAGGCGCGATTCGGCTTGTTTGGCCTGCCGAATTCTCGATTTGTTATTGCCGCCCGTATAAAGCGGCATTGTAAATTGCGCTGTCAATGACACTTGGTCATTGGACGGCAAGCCTGCGATTTGTTCTCGCTGACCGCCCACAGTTCCGTTTAAGGAAACAACCGGCTTTGAGGCTGACTTGGCAACATCAATTGCCGCTTTTGACGCGTCTTTATTGTATATCGCCGCGGCCAATCCGGGATTGTTTTGACGCGCAATAGCTAACGCGGCCGCCAAAGATGCTGGCAATTCAAACTGGGGTACGGGCTGCAGATCAACTGGCAAATGACCTATAAGGCGCATATAAGTCGCCCGACTAGACTGCAACTCAGATTCCGCGCCCGCAAGACCGGCTTGAGCCGAGGCTAGGCGGCTCTGGGCTTGCGCGATATCTGTCTTGGTTCCCACGCCAACATCAAATCGGTCTTTTGCCGCCATTTCTTGCCGCGCGAGAACTCGCACATTATTACGCCGAACTCGAGCCACATCTTCGTCTCGCAAAACATCTACATAAGCATTCGCGCCCTGCCGCAATAAGTCCTGCTCAGTATTTCTAAGCTGTTCGCGCGCCGATAATATGCCTGCCTTGGCTTGATCTTTCAAAGCCCGAACGCGTCCGCCTTGATACAAAGGCTGGATCACTTGAACTTGCGCCGCGATTGGCGTTCCTTCGCGCCTGAAGGTTTCGCCCGGTAATCCAGGCACGAAAGACCCAGAAGACCGCAGCGCGGATACCCCTAAAGATCCTGCTAAATTTGCAGACGGGCGACCTTCAGAGCGCGCTTGAATGTAATTCTCGTCAATCTCTCTGACCTGAGCCCTCGCCGCCAACAACGCTGGATTGGAATTATAGACTGAAATGAGGGCTTCTTGAAAAGTCTCGGCACTCGCTGATAAGCTATGGGTCGCAATTCCAACGGCAAAAAGAGAGATGGAAATGCTTCGAAACACCATCATTAAAGAGCAAACGCGGCTTGTCTCTCAAAACCTGACAGTTTGGGCAAAGAGGTATCAAACAAGATGCGTTCCCCAATCACATCCCCAGACCGTTTGTATAAAACAGCGCGGCCAACAGGGCCATTTTGGACAACACATATTAAACGCCCATTATTGGCCAGTTGATCTAACCAGTTTTTAGGAACTTCGCTCACTGCGCCGTTAACAAAAATCACATTAAAAGGGCCGTTTTCTGGTGAGCCTAATTTCAAATCCGCTTTTACAACGGCAACATTAGAAACATCAGACTCGATCAATTTGTTAGATGCTTTCTCAACAGCCTCGTCAGAGGTCTCTAAGCTCACAACAGTTTCACCTAATTGGGCCAGTATAGCCGTAGAATACCCCCGCCCGCAGGCAATATCCAAAACAACATCTGATGGCAATATATCAGCAGCTTGAACCATTTTGGAAAAATCCCGAGGCCGCATCATCACGCGCTGTTCACCCAAATCGATATGCATATCGGCATAAGCTAAATTTTGCCGAGACTTTGGAACGAAATTCTCACGCGCGACTGATTTAAAAGCATTTAAGACATCATGGTCCGTCACATCATTCGTTCGGATTTGGCTATCAATCATGTGATCTCTGGCAGATTTAAAATCAAACATAAAAATGACTCATTATAAAAACTAGGCCCGCTATAGCCCTCAATGCCCTTATTAAGCAATGCCCTAATATCGCATGTTCGGGATGCAGATATAAAATTTCAATATATATATCTATACCCCTTTTGGGCATTGCATCACATAAGACAGATGGCTATACCGCGTCTAGGATGGCACCATGGCGGAGTGGTGACGCAGCGGATTGCAAATCCGTGTACCCC
>CAZJRU010000149.1:0-4198 GCA_964548315.1 uncultured Hellea sp.
TTGGGAACAGGGGGTCGCAAGTTCGAATCTTGCCGCCCCGACCATTGGCTTAGATACTTCATTAGAAAATTTTGTTTAATCGTAAGGCTTTGATAACTTAAGTCTGGTATCCAAGCCCCTTTCTAATGGGGAAAATAATGACGCCTGCAACAGCTACGCCGCAAACGCAGGTGCAATCTGCGGTTCAGACCCATAAATCCGTGGAAATCGGACGGGTACATAATGTTAGCTCATCCGTAGCTGTTATTGAAATAAATCAGTCACTTGTCGACAATAACCAGCTTTACTTAGCTCAGATAGGAACAATCTTAAAAATTGCCACACGTGACTCTTTAGTCATCGTCATGGTTTCATCATTGAAGCTAGGTGCGAGAAATAATGAGGGGTGCATAGCTAGCCTTAATATTCTCGGTGAGATAACGACCAATTTAACAACGCGAGAAACTAAGTTTTTTAGAGGCGTACGGTCATTTCCTGTCATAAATGAGCCTGTATACAATATGTCCCCAGCGGATCTGCAGGTCATTTTTAATCGAGAAAATACGCCTTGCATAGAGATCGGTAGATTGCAGCAGGATAATTCCATTGTAGCAAAAGTGCGAACGGACGAATTGTTGTCTAAACATTTCGCTATTATAGGGTCTACAGGCTCTGGTAAGTCTTGTACTGTCGCCCTTGTTTTACAAGCTATCCTTCAGGAAAACCAAACAGCACATATCGTTTTGTTTGACCCCCACAATGAATATTCAAAAAGCTTTGGTGATAAGGCTGAAGTCATTTCCAATGACTCTTTAGACTTACCAATATGGATGTTTGACTTTGTAGAGACAGTTGAACTCTTTACGAGTGAAATTGAAGACCAGGCTCGGGAAGAGCAAGAAGTACTGCATGATGTAATACTGAAGGCAAAGAGGCTGTATGAACGAATGCAGCAAAATGGTGATATTAGTGCTCAAACAAAACTTGATGATCTCGAGGCAGAGCTTCAGCGAGCTAATCACATAACGCTAGATTCGCCTGTGCCCTATCGTATTCGGGATGTTATAAAGCTCTTGGATATGAATATGGGGAAGTTGGAAAATAATTCCAATTTAGGGCCTTACAAACGCCTCAAACGCCGAATTCAGATGATTATGGCCGATCCCCGGTATCAATTCATTTTCAGAAATCAGGCGGCGCCCCTTCCAATCGAGGCCTTGGTTGGCCGCATTTTCCGAATACCTGTGAATAATAGACCAATTACAATAATGGACTTTTCTGGCATTCCGTCTGAAGCCTTAAACATTGTGGTTTCGGTTGTTAGCCGGTTAGCATTTGAACTCGCGACTTGGAGCGAACGCCGTATTCCGATCTTACTCGTTTGCGAAGAAGCTCATAGATATATTCCGCGCGATCCTAGTCTGGGATTCCATTCAACGCGCAGAATGATATCAAGAATCGCCAAAGAGGGGCGCAAATATGGCGTTTCTCTGGGTATAATATCACAGCGTCCTTCTGAACTAGAAGTATCAACACTTTCGCAATGTTCAACGATTTTTTCTATGCGCTTGTCCAATGAGGTTGACCAAGACTTTGTTCGCGCCGCGGTTCCTGACGGCGCGGCTGAATTACTCTCGTTTTTACCATCTCTGGGTACCGCTGAAACTATGGTGTTTGGGGAGTCTGTGAACTTACCTATGCGTGTTATTTTAAACACACTTGCTGAGGAGTATCGTCCTCATAGTTCAAGTGCTGTCTTTACTGACCTTTGGAATCGCCCTGAAGTTTCACATGAATTCATGAACCTTGTGTTCGATCGGTGGCGTGCTCGCAATCGTTTGAAGGATGAAACTGCAAAGTATTATAGTGCCTCAAATCAAGGCGCGCCATTTCGGCAAGGCGCTGCAATGCATTCAGGAGCCGCGCCACAGAGAAAAATTCATCCCCCTATAGGGAAAGCTCAACCTATTTACCCAAAACAGCAGCAAATTCGTCAGCCAATGCCTAGACAACCCCAACAACCTGCTGCTGCGCATGCGCAAATGAGACGTCCTCATGCGCCAAATGAAGAAGTAAATAGAGCCCCTAAACCAAATATTTCAGATCGTCTAAAAAATGCGCAGTCGATATCGGATGTGAAATCGATGCTCAATTCAGCATTTAATCGAGATATGTGATTTACAGTTACTATTTGGCGATATATGTCAGGCCCTGAAGTGATTTGGAGCATGTGATGCTAGCAAAAATATACCAACCAGCACCCTCCGCGATGACATCAGGACGAGGAAACGCAAAGCATTGGGTTTTGGAGTTTTTTGGCCATGCCCCCGAGCCTATCGACCCTCTGACAGGAACCAAACGTTCAACGAATATGTATAAACAACTCGATCTTAAATTTGATACATTAGAGGCTGCTGTTGCATATGCTAAGTCCAAGAATATCCCTCATCAAGTTGTTCAGGCTCAGAAAGTCAAACGCATCACGCGCTCTTATGCCGATAATTTTGCTTTTGACAGAAAGCTACCTTGGACGCATTAAGAATTAAGGGTCCGTAGCTCAACTGGATAGAGCAGCCGCCTTCTAAGCGGCAGGTTGCAGGTTCGAGTCCTGCCGGGCCTGCCATGCCCTTCAAATAAAAAATATGCATAAAAAGTATTTTACTAGCAGGGCATAACCTTAGTGCTTATCTTTAAAATGCGCGTCTAAAAACTCGAGAAATGCAGGCCAGTCTTCTTTTACAACGCCGTGAGTGCCGCGCCTTATCCAAAAAGAAATATCGGCCTCGGGGTCAAATACATTTAACTTATTTTGCGATAATCCGTTTGATCCAAAAAGTTTATATATGGGGGTGGCTGCTCGTGCGGCGCGAAATGCTCCCTCAGGGTCTGACCAGACATCTCTCTTGGCATTTCCTAATAATATGGGCCGTGGTGCCAAAAGAGCTAATAAATGATGTTGATCAAGGCTTAAGTTGTCCTCGGAGTAGCCAGGTGTAAACCAATGCGGATAATTCTTGGTAATGAGCTCCACGGTTTCCCCTGGCTTGTCGATTGATAGAGAGGCGCCGCCTGTGCCAGACTGATGAGCGATGACGCTATCTATTGTTTCGTCGTAAGCTGCGGCTAGCAAAGCCGATTTACCGTAGCGAGAATGCCCATAGGCGATTGTATGAGAGAATCTAGGGTCGGCATCCAAATGATTGGACAAGAGCGAAAATTGCCACGCCCAAGCGCCTATAGCGCCCCAGCGACTGTCGGGATTTGGCGCGTGCTTATAAATTGAAGCCGCTGAAGCCATATCTGGAAACACATCGGATGGGAACGTAACGGCCAAGGCGTAACCTCGGTCAATAATGTTCTGAATAGGCGGCGTTTTAATATAGCGGCCAAAAAAGAATCCAGCGACTAAATGCATTAGGCGGGTGCCATCACATGAAAAAGAAACGTTTTCCGGTTTGGAGAGGCCCGCGACTGGGATAACATTATGATTTGGACAAAAACTCTCCATCATGATTACAGGTGTTCTTGCCGCAGGTTGACTGGGGGTAATTAGAACCACTTTAAATTCTATATTTTGAGAGGATTGTTTCCTGGGTTGTCCTTCTCTGACAAAATATTGGGCGCGTAATGTGATTTCTTCGATATTCGTATTTATAAAATCATTAGGAATGCTGCGGGTATGAATAAGTTTGGCGTTATGTGTTTTCGGAAGTTTTCCGTAAATCTCTTTCTCTAACTGTTGGAATATTCCAGGCTTTTGCGACTTCCAGGCTTTTTGGTTTTGAAAATTTAGGGGCGGGGAGGCGGAAACCGTTTTCGGAGTTTTAGGTGTGGTCTGCATTATAGTTCTTGCTCCGACGCAGGAAGCAAGAAATGTAACTATTAAGAGTCCAGACAGGACAAATAGAACTGTTCTTATATTAAGATAGTTTTTCAAAAGCTTGGTTTATATCATTTTTTAAATCATTGAGGCTCTCTAATCCGCAAGCGAAACGAATGAGTGGTCCGCCTAGTGCCTTGGCATGTTGACGTTTGAGCTGTGGGTCACAATGTATGCAAAGGCTTTCAAAGCCGCCATATGAATACCCAATACCAAATATCTCTAACGCGTTCACAAAGGCGAGGACGTCCTTTTGAGAACATGGTTTTAAAACAACGCTAAATATGCAGCCGCCGCCGGTGAAATCACGTTTCCATATTTTGTGATCTGGATGGGTCG
>CAZJRU010000150.1:0-4197 GCA_964548315.1 uncultured Hellea sp.
GCTTAATCAAGAGGGCGATGGCTGGCTGAGAGGCGTTGGATATCATCACAGCGTCGCGGGAGAAATAGACCGGGTTTGGCTTGATAAATACGGACCAGATCGGCCTATCCGTATTCAACATCGTAGCGGACGGCTGTGGATATTAAATACTCTGGCCATGATGGAGTTAGGCATAACACAACCCGAGACTGGGCGGTTGCTCGATAGTGATTTAAAAATCCGAACGCAGTCTGAGTTTCCTGATCTTGGACCTCTTATTCAGCGGCTCTTGTCCTATGGCATAACAGGAGTAACCGAAGTCACGCCAAGCAACGGCGTGGCGGAATATGAACATTATAAGCGCGCGGCGGCTCCTTTGCGTCTGAGTATTATGGGGCGTTCCGATCTGACGTCTTCCCAGTCACAACATTTGAAACTGCATTATCATGACCATGATTTGCCCGCGTTAGACGCGCTCGCAGATGAAATGAAACAAGCCCATAACGCGGGGCGAAATATAGCCGCCCATTGCGTGACGCGCGCCGAGTTAATGCTGACACTCGCGGCGTTAGACATGGCAGGGCCTGTTTATGGAGATCGTATTGAACATAGCGCGATAGCGGACGATGCGGCGATAGAGTGGATGAGCAAACTGGGCGTTATTGTCGTCACCCAGCCCAATTTCATTGCTGAGCGTGAACAAGCTTATGTCAAAGACGTTCCGCAAGACGAGCACAAAAATCTCTGGCGTTTGAAATCTTTTGCCGACGCGGGGCTGAAGATGGCGGCTGGCAGTGACGCGCCATTTGGTGACCCAAATCCATGGGCGGCTATGGCGGCGGCGGCGGCGCGGCCCAGCGGGTTTGAAGGTGAATCTGTATCGCCAGAAATGGCCTTAGAGCTTTATACCAAGCCTAGCACAGACGCGGGCGGGGCGGCTCGCCAAATTGAAGTCGGCGCAATGGCGGATATGTGCTTGCTTGATAGGCCGTGGTCGAGCGCACGTGAAACCCTAGCTGAGGTAATAGTCAAAGCGACATGGATAAATGGCGACATCGTTTATCAAGCCTAGTCTATAACTTGATCTATTAATCCCCAATCTAAAGCCGTCTTGGCTTTTATTTTCTCCATGCTCAGCGCCATATATGCCGTCTTTTGGCGGTCAATCCGTTTGGGAATACTGGCGGTTCCGCCCGCGCCCGGGATGAGACCATATTTTAATTCGGGCAGTTGAAACCAAGCTTTGGGTGAAGCCGTGACATGGCGTCCGAAGGCCGCGATTTCAGCGCCCGCGCCAATCGCCGCGCCGTTGACATGGACGTGGAGTTTATCTGAGAGCTGAGCCAGTTTCAGCGCGGGCAGGCGTAAGCTCCTGACCCAATGTGCTGTCGCTGGGTCTGACACTTCGCCAAATTCTTCAATCGCGCCGCCAGTTGAAAAGGTAGCGCCGCGAGCTGTGAGTTTAACCTTGGAAATGCTGTTGTCGACTAAGGCGATATCTAAGGCCTCGCATAAGGCGTCTCGCATATCCGTGCCAATCGCGTTTCGCGTCTTAGCTCTGTTGAGCGTTAAAGATAAAATATCGCTATCGCTTTGGACTAAAACCTGAGGCGCGTTTGACATTGGTAAAGACTGTTTTTTATATCCCGAGAGCCAATTTTTAAATTCAGGTCCGTTTTGCACGGTTGCATAAGCAAAGCTCTCAGCGGTGAGAGTTTGTCTCAGAGAGAGGTCTTCGCTGGCCCGTAAATGTTGAACTAAGACCATGGCGGCGATTGGGGCGTGGGTGATGTTGCGCGCTATAATGGGGAGTTTCTTATCATCTGCTAAAACAACATCGCAGGCGGCGCTTAACGCCCCCGCGCCAATACCAATAATGGGGCAGGGCAGATTTCGGAGCCAGTCCGTTAAAGATGGGTCTGAACCTCTCAAATTAAAGGCAATATAAGGGGTGTCCGAACCCGGCCCGAATTGTTCACGCGCGGGAGCCGCGGCAAATAAGTCTAAGAGTTCTTGGGCTGTAAGCGGCTTTTTCATTGACTCATACCTTAACATAGATGAATATCCGAACAACGTTCGGAAATGTAAATTTATGAAAAAAACGGCAGCGAACTTTTCGGGGAAACAGGCGGCTTATGGCCGTCCGAGATTGCTGACTCATGAAGAAATTTTAGAAGGCGCTGTTGAGCTTGGTCTCGAAGGACTAACAATGAAACGGCTCGCGACCCATTTGAATGTCGGGACGGCCACGCTCTATCAATATTTTGACAGCCGTAAGGCGCTTATGCGCGCCGCCGCTGTCTATTCGCTGTCTGATGTTCCCTTGCCCGAAGATACGGGGCAGCATTGGTCACAGCTTGCGCGTGATTACGTCTATGCTATTCAGTCGCTGCTCGCAGAAAACCCATCTTTTATTCACAGCTATCAACACACAGATTACGGCTTTGAAGTCCAGTTTCAATTAATCGAAAAATTTTTGCAATCCATGTCTACACGCGGCTTTACGCCAGCTAAGGGCATGGAGCTATTTAACGTTATTGGTATGGCCGCCTTTGCGGGCGCTATTGAAATAACGCGGCAACGTGAATTTGAGTTTCAAGACGAAACAATGGACGTGGTCGCAAAGAGACAATTTGAACGGCTCGACGCGAGCGCTTTTCCAATGATGGCGCAAGCCATAGGCACTTTCACCCATACCCCTGAGCAAAAAATAGAAATTTTACTTGCTGGGAACTTTCGGTCAATTGCCCGCGAACGCGGTGAAGATGAAAGCGAGATTACATAATGGTTGCACAGGTAGATATCAAAACTGACGTTAAAAAAATCCCACGTGTCAAAGGCGTTCCATTTGTTGGAAGCACGCTCGAAATGGCGAAAGACCCCGCCGCGTTTTTTGTGCGGGCTTACCGGGATTATGGGCCCGTATATCAGGTCAATGTTTTCGGGCGTAAACAATATGTCATAGCTGGTGTGGAATCTGCCAAGTTGATGTCCACAAAAAAAGGACGCGACGGTTTAAGGTCAAAAGAGTTTTGGCAAGATTTCGTAGATCACTACGGCGCATCAAAAACACTGACCCAAATTGACGGCGAAGAGCACCGGAAAATGCGCGCTATAATGCGCAAAGGCTTTTCGCGCGAGGCCGCAGCCGGTAAATATCATATGCTCACGGATATTGGCGATAAGTCGATTGTGCGCGATTGGAAAGCTGGCGAGAGCGTGCCTGTTGTTGAAGCTTTCCAATACATGATTGTCCAAATGATTGGTGAAATGATGACTGGGGATGCGCCGCTTGAATATGTCAAAGACATCCG
Source organism: uncultured Hellea sp. (assembly GCA_964548315.1). Taxonomy (GTDB): domain Bacteria; phylum Pseudomonadota; class Alphaproteobacteria; order Caulobacterales; family Maricaulaceae; genus Hellea. Next base: position 3,294 of record CAZJRU010000150.1, read on the forward strand.
CACGAACATTCTCTTCTTGCTAAATGTGTTGGTTGCGCGGGTTAGGCCCAAAGTTTTTCTAAAATCGCCGAAGTTTAAAAAGGCGAGCAAACGTGTTGAAGAACTCGGGCAAAGTATGATTGCCCAGTTTAAAGAATATGCCGAAACGGGTAACTTGCCAGATAATCTTTTGGGGGATGTCTATCAAGCCCATATTGATGACCCAGATTTTGTTCAAGCGCGCGACCTTGGGGTCCTTTTAACGGGTCCATATGTGGCGGGATTAGATACAGTCGCTAATACGGTTGCCGCGGCGACCTACGGCATTTTAAAAACGCCAGGCGTGCTGGAAAAAGTACAGGCCGAGGCTGACGCGCTTTATGCCAAAGACACTGTGACCGAGATGGATATTCGGGGGCTAGATTACATTCAGGGCTGCCTGAAAGAAGCCATGCGCTTATGGCCAATAGCCGTCGCGCAGATGCGTACGACAAATCATGACCTTGAATTTGAAGGTCACGTCATTCCTAAAGATGAGATGATTTTCATAGGAACCTCTGTGCCTCATTTCATGGAAGAGTATTTTCCTGATCCGTTTAAATTTGACCCTGACCGGTTTAATGATGAGCGCCGTGAACATATGAAACCAGGCGTTTACGCGCCTTTCGGGCGCGGCCCTCATAGCTGTTTGGGACAGAACTTAGCCGAGGTCTTAATGGGCGTGATTATGGCGCGGGTCTTTCACCGTCTCGACCTCTCGCTCGATTCGCCTGATTATGTTTTGAAAACGAAATCCGCCCCAACACCGGGACCCGCTATGAGCTTTGCGGTCAAGGTTAAGGGTGAGCGTAACCCCGCTAAACAATTAACACCAGAAATATTAGAAGACTAGGAGACCGATATGAATGCACCTGTAAATCCTGAT
>CAZJRU010000151.1:0-4183 GCA_964548315.1 uncultured Hellea sp.
TCTGCGCTCGCATCAAAACTTCATCAGGGTTAAAAGGCTTGGCGATAAAATCTACTGCGCCACGTTTGAACCATTCAGAAGCTTCATTGCGATTAGACATGGCGGTTAATATCATCACAGGGATGGATTTAAGGTTAATTTTGTTCTTGATCTCGTAAAGCACGGCAGTGCCCTCAAGGCGCGGCATCAAGCGGTCTAAAATGACGAGGTCTGGCGTATGGGTTTCGAGGTATTTCAAGGCAGCAACGCCGTCATTCGCCGTTTCGACCTCTATATCGTCAGTCTCAAACCTGTGCCTGAGCAAACTTCTCACAGCGCTATCATCATCGACGATCAAAACGCGAGGCTTATCTTTCTGAATGATTTCTTTTATGCGTAGGGCAACGGGTAGAATATCAAAACTATTTTCAAAATAATCAACAACGCCTAAGCTTAGGGCTTCAGCAATATCAGCTTGGTTTTCATCATTAGTGACCAAGATGGTTGGTAAATCATTTAGATCAGTCAATGATTTGATATATTTGATGAGTTTAAATCCAGAAAAGTCAGATAGTGATTTCTCCGTGACGATTAGATCCGGAAGTTGGCTGTCACATTGTGTAATTGCCGCCTCCACACTATGACGCTGATGAACCTGGTATTCTGGTTCAAGCATGCTTGCCAATAAACCAGACAACCATGGGTCCTTATAAACGATTAGAATAGACTTACGGTCCGGAATAGCCGGAGGGGCTGGGGAATAGTCTTCCCCGGCGTCTTTCCGGACCGTAGAGTCGTTGCGAAGCCAGTTAGGCTCCGATTTGTCCGTTTCCGAACAAATTTTGTGGATTTCATCAATAAGTTTAACCAGAAGGTCGAGCGCCTGAACTTGGATATTTTCGTCGCAAGACTTGTTCAACAGTGTTTCGAGTAATTTTGCTTTTTCACCGAGGGCAGGATAACCATACATCAAGGCATTGCCCTTGATTTTATGCGCCATAATGCGCGCGTCATCTAGCTTTGTATGTTGCGCGCAGCCGTCCATGAGATGCGAAATCGCATCTTCAAAGACAACCGCAGCGTTTGACAGGTAGCCGAGATAGTTCTCGGCAGCCTGTCGCTGCTGCAGTGCCAGATTTTCTGGCATATAATTCATGGATTCCCCAACCCAATTGCTTAGGGGTCAATTTGATGAAACATCAAGCCGACCTATTCGCGCTCCGTGGTTCAATTATAGAATAGTATTATTTATGGGCGCTTAGGGATCTTGGTTAAAATTAAGAAAAACTATGGGGTTAACAATTGGCTTTTATATGAATTGTTGCAAATGCTCAGATGGACATAAAGTTTTTAAATAGATTATATTTATCAGTAGGTTGGATCGATAACATAATGCACTACAATCCCGTTGCAACACCTTCGCGTCTAGGGTCTGCTCCGCCCAAAAGGCTGCCGTCCTTATTGCGATAAATTATATGCAGTCCGCTAAATTCGCCCGAGCTGCGTCTGACTTTATGACCCTTAGTTTCAAGGCTCTCAACAATGTCCTTGGCGAGGCCAAACTCTTCTGCCGGCGACCCGCGGTCGATTTCTTTTGTTTTTTCATTGATGATGCCTTTGGCTTCAACGGACACGCGACCACGGCGAGCAATCAAATTGGGGAGCTCTATGGCGTCTTGCGGGGTTAGCCCCCAATCAATAATTCCGATGATTGTTTTCGCCGTATAAGCGATGATTGAATTTCCGCCGGGCGACCCAGTTGTAAAAAGAAACTCTCCGTCTGGGTTAAAAACAATATGAGGGCTCATGCTCGACCGAGGTCGTTTATGGGGCGCAGGCGCATTGGCAATTGGTAATCCCTCTTTATCGACTGTGCGAAAGGAGAAGTCAGTCAGCTGGTTATTGAGCATGAAGCCGTTGGTCATGCGCTGACTTCCGAAAGGAGCTTCCACTGTTGTCGTCATTGATACGGTCAGTCCGTCTTTGTCAACAATGGTAAAATGCGACGTGCCAGGACTATCGGGCGTAGCATCTTCGCCGCGTATAAAGGCAGCGGGGTTTCCCGCTTTAACGTCTTTTATGGCTTTATCGTCTTGAATTAAGGCAGCGCGGGATTTTAAATAATCCCTATTTAGCATCAAGCCTGTTTCCACATCGACAAATTCTGGGTCAGCTACATATTTGTCCCTGTCCGCATAGGCTAAGAAGCTGGCTTCCGCGAATTTATGCCACCCCTGCTCGGAAGGGCCGAGCTCGCCCATATTGAAATTTTCCAATGTCCTCAGGATAGACTGCACAGCAACACCGCCGCTGGCCGGTGGTTGGGGGCCGCAAATAATATGTTCGCGGTAAGTCGAGCATAAAGCCTCGGACTTTAACGGTTTATACGCCGCCATATCGTCAAGCGTTAAAGCTCCGGGTAAGGGTTCTTCTCGTGTTTTCGCTACTATGGCTTCAGCAATAGGGCCTTCTAAAAGCGCGCGAGGATTTTGCGAAATAGCTCGCAGCGTCTCCGCATAAGGTTTGTTGTCGCGTATAAACCCTTCGGGAATAGTCGTTTCGCCGTCTTCTAGGTAAAAATAATTTCTCGCAGTCTCATCGCGTTTTAGGACAAATCTACCCATGCGCGCGGTAATGCTCGCCATACGCGGGCTAACAGCAAAACCTTCTTCTGCTAGATTTATGGCAGTTTCGAAATGATTGCCCCATTTCAGTTTGCCGTAATCTTTATGGGCCATGTTCAACATGGCAACTGCGCCCGGCACGCCCGTCGAGCGTCCGGAGGCTATACCATCAAAATATCTAAGAGGCTCGCCCGTTTCAGGGTCTAAGAACATCTCTGGCGTTACGCCCGCAGGCGCAGTTTCCCGCCCATTATAATCCCAGACCTTTGCGGTTTTGGGGTCATAGACCAGCATAAAAGCGCCGCCGCCAAGTCCAGAGCTTTGGGGTTCAACTAAGCCTAACACGGCCTGAACCGCAATTGCGGCGTCTACAGCTGATCCGCCTGCTTTCAGGATGTCTACTCCGGCTTGGGTTGCCAGCGGATTGGCCGCCGCAACCATACCGTTGGAGAGAGCTTTAGTTTGCGAGATCGTAAATTCAGCAGTTTCCTGTTCGGAATTGGACTGCACGCAAGCTGATAGGAGTAAGAGAGGTCCTAAGGCGAGTGTTTTTAACGATGTCATGGCGGTCTTTCAAAATAAAGCGGTACATTAGGGAGGAAATGTTATAGGGCAAGCGTCGTGTTGAGAAATTTACTGTGAATCTGACATAAGATGAAATTACAAAATACCATTATTGACGTGGGGGGATTGCAGGTCGGGCAAGCCCATGACGCAACTGTCAAAACGGGCGTGACTGTCATTTTGCCGGACCAAGCCAGCATATGCGCCGTGGATATTCGGGGCGGGGGACCGGGCACCCGCGAAACAGATACGCTAAATGACGGCGGGCTTATCGATAAAGTCCATGCTATCGTCTTATCTGGCGGGTCGGTTTATGGATTAGCTGCCGCCGACGGCGTTTGCGCATGGTTGGGCGATAAGGGGATAGGGTATGAAGCAGGCCCCAAGCCCGTACCCGTGTCTCCAATAGTTCCTAGCGCTATATTATTTGATAACGCCAATGGCGGCGACAAAGTATGGGGGCTTAACCCGCCTTATAGAGAGCTTGGGATAGAGGCCTGTAAGCAGGCCTCATCGAAAATCGATCAGGGTAGTTTTGGCGCAGGGTTTGGTGCGACAGCTGGACTTTATGCGGGCGGTATTGGAAGCGTTTCTGAGGTTGTAAACGGCATAACGGTTGGCGCGATTATCGCCGCAAACCCTGTGGGCTCTCCATACATGCCTGGAACTGATTGCCCCTGGGCTTGGCCATATGAAAAAAACGGCGAGTTTGGCGGTCAGCGCCCACCAGCGGATTATAGCTTGCAAGCTGCGCAAGATACGAAATTGACTTTCCTAAAATCAGCAGGGCAATCAACCGTGATAGGGGCTGTGGCAACCAATGCGGCCTTGTCTCAAAAGCAGCTCAAGAGGTTAGCAATCATGGCACATGACGGCATTGCAATGGCTGTGCAGCCTTCTCACACGCCATTAGACGGGGATACGATATTTGCTTTATCAACAGGTGACCAGCCCTGCGAAAGCCCAGTCGAACTCGCAGAATTAGGCGCCGCCGCCGCGCGTTGCGTCGCAAGAGC
>CAZJRU010000152.1:0-4182 GCA_964548315.1 uncultured Hellea sp.
CTTTAATGAAAGTCGCGGCTATGGAATAGCTTTTTGGCTTGCTCGCGTGGGTGTCTGGCCCCTGCCCCGTAATAGGCCGAAATGTCTTTTCGTTTGGGTTTGCCCGGCAACGCGCCGCGCGGCGTTTTATCCGTCATCGCTTTATCGCTGAGCGGTATAGGCCGTTTGGCTTCATCGGCGCTTAAATATGTCGGGTCTATGTGCGCGCCCGCGCTTTCAAAATCACCTAGGCTGTCGAGAAGATAAGACAGATCATCAATGCGGCTTGCAATAACATGGGTGACAATGCCTTCACGCTGCAATCGCCCCCTAACGCGCAAGAGCCGCCCCGTCATCACCTGTTTGCGGGCCTTGGCGAACATGTCTGGCCACACCACAATATTTGAGCTCGCGCTGTCATCTTCAAGCGTGATGAAGACAACGCCGCTGGCTGTGCCTGGGCGTTGCCGCGTAATGACAAGTCCGCAAATATTAACCCATGAGCCGTCAGGCGTATCTCTTAAATCTGCGGCCCGCACGGTGGGGCCTATCTCATCCTTTAAAAGGCTGACGGGGTGATCGCGCAGCGTCAGCCGTGTGCCGACGTAATCTTCAAACACCTCTTCGGCGATTTGCATCACAGGTAAATCCGGGTGGATATTAGGAAGGCCTTCACCGCGCTGTTCAAACAAAGGTAAGGGTTTCGCTCCGCCTAAGCCCTTGACCTGCCACAGGGCGTCACGGCGGTTTAGATTATGAGCGGCAAAACCGTCCGCTTGCGCCAACTTTGATAAGGCCGCTCTATTGAGCCCCGCGCGTCGCCACACCGCCTCTACCGAGCGGTAGCCATTGCCGCGCGCGGCCGAAAGCCATAATCCATCCTCTTCTTTGAAGCCTTTAATTTGCCGAAACCCGAGGCGTATCGCAAAGCGGCCATTGCCCATAGGCTCCAAGACATTATCCCAATAGCTACGCTCCACACAGATAGGCCTGACCTCGACGTCATGACGGCGCGCATCTGTTACGATTTGGGCGGGTGCATAAAATCCCATGGGCTGTGAATTTAAAAGGGCTGTGGTAAAAATTTCAGGGTGATGGCATTTGAGCCAAGCCGAAGCATAAACAAGAAGCGCAAAGCTGGCCGAATGGCTTTCGGGAAAACCATAGCCTGAAAAGCCAACGAGCTGACGAAAGACCGCTTCAGCAAAGTCGCGGTCATATCCTTTTTCAAGACAGCCGCTCACAAATCTGTCGTGGAATTTATCAACGGATCCCACGCCTCTAAAAGCGCCTAAAGCTCTTCGTAGTTGATCGGCCTCTGTCGCGGTAAAGCCCGCGGCGACAACAGCGATTTGCATGACTTGTTCTTGAAACAGCGGAATGCCTAATGTCTTGCCCAGAACAGGGATAAGGTCATCAGAGGGGTAGACGACGGGCTCCTCTCCGCGTCTGCGTTTTAAATAAGGGTGTACCATGTCCCCTTGAATAGGCCCGGGGCGAATAATGGCGACCTCGATGACAAGATCGTAAAAACAGCGCGGGCGCATACGCGGCAAGAAATTCATCTGCGCGCGGCTCTCCACTTGGAACAGGCCCACCGTATCAGCGACGCACAGCATATCATACACTTTGGAGTCATCTTGGGGCAGCGTGGCTAATGTATAATGCTCGCCTTTCCACTCTGAGAGCAGCGTAAAAGCTTTGCGAAGACAGGAGAGCATACCAATAGCGAGCACGTCGATTTTAAGCATGCCCATCACATCTATATCATCCTTATCCCATTCAATGATGGTTCGGTCTTCCATCGCTGCATTTTCAACAGGGCACATTTCATCAAGGCGGCCAGCGGTTATGACAAAACCTCCGGGGTGCTGGGAGAGATGACGCGGAAATCCAATGAGCTCATGGGTGAGCTCTAGGGTTTGAATCATACGCTTATCATTTATGTTGAGCCCCGCCGCCGCGACGCGCTCTTTTGCAATACCTCGGTTAGACCATCCCCAAACTTGAGACGACAAAGCCGAGACAATATCTGCGGATAAGCCCATAGCTTTGCCAACTTCGCGTAGCGCGCCCCGCGTTCTAAAATGCGTGACCGTTGAGCAAAGCCCCGCGCGGTGTCGCCCAAATTTCTCATAGATATGCTGGATAACTTCTTCGCGCCGCTCATGTTCAAAATCGACATCAATATCTGGCGGTTCATTTCGAACCTCCGAGATAAAGCGTTCAAAAACCATGGAGATGATTTCCGGAGAAGCTTCGGTGATACCCAGCGCATAGCACACAACTGAGTTCGCCGCTGAGCCGCGTCCTTGGCACAAAATATCTTTGGAACGGGCAAAGGTAACGATGTCATTGACCGTTAAAAAGTAACGCGCGTAATCCAGCTGTTTTATGACTGCCAGCTCTTTTTCGGCCATAGCCTGAACCCGTAAGGGCACACCGTCTGGATACCGCCACGTCAATCCGTCTTTTGCTAATCGGCGCAACCGCTCATCTGGCAGCTCACCATTTAAGACCTCATCGGGATATTCATATTTGAGTTCATCAAGGCTGAAAACCGCTCTGTTCATAATGTCGATTGTGTTACTTATGCCTTCAGGAAAAGCCTTAAACAGCCGCCGCATTTCAAATTCTGACTTTAGTCTTCGCTCTGCATTGGGCTGTGCAAAATGACCTAGCGTATCAATTGTGCGCTTTTCCCTAATGCAGGAAAGAATATCGGCTAACCGCCTGCGAGACCCATGATGCATGATGGGATGACCTAAAGCGGCTACCGGGATGTCATGGCGCGCGGCGATATCGGCGAGATTTTGAAAATGCCCCGCATCATACCCGTCATATTGAGGGGCTAACCCTAGAAAAACATCTCCCGAAAAATGCATTTTCAATTGCGTGATCGTGGCGGCCAGATGTTTGCCCCCGTCAATGATAAGAACGCAATCGCTCCCCCAGTCTACAACATCTGAGAGGCTGAGATCACACTTACCCTTAGCGGCGCGGCGTTTTCCTAGGGTGAGTAATCGGCACAGGTTGCCATAGCCCGCGCGGTTTTTGGGATATGCCAAAATATCAGGACTATCCGTGAGCCGTAGCCTGACCCCGACGATATATCTTAGGCCTAACTCTTTCGCCGCGGCGTGGCCGCGTACAATACCCGCGAAACTATTGACATCCGTAATGGCAAGGCCGGCCAAACCAAGCGATTTGGCACGCTCTACCAATTCATGAGCATGAGACGCTCCTGTTAGAAATGTAAAATTACTAACCGCTGATAATTCAGCATAGCTCATAAGAACTTACCGACGACGAACCAATCGGGCGGATGGGTGGATATACTCTGGCGGCGCGGGCGGCACATCAGCCATAATTTTGTCCCTGCCTGAGTTTCAACAGCCCAATAATCTTTCACATCATGTGAAACATCCTTCCACCATTCTGATGACAGACGCTCAGGGCCGAGAGCTATGTGGGTGCGGTATTGAGCCTTACGCCATTCAAAGACTTTAGGCGGCCTCCCGGGTTCTACAGTTCGCAAACGCTCCGGCTTGAATATCCTTATCGGTCTATGGCGCGCAGGTTTAGGCCATTGCGTAACCGCGCGGCTATCGGCAGCCTCAATTGTCGCAAATTCACGTTCTGGCAAATGACTATCTAAAGGCACAAAGCGGCGCACGCGGTCAAAGCCCAAACGATTGCCCAGCGTCGTAATGACTTGCGATAAGTCTTCTAAAGCATCTTGTTCTTCCCCGACTAAAACACGCTGATGTTCTCGGATGGGTTCAAGCCTGCCTGCCACAAGCCGAAACCAATCTGCGCCATATTTAATTTTAAGATTATTGAGAGGGCGCTCAAATTGCCGCTTTACTTTACCCGACTCAAAGCACGGTCTGGCAAATCCAATGCTGAGCCTATGATCGCCCGTATCCACGCATCTAATCGTGAGATGAAATTGCCGCGCGCCCAGTTGAGACGCTTTCAGTCTTGAGCAGACCGATTGCGTTAAGCGGGTTAGAACCTCATCCAAATCTGATTTAAATCCAATAGGGTCGGGTAAGTTCATCCGCGCTGCAAAGATAGGGTCAGCGGCCAGAGGCGACACAGGGTCTGGTATTTGGCCCAGTGTTTTTGACAATGCATTGACAAGATCAAGCCCAAAGCGCCGCGCGAGCTCTGAAGATTTAATCGTATAAAGCTGCCCAA
>CAZJRU010000153.1:0-4118 GCA_964548315.1 uncultured Hellea sp.
AAAACACTCCTACTATTTTGGTCTTCCTTCGGGAGGCAACCCTCGCGGGCTGTCCTAGTTGAATTTATCTGAAAGATAAAATCAACAGGTTGAAGATTTTTTGCGGATTTTTTAGAAAATCTGAGTCTAGTTGCAGCACAGCTGCGTCTAAATTTTAGTCTTTAAATCGCGACGAAACGTTTACGGGCCATGTCACTATTGCCAAAGAGGTCTCGGCAAATTTCATAATCTTCAGGCGTATCAAGTTCCGCCCAAGTCGACCCTTTAATATTGGTTGTATCAATATGCACGCCCCGCTGAGCCAAACCGTGGATGGCTGAAAGATACCAATTTGTTGTGCCCGCTTCGAGCCTCATCAAACGTTTTAATTCATCTCTAAATATTTTAGTTCCATCGTTCATGAACCGTAACATCCCAATTGACTCGCCATGAGTTTCCTGGGCTGGGAGCGTTTTACCAATCGCCGTCAACTGCTCTCCCGCCAATGAAACTTTCATATCATCCCCGTCATAATGATCTTTTTGATCAATCGTGATGGTAATATTTTTTGCCGGCGCATTTAGCACCGTTTCAAGCACTCGAGGGCTAAACAATGTGTCGCCATTGATAATGAGAAAATCAGATTTCATACTCCGGCGCGCCATCCAGCAGGACGCTAAATTATCCGCGACCTGGAAAAACGGATTATAAAGCGTCTTTATTTTTGGTCCCGTTTCGCGAGATTTTATCTCAGTTTTCACCAGATGGTCGTTAAAGCCCGTGACCACCGTCGCGCTTTTTACGCCGCATTTAAACAAGGTATCAAGCTGCAAGCTTAAAACCGTGCTCACACCTATCGGCAAAAGGCATTTAGGCAAGTCTGTTGTCAAAGGTAACAGACGAGACCCGCGCCCCGCGGATAGAATTATTGCATGCATGTAATTTCTCGCTTTACCATTTACCAGTCAACAACGGCGAAGTTCTCACCTTTGGCGTTTTCCTTCAGTTTTCGGCCCGCATTAACCGCGACACCGTTGTCTGAAAACCTTAATATTTCAATGTCAGAGTAGCTATCCGTATACATTGTGATCAATGTGTTATTTTGTTTCAACTGAGGGTTTTCAGCCAGCAACTTTTTTACACGTTCTAACTTTTCTGCTCCGTAACAATTCTTTGTCAAAAAGTCAGGCGCCAAGCGGCCATCAACCCATTTCATTTCTGTGGCCACCCAATAAGGAATATTAAGACGGCGGGACATCGCATCTACAATTACACAAACTGCGGCGCTAGCAATAACGATCGTATCACCCCTGTCTCTATGATTTTGGAGGGCTGCCAAAGCGCCGGGCCGAAGGCCATCTTTGACCTCTTTATCCGCAAAATCCTCAGCCAAACGGAAAATGTCTTCTTTTTTGGCTCCAACCATGCTCCAGCGCATCATTTCTTGCTTAACGGCAACTCGGTCCGTTTTGCCTCGTTTGTAGCGCCATTGAGCTCTTGCAGTTCCAAAGGCAAAGGGTAACCAAAACAATGGACGCGAGCGGATATTTTTTAAAGCGAACCGTCCCCAAGTCCCTCGTTTTGTTAAGGTGTAATCTAGGTCAAAAATTGCGATGTCAGCCATAGCTAAGTGTCCATCCAGCTCTGCATCGGCTTTCGCGCAAATGTCCCTGCAAGGACCACTAAAATATTAAAACTAATGCAAAGCCACGTCCAAATACCAACCGCGTAAAACCCCCATTTTCCAGCCTCTGGAAGCCATGGTATCAAACAAATACCTATCATGAAGATGAACATATTGGGGTTACGGCGCGCCGTAACAAATCTAAGCGCCGAGTTTATGGGTCGCCAAACATGAATATGAAAGCCATGCTGCGCAATAAAAATACCTTCAATAATACGGTCAACAACATATCCTACAGAAATTGCCAGGAGCGTGAACGTCATGGCGTCAGACATAACATCAGGCCAAACAAACTGCCCGCCCAGTCCAACAAACCATGCCAAGTACCAAAACGGCGGATGGATAAGATCAATCCCATGATCATAGATATTTCCCCAACTCGAATATGTCATGGTCGTTCTGGCGAGCTTACCGTCAACCGTATCAAGAAAGGTCATCAACCATCCCGTTAGAAACCCTAAAAGCCAATCGCCTTGCCAAAAATAGTAGAGCGCAGCGAACATTAATACAAGACCAATCGTAGTGACCATATTGGGCGTCAGCCGAAGAGCCGCACAAAGGCGCGTGACATAGAAAGCTGGCAAAGGCCAAACCCACTTTGTTACAAAATCTGTTATCCCTTTATAAGAGCTCGCAAATTGTCGTTTCATTATCTCTACGGCATCTGTGTCATCGATGTTTAAAGCATAGGGCGGCTCTTTTTTGCGAAGAGCCTTGTTGTAACCATCGTCAAGGTCATCCGGATATACTGGGGTGATTTCTGAACCAATCAAAGCTGACGTTTTTTGACCGATATATTTAATGGCTGTGGGTTCATTGACGCCGTTAATTCCGATAATGGTCTCATTCGCAATCAGGGCTGTCTTGTCCCGGCTCACGAAAGCTCTCGCTAAGGCAGATGACAAAACCCAGCCCACAGCAAAATGTAAAGTTTTTGGAGACGTTTTTTGAGATACGCCCGCTTTTTTGAATGCGCGCTCTTGCCATTGTCTTATCGGCATTCCCCATATTGTAGCCGGTGAATGACCAACTAAATTTAAGGTTGGCGCAATAATTGTCTCGGCTGTTTTTTCGTTAACAAAATTTTGCTCACGTACTTTCCGTTTCAATGTTGCACGCGCCAAAAATAATACAAAAAGTACCGCTGATGCATTAGCCAAAATCGCGGCCCAGCCTGGCGCCATTTTTCCAATCGTAAAACTAAAAATGAAAAAAGAAACAATGTAGATGAAAGCCCCTGTGCCGCGCGCATAAATCGCGCGCTCAGGTTTATCAGCCGCGTAAAGCACGGGGTAGAGCGGCGCGCCAATGCCTGTAAATGCCGCCGCTAAAACCAGTAAGGACGCTAAAGGCGCTGCCGGCAAATAATCCTCTGAGAAAATGACAGTTAAAATATCTGGTCCCGCAAATGTTACGAAAGCCGCCATGATCAAACCAAACCCTAACAACATAAGCGCGGTGCGTGTGACCAAGCGCCAAATTTTTGCCGCCTGTCCCAAGCTCACTAATTTAGCGAGCTCTGGATAAATCACTTGATCCAAAAGTTTAAAACCTTCTGAGAGTAGCTTGGCGGCTTCCTCTGCGATTTTATATACCGCGACCCAAGCAGACCCGAAGACACCCATCACGAGGAGCGCAGGAAGATGCATATTCATAGCGGCCAAAGTTGAATCGATATTAGATTTAATTACAAAAGGCCAAATTCCCTCTCGCGGTGATTTTAACGAGGTTCTGGCTGTAAAAACGGCTTTGAGTAAATGACGGCGTTTGAGCTCTAACATCGCCATAGTGGGTAGAAAAATATAGGCCGCCATGGCGCCGCAAAACCAGGCGATAAAGAACCCCTTGAATCCTGCACCGATAGACGCGGCTATCATCACGCCAATGAAACGAAAAGAAGGCTGCACCAAAGCGCGGACAGCCAAGACATTAAATTTATCGAAAAGGCGAAAAATCCCTATTGATACGCCGCGTTGTTTAAACAGTAATAAGACACAATAAATAACAGCATATTTCGACAAAGTTATAATATCAAAAGCCGCCCTGTCGGTGTATTTATCTGGAAAGCTCTGGGCAAGATTCACGATACACACAAAGACTAACATCGACAAAACAAAAGCTAAGAGTGCCGCGAGGGCATCCAATTTTACGCCAAAATTTAACAAATTTGACAGCTTTTGCGCGTTGTTTTCTTTTACATCATCTGTTCCAAAGCGGATAATTGATTGCCAAGACTGGAAAGTCGCCACTTCGGAAAAGAACAACATATAGGCGTGAAGAAAGACGATGGTTCCGAGTTCAATAGGAGAAATTGTTTTTGCCGCAATTGAAAGGCTACCCAAGCCCAATATTGCAGCCAGCGTTTTCGATCCCACCATCAAACCGGTATTAGCGGCGATGCGTTTTCCAACAGTACGCTTTGAGTTTATAGATAAGTCGGGTGTCATGCTCTTTA
>CAZJRU010000154.1:0-4032 GCA_964548315.1 uncultured Hellea sp.
GGTCTAATAAAAGAAAACTGGGTGAGCTGTTGATGGAGTCCATAGATGTAGATGTGTTGATCGTTGGGTCAGGGGCAGGGGCCTTAACCGCGGCCATCACCGCCCATGATCATGGCGGCAAGGTTCTGGTTGTTGAAAAATCAGACATGTACGGCGGCACCTCGGCCACATCGGGCGGCGGGATTTGGGTGCCGTGTAACCATCTTATGGCCGAGCATGGCCAAAGCGATACGCCCGAAGCCGCCGTGGAATATATGAAAGCCTGTATCGGGGATAAGGTATCTGAAGCGCGGCTTCAGGCTTATGTCGATAACGCGCCGAAGATGCTCAAAGAGATGGAGGATAAATCCGATATTTGCTTTGTCTCCACGCCTTACGCCGATTACCTAACGGATAAGCCCGGGAGTAAAGAGGGGTGGCGCACGCTTGACCCTGTGCCGCTCTCGGCAACCAAGCTTGGCAAAGAGTTTTTCAATATGCGTCCGCCCCATCCGCAGACTATTTTTGGCGGCTTTACCATTACCATTAAAGAAGCGCAGACGATTATTACGCGCCAAAAAGGCTGGAAGTGGATTATGGCAAAGCTCATGATTTCATATCGCCTCGATATTCCCATGCGATTGAAATCGAAGCGGCATAGGCGTTTGTGCCTTGGCAATGCTTTGGTCGGGCGTTGTCTGACTTCAGTGTTTAAACGTAAAATTCCGATATGGCGCGAGGCCCCGCTGAAATCTTTGATAGAATCAAATGGCCAAGTTACGGGCGCTATCATTACCAAAGACGGGCAAGATATGCGGGTCAATGCCGCGCGGGGCGTTATCCTCGCGGCTGGTGGTTTTGAACATAACGCCAAGATGCGTGAGGCCAATTTGCCGGGGCCGACAGATACGAAATGGAGCGCAACGCCGGGCCAAAATACGGGCGACGCGCATAGAGCCGCGATGGACGTCGGCGCGAAGATGACGTTGATGGACGCAGCCTGGTGGGGGCCCTCTGTGCGTTTGCCGCGCGATGACCGCTCGCGGGTTTTATTTGCTGAGCGCGCTCTGCCAGGGATTTATATCGTCAATGGAAAGGGTGAGCGTTTTTTAAATGAAGCCGCCAGCTATGATGAGGTCGGACGTGAGCTGCAAGCCCATCCCAACACGAGCTGGGTTATATTTGATCGCCGCGCGCGCGAGAAATACGGGATTGGCCCGCTCTATCCAACGGCGGTACATCCAGATGCAAAATGGAACTCATCCATCAAAGCTGTTGTTAAGAAAGCCAGCACGATTGCTGAGCTAGCAAAGTTGATGGACGTAGACGCGGCTGGCTTACAAAACACAGTCGAGAAAGTGGCTAAATATTCCCAGACAGGCATCGACGAAGATTTTGCCTCTGGCAGCGCGCAATATGACCGCTATTATGGGGACCCCACCGTTACGCCCAATCCTTGTTTGGCCCCGCTAGACAAAGCGCCCTTTTACGCCTTTCCCGTTTACCCCGGTGACATAGGAACCAAAGGCGGGGTTGATGTCGATGTCAACGCGCAGGCCTTAAATGAAAAAGGCGCGCCCATCGGCGGGCTCTACGCGACGGGGAATACGGCGTCTTCAGTGATGGGCTATACTTATCCCGGGGCAGGCTCGACCATTGGCCCGGCTATGACATTTGGCTATGTCGCGGCTAAACATGCGATGGGCGCAAATAGTTAAACGTAACTTTTATTAAACAGGAGACAATCATGTCATTTGCAGGAACTTGGAATATCACAATGAAAACCCCCATGGGGGACCGCGAAGCGGTGATGACCCTGACGGAGGACGGCGGCGCGCTATCGGGTACAATGGAAGCTGATGGCAATACCATTGATGTGCAAGAGGGCAGCTTGGCTGATGGACGCGGGAAATGGAAAGCGGATTTAACCTCGCCAATGCCGATTACGCTAGAA
Organism: uncultured Hellea sp.; assembly: GCA_964548315.1. Classification (GTDB taxonomy): domain Bacteria; phylum Pseudomonadota; class Alphaproteobacteria; order Caulobacterales; family Maricaulaceae; genus Hellea. The sequence continues at coordinate 1,934 of CAZJRU010000154.1, forward strand.
TTTGATTGCGGCGTAGACGGGGACGCGCTGGAAGGCACCGTTAAGTTGGGCATGTTCGGAAGCTCCAACGTTTCTGGAACGCGCGCCTAAACCGCTACTCATTCTGATTTAAGGGGACAGCCATGTTCAAGAAGATATTTGCAATTCTTGTCATCCTGCTGATTGCGGGTTTCATTTTTTCCAAAGTAAAATTCAAAAAAGTGGCGTCCTCTGACTTTGATTTCCCCTCGGCTCAAACGGCTGATTTGGCGTCGCTGGTTAAGCAGCGCCCCGCCGATGCGCCCCCGCCTAATGTCGTTATCCTGCTGGCCGACGATTTAGGCTGGGCGGATGTTGGCTATCACGGCAGCGATATTCAAACGCCTAATATTGACCGTTTGGCCAAGGAAGGCATGCGGCTAGAACGGTTTTACGTCACGCCTTTTTGTACGCCGACCCGCGCGGCCCTGATGACAGCGCGTGACCCGATTAAACTCGGCGCGGCCCATGCCGTTTTTATGGCGTGGGATAACGGCGGGATCTCTCCGGCTGAGCGGTTCATGCCGCAAGATTTTCAAGACGCAGGCTATCAAACGGCGATGGTAGGCAAATGGCACTTAGGCCATACGATTGAGCAGCACACGCCAAATGCGCGCGGCTTTGATCATTTCTACGGCCATTTTAATACGGACGTGCTTTATTTTGATCATACGATGGCGGGCGGACATGACTTCCAAGAAAACGGCGTGCCGGTTAATCACAAAGGCGAATATGCCACCGATATTCACGGCAATCAGGCCAGCCGCTTTATCGAAGAGATGCGCGACCCGGATAAGCCCTTCTTCCTTTATGTCCCCTTCCTAGCCCCCCATTCCCCGATGGAAGCTAAGGAAGAAGATATGGCGAAATATCCCGCCCGTATCAACACGCCGCGGTTTCCGGCCAAGACCTATGCCGGTATGGTCGATAGCATGGACCAAGCCATAGGCTCCATTTTGGATAGCCTCGATAAGCAAGGCATTGCCGATAATACCATAGTCCTCTTCTTCTCCGATAATGGGGGGTACTATAATTTTGGCGGGGTCAATAAACCTCTGCGCGGGGGCAAGCTGGAAACTTATGAAGGCGGGGTTCGCGTGACCTCCGTCCTGCGCTGGCCTGATGTTTTGCCAGCCAATACGGTCAATGAAAATGTATTTTCCGTGATGGATGTTTATCCCACCCTGATGAGCGCGACGGGTGTTGCGCCGAATTATAAAAAGAAAATTGACGGCATAGACCGCTGGAATGCTGTGACGGGGAGCGGCGAGAAAGACCGCGGTGAGCCGCTGGTCTTTAGCTCTAATGTGCCGATTTATAATGAGTTTAAATACGGCGTCCTCGACGGACCGTGGAAGCTCATTCAATATGTCAATCATGAGCGCCGAACAACGCAGGTCAAGACCGAGCTCTTCAATGTTTGGAGCGACCCCAATGAAGCCGACGATATTTCAGCGGCTAATCCTGGCCAAGTTGAGCGTCTTCAGAAAATTCTAGACAAACGCCTCGCGCTTCATCCTATCGGCGGTCAATATGTTAAAATTCAGCCTCACCCGGGCTGGCGCGCGCCCCATGATTACGCCGATGTTGTTATCCCGGCTGACCAAGTCAATGCAGATATGTGGACGGGCTTTGGCCCGCTTGCCACGAGCGTTTTGCAGCAAACCCATGGCGAAAAGGGCCGCATTAAATACGACTAGGCGAATGTACTAGGTGGATGTCGATTGATATTGAGGGGCTAGGCGTTCCTGCCCGTCAAAATCGACTTCAACCTTCGCCCCGTTAGGGTCATCAAAAAAGACCTGCCATTGATCCCACGGCTGGGGCGTGCGCACCAAACGATAGGGAATATCTGCTGCGCGCAGCCGCCCAAGAAGCTCATTTATATCTTGTCCGCGAAACGCCATATGATCGAGCACGCCTTTGCGCGGGTTTGGCATGTCTTGGACATGCACGACATGAAGCATGGCGGCGTCATTGATATAGAGCCAAAGCCCCGCAAATTTAAAATCAGGACGCGGCCCCACAGTGAAGCCTAGCAGCTTTGTATAAAAGGCCTCAGTTGCGTCCAAATCATCGGT
>CAZJRU010000155.1:0-4028 GCA_964548315.1 uncultured Hellea sp.
CGGCGAAAGGAGACGCAGCCTGCGCCGCCATTGCCGGATTTGACAAATATTTTTGCTTGATCAAGAAATTTCATGGTTGCGGTTTCGTGGTTTAAGCTCTCATGACGATATTTGAGCCCGAACGCAATGGTTGGCGTTTATTTGGTGTCTCTTTCGAGGCGTCTATATTAAGATGAAAGCTCAGGCTATGAGCCTTTTCCATACGTCCCATTGAGAAATACATCTGAGTTTCACCCGTTGGCACAAAGCCAAGCTTCTTTAAGACGCGCAGGCTTGCAGGATTATCTGAAAATGCCCCTGCGACAATACTCTTAGCACCAAGCTGTGTGCGGGCTTCGTCAATAATGGCGCGGGCCGCTTCACTTACATAGCCTTGTCCCCAAAAGGGTTTGCCAGTCCAATAACCGATCTCAAGGACAGCGTCAGGACTATCACGAAAGAGGTCGGCCATGCCCATTAATTCGCCGCCATTACGCGTTATGGCATAAGGATAGGCGAGGCGTTGCCGTCTGCGCGCGCGAAGATACATAATTCTAAATTCAGCTGAGAGCAGCGGTAGAGGGTAGGGGAATGATCCCGTCATTCGCGAAATGTCATAATCACTGACAAGGCGCGATAGAGCGGGTGCGTCCTCAAGCGTTAATTGGCGCAACGTTAAACGTTCTGTTTTTATTATGTCTCTCATATTCGCCTCCATCTTCTGGCGGCAGGGAAGAAGGTCCCAAATAAAAAGGGAAACCGGTGGTCCGATTTCCCTGCTTTTATCGGATCACCATTTAGGGGGCGATCCATTTATTTTAAGGATCGCTATTCTGCGGCTTTGGCCATCGGCTCTACAGACACAAATGTTCGCTGATTGCGTTTCGTTGTGAATGCGACGCGTCCTTCCGTAAGCGCGAAGAGCGTATGGTCTTTGCCCATACCGACATTCGTGCCAGGATAATACTTTGTTCCGCGCTGGCGAATAATAATGTTTCCAGGAATGACCGCTTGGCCGCCTGATTTTTTAACGCCAAGGCGCCGGCCCGCACTATCGCGACCGTTATTGGATGAACCACCTGCTTTTTTATGTGCCATGAGAGTCTCCTAACCTGATCGTTATGCTTTGATAGACGTGATTTTCACGACTGTTTCATTTTGACGATGACCGCGCTTACGGCGATATGTTTGACGACGCTTCTTTTTGAAGATCATCACTTTAGCGCCTTTGCGCTGTTCAAGAACTTCGCCTTTAACTTCGGCGCCTTTTAATAAAGGTGTTCCGACTTTAACATCACCTTCTTTACCAGCAAGCAACACGTCACCGAAGGCGACTGATTTTCCAGCCTCTGCGTCGAGTTTTTCGACAACGATAATGTCGTCTTTTGCGACTTTATATTGCTTACCGCCTGTTTTGATGACTGCAAACATGGTCATATCCTTAAGTTTAGCTTGGGGCTTTGATACCCAAAATCAATTAAAGCCGCAGCGAGACAAGACTCAGCGGCCATTTCGTGGCTCTATATACAGCGGCTTAGCGATGTGTCAACGCTGCTCCGCCCAAAAATTACGCCCGTTATAGGCGCAAAAGAAAAGCCCCGCTCAATGAGCGGGGCTCTATCATTTTATAAGGGGTTCTTACTGACCAGTAACGCGGCCAATAACACGGCCTGAGCTGTCAGTAATGTTTCCACTTCCGTCAACACGTCCGATAACAACACCGGAAGCATTTGTTACGGATCCGTCAGAGCGGACAGTAAAGCCGCCAGCAGATGCTCCGCCAGTTGCTCCGCTGATAGCTCCGCCAAGTGAACCACCCGAAAGGCTTCCGCCGCCGATTGATCCACCACCAAGTGAACCACCTGATGAGAAGCCGCGAAGGACGATAGAGCCTGCTGAGTTAACAACATTGCCTGATCCGTCTAGGCGTCCAAGGATTGTTCCAGATCCGTCACGTACCTGTCCGTCTGCTCCGATAGAGTAGCCAGATGTCGATCCGCTAAGTGAGCCAGATGATCCGCCAACAACTGTTCTTGTTCCGCTTGAGAAGCCTGTTGAGCCTCCTGAGACAGAACCGCCAGTTGTGAAGCCACCGCTAGTCACGCCAGATGTACCGCTGATCAATGAGCGCCAGTTAACACCGAGAGCCTCAACAGATTGTAGCGTTAAGCCACCAGTTGATAGTCCGCGAGCCTTCTGGAACGCTTCAACCGCGCTGTAAGTTCCTTGGCCTAAGCGTCCGTCAATTGCACCTCTATAGTAACCCTGAGTTTGCAGAGCTCGCTGGATAGCAGAGATAACAGTTGTGTTGGCATTCGCTTCACAAAGGATTGAGCGCCACTCAGCACGTTCCGGAGACGTCTGAGTACGACGTTCGATCGTACCATATTGAGCCGGGATAACGACTGTTTCAGTGCGTGGTGGTTCCACCATTTTCTGAACTGTAATCGTATCGTAACGAGCCGGGATCAAACGACGCTCTGTGCGAGGTGTCTGGTCAACCACACGACGCGTAACTTGCTTCGTGACGGCTGGGATGACCCGCTCGCGCGTTGTTGCCGGTGTCTTAACGACGCGGCGTGAGACCGTTTTCGTAACCGCTGGGATCGTACGCTGCTGCGTAGAGGCTGGCGTTTTGATACGACGACGTGTTTCCTGCTTCGTCACAGCCGGGATGACCCGCTCTTGCGTTGAAGCTGGTGTGCGCATCACACGACGTGTCACTTGCTTAGACACAGCTGGGATAACCCGTTCTTGTGTCCGTGCTGGTGTCTTAACGACACGGCGTGAAACAGTCTTTGTGACCGCTGGGATCTGACGCTCTGTTGTTGCCGCTGGCGTTTTCACAACGCGGCGTGTCACTTGACGTGTTCTCGCAGGGATCGTCCGCTCTTGCGTACGAGCCGGCGTTTTCACGACTTGACGTGTAACAGGCTTAGTTACCGCTGGGATAACACGCTCAGATGTTGAAGCTGGTGTCCGCACGACGCGGCGAGTAACTTGCTTCGTTACAGCTGGGATCACACGTTCTTGTGTCCGTGCCGGTGTCTTAACGACGCGGCGCGATACAGTCTTCGTGACAGCTGGGACGCTGATTTCACGTGTCGCCGCTGGTGTCTTAACAACACGGCGGGTTTCAAGCTTAGTCACAGCTGGGATAACACGCTCTTGTGTCGACGCTGGCGTCTTCACAACACGGCGAGTTTCCTGCTTTGTGATAGCTGGAATAACACGTTCTTGCGTCGCAGCCGGCGTTTTAACAACGCGTCGTGTGATCTGCTTTGTGACCGCTGGGATCGAACGTTCTTGTGTCCGAGCCGGCGTTTTCACAACACGGCGAGAAACAGTTTTCGTTACCGCTGGGACCACCCGCTCGACAGTGCGAGATGGTGTCTTAATGCGGCGACGTGTTTCCTGCTTAGTGATCGCTGGAACAGTCCGCTCTTGTGTAGACGCTGGTGTTTTCACAACACGGCGTGACACAGTTTTCGTTACCGCTGGAATAACGCGCTCAGTCGTAGCTGATGGCGTTCTTACAACACGGCGAGTTTCCTGCTTAGTGATCGCTGGAACAGTCCGCTCTTGTGTCCGAGCCGGTGTCTTAACAACACGGCGGGTCACTTGCTTCGTTACAGCCGGAACGACACGCTCTTGTGTCGCTGCTGGCGTTTTAACGACGCGGCGAGTTTCTAGCTTCGTTACGGCTGGGATCGTGCGCTCTTGCGTACGAGCCGGTGTCTTAACAACACGGCGTGTGACTTGCTTCGTTACAGCTGGCGTAGCCCGCTCGACAACATTTGCTGGTGTCTTAATAACGCGGCGAGTTTCCTGCTTTGTGATCGCTGGGATCGTGCGCTCTTGCGTACGAGCCGGAGTTTTCACAACGCGGCGTGTCACTTGCTTCGTAACCGCTGGTACAACGCGCTCAGCTGTAGCAGCTGGCGTTTTGATGCGGCGACGTGTTTCCTGCTTTGTTATCGCTGGGATGACACGCTCTTGCGTACGAGCCGGTGTTTTCACAACACGACGAGAGACTTGCTTCGTTACCG
>CAZJRU010000156.1:0-4004 GCA_964548315.1 uncultured Hellea sp.
AAAAAGGACTCACAATTTCGCGTCCACAATCGCGCCGAAACCTAGTCATCTCCCTGTAGGATTGCAACGTATATCTTTGAGAAAATAGCAATATTTCACAAGAGAATTACTGAGCACTCACGCGCGGGAGAGCAGGTAGCAGGCCCGAGCTGTTTTAGTATATGCGCGGAGGCTCAATTCCGCATTTAAAATCACCGATAGCTCATTGAATTTATGAAGCTTTTACATTGTTTGGCTTTTAAGCTTAATTAATATCAGGTTCTCCAGGCCAAATAACTATTCGCGTTATTTGCTCTTCTTCTGTCACTAAGATTTCACTTGTGACTGCATCTTGAACGCTCATACCAACCTCATGAATTGTCTGCCGAGACCCACTAATAAGGTGATGATACTCAGGCAAATCTTTACCTTCTGACACCAAGCGGTAGGCACATGTTCGCGGCATCCATTTGAGCTGCGCCACATTATCAGGTGTTAACGTCACGCAGTCAGGCACTTTTTTGCTCCTATTAGGATAATCCCCGCATTGACAAGTCTGCGCATTAAACAGTTTACAAGCCACGTCAGTAATATAAATTTGCGCTGTATCTTCGTCTTCCAAACGAATACAACAACACTTACCACAACTGTCACATAAGCTTTCCCACTCGTCAGGGCTCATTTCTGCCATATTTTTGGTTTTCCAGAACGGAAGAATTGTTTTGCTCGACATAGGAAGCCCATATACAACAATGGACGAGATGCCAACATACCGCGCCGATATAGATGTCGCTAACGACAATGAAGCCCGCAGAAAGCGCAATATTGCGCTGATTGTTTTAGCGGCACTTATCCTTATTGCGACATTTGGATACTTCCAAACCCGTTATTATCTTATGGATGGTCTGCCTGACCTGCCAGACAAGACCACAATGTGGGAAATGAACCTCGAACCTAATTTGACCCTACTTGATAAAGACGGGGTCATCATTGGACACCGCGGCGCTCATATCGGCGAACCCATGAAACTCACCGACATGCCCGCCTACGTCCCCAATGCTTTCCTCGCCATTGAGGACGAGCGTTTTTATGAACATCAAGGGATAGACAATAAAGCAATCTTGCGGGCGATGATTGAAAACACCAAGTCTGGTCGCCGCGCACAAGGCGGATCAACACTCACGCAACAACTTGTTAAGAACATGGTTCTGACGCCAGCCAAAACTTATCGCCGCAAATTTCAAGAAATGTGGCTGGCCCGCGAAATGGAACAACGCCTGTCGAAACCAGAAATCCTCGAACTTTATCTAAACAGAATACCTTTGGGACCTAGAATATTCGGTGTTGAGGCCGCATCCCAAAGATATTTTGGCAAAACTGCGCGCGACTTAACCTTATCGGAAGCAGCTTTATTGGCCGCCTTACCTCAAGCCCCTTCTCGCTATAATCCTGTATCGAATTATGATGGCGCCCTCCTCAGATCGGAATTAGTATTGAGCCGCATGTTAACGAACAACATGATTACGCCAGACGAGATGGATGAAGCGAGTCACTCACCGCCCGTTATCGTTAGCGAGACGGAGACCTTAATCAGCGAAGACCTTATTGGACATGCTTTTGACTACATAGCAGAACGTGCTCAGACTTTGGTCGGAAGCAAACATAAAGATCTTGTTATACAAACGACGCTGGACTCGAATTTGCAAAAGAAGGCGGCGGACGCGATCACAAAAATACTCGATAAAAATGAGAAGTCTAAAAAAGTTTCGGAGGGGTCCCTGATCTCATTGGATACTGAAACGGGGGCTGTTCGTGCCATGATTGGCGGACGAAAATACAGCGATTCAAAATTTAACAGAGCTATACAAGCCAAAAGACAACCGGGAAGTTCCTTTAAATCATTCGTTTACGCCGCCGCGCTTGAAGAAGGTTTCACGCCCGGGACAATCAGGATAGACCAACCCACGCAAATTGATGGCTGGGCACCTGAAAACTACACGAAGAGATATAGGGGCCCTATGTCTATTCGCGAAGCCTTAAAGCATTCAATCAACACAATTGCTGCACAGGTTGGAGCAGAAATAGGGCCTGGCCGAGTAGCCGATATTGCTTACAGGTTTGGAATTACATCAACAATGAAGCCCCACTATTCAATCTCATTAGGGTCGTCAGAAGTTACGCTTTATGATTTAACGGGGGCCTATACTGTATTTGCGAATGAAGGTAGAAAAATTCCTAAATTTATTATTGAAAACATTTCGAACACATCAAAAACTTCTCTTTATACCCGCAATCCGACGTCCCCGACGCGGGTTTACCCTGCCCCTTACGCCCGACAAATGACGTCTATTTTGCGCGATGTCATAGATACGGGAACTGGCCACGGCGCGCGCCTTGGCACAAGACAAGCAGCAGGAAAAACTGGAACGTCTCAAGATTACCGTGACGCTTGGTTTATCGGCTTTACAGCAGATTACACAACCGGTGTCTGGCTAGGAAATGATGATAACTCACCAATGCGCAAGATTACAGGCGGACTATTACCTGTCGATGTCTGGAAAGACTTTATGCGCTCAGCCCATAAAGGGCTAAAGCTTCGCCCCGTTAGCGCTCCCGACCCAGAAGTTGATGACCCGGTTATTCAAAACCAGATAGCCTTTTATGATAATTTGGTTTTGGCTTTAATAGCCGAACGCGACGTGGCTAGCGGCGCGGCGCCACCTCAATCTGGCGGCCCTAGAACCGCGGGCAGATAAGGCCAGCTAACCTGCCTGACGCTTGTCGGATAGGCTGACCGTATAGATAGCCTTGTTGGGCGAAACATTAGCCTTTCGCATCACGTCAGATTTAGCCGCTTCTGCAGCAATCATGGATTGCCCGACGCTAACCCCGCCTATGGCGGCATAACGCTCAAGCTTTTGCCGTTGAACCTGATTGATTTTCCGGAGGGTTTCCACGTCTTCCATCGCCGCAACGAATTTAGCATTAAGCGTTTCATATTCAACCTTGGCTCTCGCCAAAGCTCTTGCATTTCGTTCGACTTCGTCTGCCTTACCGCGAAACCGAAGTTCATTGCGGTCATTTCTTTCGCGTTCATTCTCGAGCTGACTTCTAAGCGCTATAACCTCTTCGTCGAAGTGACTGGACATATTGTCTTTAATGCGAAGCTGCGTATTGAGCTGTTCAATTCTACTCTTTAAGGCAAGCGTTTCATCATCGCGTCTTTTCACAGTCTCTTCGAAGACATTCTTCTGAGTCCTGATATCATATTTAGCGTTTTCAAGAGCTCCAGATGTCTCGAAATACTTGGTCTTTATGTCGCTGAAGTTTGATCGCAACTCTTTCAATTCCGCCGTTGAGGTATCATTTTCTTTTGTCTTACGGTCTAATCGCAAAGATAACTCTTCTAGATTTTTTTGAAGTTCCATGACTCTATGAGATTTCGAGGAAATCTCCGCGGCTTGTTTAGCAATTTCGTCTTGCAAGTTTTGATTTGAAATTTGCATGAAAGACAAATTTTCATCGCTTTGACTCATTTTGCTTGCAAGGTTTTCAATATAGCGTCCTTGCTGAATTAGCTTTTCCTTATCAGCCGCGCTTCGGTCCTTGCCTTGCGCCACATCTGCCTTTGCTGATTCCAAGAGCTGCTTCATCTCATTATGCCGACGCTCCAGCATGATAAGTTTATTTTCTTGCTCCGATGCCCAAGTTGACTTTTGTTCCAGCTTTTTCCTGACATCCATGAGTTCCGTTGAAAGCACTGAATTTTGGCCTTCCAGGCGGGGCAATTGTCTCAATCCACTTTCCATTTTTGCCAATGTTCTATTTAACGCAGCCATGCGTTTCGCTGCGACCTGTTGCTGGTCGGCTGTTGTTTTGAATTCATTAGTTAGAAATTGAATGGAATTTCGCGCTGATTGAATATCCTCTGAATTGGCCGACTTTCCTGTAAGACTAGCCGACGGTTGATAAACAGGATTAACTTCATCAGCTGAACCTGTGGCGGTTTCTTTTTCTCTCTTAAA
>CAZJRU010000157.1:0-3961 GCA_964548315.1 uncultured Hellea sp.
ATTGACGAAAATGGCTTTTTATGCCATCGTAGCTTTATGAAAAATGTTGTTTTAGCGTCTTCAATTATATTCGGCTCTCTTTCGATGGGCGGGGTAGCTTATGCATGTGATATGCATGGCGGTGGTTTTAGCGGATATATGCGCAATGCGCCGTGGCAAAGCTATAATCCGCAGGTAAGTACAACTGACCCTGTATTCACCCAAGATAGCCTCGAGGAGTCTACACCCGCTCTGCCGCCTAAAAAGGCGAAGCCGAGTTTTTCAAATGCGGCGAATAATGCGGCAAACAAGGCCAAGGCGCGCCTAGCTAAAAAAGCTAATAACGAAAAGACAAACGAAGACGCTATAATCAAAAAGAAGCTATAGTTAAAAGCGGTCTTAAACGCGGATTGTCAGACCGTCGGACAAGGACCGTTTTAGCGCGATTAAAGCTGGGATTAAGCCCAAAATAGCCGCAACTCCTGTCACGGCAATGAGAACGCCAAGATCAAATTGTCCCGGCAACATTCGCAGCGCGCCGATATTAAACCGCGTTTCTAAAAGCGGGCGGAACATCCATAGTAACCCATAAAGCACCGCGAGGCCCAAGGCGCTGCCAATGAAGGCCAGCAAGGCGGCTTCACTAACCAGCAGCGCAATTATATGCCTGCCGCGAGCCCCCATGGCGCGCAAGATAGCCATTTCTCGTCGCCGTTCATTTAAGGATGTCAGGATCGATGTTAAAATACCAATCAGGCCCATAGCGATGACAAAAGCAGAGACAAGCGCCAAGGCGCGTTCAACCACAGAGACAACGTTCCAAAGCTGGCTTAGCGCGACGCCGGGGATGACCGCTTGGAGAGGTTCTGCGGCATAGGTATTTAAATCGCGCTGTAGACCTAGGCTGCGAACGCGCGAGGTTGCGCCGACAAACATGGCGGTAATGCTATCGGGCGTTAGGTTTTTCGCTCTGAGCTTATCGGGGGTATTCGCGCGGCTCATCGGGGTGGGCGTTCCGCTTTGCCAGCCCGTATGGATGGCCTCAATCGCGCCTAAACTGACATAGACCGAGCGGTCCACGGGCGTGCCGGTAGGTTTCAAAATACCCGTAATTGAAAACGGCAAGTCGTCATGATTGACGAAACTTGTCCCGCCCAATCCGTGGGCCAAGGTAAGCTTGTTATGTATGTCATAGCCCAATTCCCGCGCGACCTGCGCGCCTAGGACAACATCAAATAAATCGTCAAAGACCTGTCCGTCTCTAAAGGTCAGCGATTGCGAATCCGCATATTTATAATGCTGAAAATAATCGGGCGTTGTTCCGACCACGCGAAACCCGCGGTGGGAATCACCCAGACTAATTGGGACAGCCCAGGCCACGTCTTTGCGGGCCTTGATATCCTCATAGGTCTCCCAGGTCACATTATTAGTCGGGTCGCCAATTTGAAAAACGGAAAAGAGGACTAGATTAATCGGGCTGGACCTCGCGCCCACAATAACGTCTGTATCGCTGATTGTGCGCTCAAAGCTGGCCCGCGCGCCTTGGCGTAAATTCTCGACGGCAACGAAAAGCAGGATTGCGGCCGCGATGGAAATGATGGTCAAAACAGCTGTGACTTTGCGCGCCCAAATAGACTGCAAAGCCAGTGATAAAATCGCCATATGCCTCATGCTGTAACTTTTGAGTTGAGTTCTGAGAGAGAGACGGAGCGGTCAAAATGGGAAGCCAAGGTTTGATCGTGACTAACAAATAAAAGCGCCGTGCCATATGTCTCTCGGTTGTGATTAAGCAGATCTATAAAGCGGTCGCGATTGTCATGATCGAGCGCGGAGGTGGGCTCATCGGCAATAATCAAGTCAGGGCCTCCAATTAAAGCGCGCGCGACGGCGACGCGTTGTTGCTGGCCGACACTTAACTCACGCACCGGGCGCAAGAACTCTTCTTCCGTCAGGCCAAGCCCCCGGATAAGCGCTTCTGCCTCTGCCAATACGGACCCGCTCGACTCAATCGCCCGCTGACGCCGGCGCAGTGAGAAACGGCACGGCAAAGTGCAGTTTTGCAACACGCCAATATAGGGGAGTAGATTAAATTGCTGGAAAATTATTCCTAGGTGGTCGGCGCGGATTTTATCGCGTTTACCAGATGAGATCGTCGTCATATCCGATCCGCAAAGGGATAGCTTGCCAGCCTGCGGGGCTAAAACGCCGCCTATTAATCCCAGAAGCGTACTTTTCCCAGACCCGCTCGGGCCTTTTAAAAAGACGCTCTCGCCGCTTTTGATATCAAAGTGGTCAATATTGATGAGTGTTGGAGCGGGCTCGTAACCAAAACGCACATTCGTCAAATTTAGAACCTTATCAATACTCATATGGCTCGAGTTTAGACAATGTCAGCTCATAGGCGCTATTACCCAGATCAGACCCAAACTTACCCGTTTTCATAAGGCCTTCAATCCAGACGGGCTCATTTATATCAGAAATTTTTGCCGCCTTGGCGGATTTAACAAAAACAATCTGATTGGGCGGCGGCGGCGGGGTGTGAAGGCAGGCCCCAAAATAAGGAACCAATAAAAATTCGTCATAAGCAGAGGCGGCATTGAAATCCAAAGGTACGACATAACCAGGCAGACGTACATGCAGACCATCAAGGTCTTCGACCACATTATAGGTCCCAATTTGATCCATCGTGTCCTGCGCGCTGCCTTCATCAATCAGACTTATAAGGTCTGACCCGCCCTTGGCCGCTTGCGAGAGCGTGAGTTGCTCCCGGTATTTTTGTTCACGCTCTTCATAAAATTCGGCGTAAAGTTCTTCGAGCCGTTGATCCTCTCCGTCAGGCATAAGGTCTTTCCAGGCTAGAATTTCGATTTCGGCTGACGGTGCTTGTGCGGTTTTCTTCTCAGAGATACTTTGCGTTTGCGCGCTAGCCCCTTCGCTATTTATCTCCGCTGCAGGCTGGCAAGCGCTTAGGCAGAGAGCCAAAAGACAAGGCAGTGTCGATTTTAAAAATTTCATGGCGTTATATCCAATTGTCTTTGTGTGCGGGTTAATGTGACCTGTTTCTGTGTCGCAGGTCCAAGAAAGGTGACGTCAACCTCTGACAGTTCTTCAAAAAACTCAAATAAATTTACGTTAAGGTGTGAGAGCTTTAAAGGGTGTTCGCATTTAAATTCATAAGTCAATAAGACATCATTGTGAGCCTCGTCCTTATGAGCCTCATCATTATGGGACTCGTCTTGGTGATGCGCGTCATGGCCTTCTTCGTCGTCGTGATCTTCATGATGATTTTCTTCGTCATGCCCCTCGTCATCATGGTCTGAGTGTTCATCTGCTTCTGCCTTATCAAACAGGCTGATGTTTTGATCTTGGGACAGGTTTTTACAATTCGCTTTGGAATTAAATTCAAACAGATCAGAGCTGCGCGTGAGCTGCAGCTCCGCTTGCAGCGCCGCGGCCTTTTGGGCCTGCGTTTCAGGCGCATGTTCAAATCCCAAAATATTATAAAGCGGCGTGTCTAGTTCAATCGTCACACTCCCTTTTTCGATAACAACCGCAAGCTCAGCATCCCCGTGCGTATGGGCATCGGCGGACCGTGAACTTTTCTTTGTGCGTGTTTCTTCTTCTTTGGACGCAATTATTCGTTCAGATATAGCCTCACCCTTTTGCGCCAAAACATGATCATCGGAATGGGGATGAGTAGAAGAAGGCTCGTGATTGTCTGAGCATCCCCCAAATATGCCGATTATAAAGCAACTCGCGATATAAATATGTGACCGTATTAGCATATAAAAACCTGAATGAAGATATATCTGAATACCACGCCGGACCTCATAAAATCAATGTTATGTATACATGTTGAAAATTACGGTGTTAAAACTACAGTGTAATTGGTGATTTCATTAACGTCAGACTACGTCTTCTTCCTTGAAAACGAAACTTGCTATGATGAGGCCTATAACACCTACGGTAATTGCACTGTCAG
>CAZJRU010000158.1:0-3959 GCA_964548315.1 uncultured Hellea sp.
AATATCGCTTGCCAAGTCCGGTTGGAGTGCGACGTTTTAGCAGGTGGTTAAAAAGGCCCTAAATAAAGGCATACTTTAAAAGTCACGCAGAAAGGGCGCCGTATCTAAAATATAGCCTGGAGCGTTCTTATCAACAGTAAAAGTGACAGTGTCTATTTCTTTCAAAGAGGCTAAAATGCCCATTTTACGTAACATCCGCCCTGTAATCGCTTTGACCATTTTTGAGGGATAAGATGTCCGTCGCCAAGACGGATTCATGCCAGCCTTTCGACGCATTACCGCATGCGTATACATCACAGCATTTTTAAAAGAACTTTCGGGAGATGAATATTCGGCCGTTACAGAGACACAATAAGAGCTATTTTCAACCCTATGCGGCGAATTTAATGGCCAAGTAATCATTTGATTATCCGTGAGATCGAACTTTGCTGCGCCTTCATCCATCTTTTTATGATAGGGAAGATAATCTTCATTATCACAAAAGAGAACACGCTCAAAATATTCATCCGGTAAATATTCCTCAGTCCGAGGATATAAATACATCGTCTTTTGTCCGCGCACATGCCATAAAATTGTATCAGTTGGATCGAAATGATACGGTGTTTCAGCGGTTGGGCAGGTAATCAAAATCCCTCCACGGGGTTTTAAATGTTTAGCTCCAGATAATTGGGCAAGTTGCGAATACATCTTATCAAGAACAATTTTATATTCAGGATGCATATTCATAGCTTGCCGCAAATTCATCCAAATTGATCCTGCTCGTGCTGCTTCAATCAGTGTTTTCCCATCAACATTGCGTACATCTCCAGTCCGAAACTTAGCTTGCCACAAATCATGATCTGCCATTGTACAGACATCCAAGTGAGAACGAGGATGCTTATCGAGTAAGTCAGCTAAAGCTTCATCTGTGAACAAGCCAGTCTCCTTGAGGCTATGCTCAACTGTGAATGACTTTTTACCAAAACTTTCTGTGTGTTCATCGGTCCAGTTTTTTAACATTATATTTTCCTCAAAATCGTCACAAAATAACTTAAACATTAGCTTGAAAATAAGTTTTTTCACCAATTAGGAGAGCAAGTTCCGTACCAATCCCCTGTTAAAATCATAACAAATGGTGACTACATGAAGCTTTGAGGATCGATATCTATCTGCAACTTGTATTTATTTGGGACTTTTAGCCTTTTCCGCCATATTCGCATGTATTTGGACAGATTAACCCTGTCCTCACTTTGAATAAGGATACGGCGGCGATAAAGCCCTCTAAGGCGGCCAATTGGCGGCTCGGATGGTCCTAAAATCTCAATACCTTCTGCTTTCGGGGCAAGTGTCACAACCTTTTTAGCAAAACTTTCTGTTTTAGCTTGATCAGGCCCTGAAATGATAATCGCGGCTAATTTTCCATATGGCGGAAGCAAGAGTGCCTCACGCAGGGCCAGTTCAGCGGAAATAAACCGCTCTCTATCTCCAGCCGCCAGAGCAATGAGAGCTTCATGATCAGGTTGATGGGTTTGAATAAGGGCGTGCCCCGGTTTATCGGCCCTTCCAGCCCGGCCAGCCACTTGCACCAAGGTTTGATAGGTACGTTCCCCTGCCCGTGGATCACCGCCCGCCAGGCTTAAATCGCCATCAACAACACCGACGAAGGTTAAATGCGGAAAGTTATGGCCTTTGACGACCATTTGCGTCCCCACAAGAATATCTATCTCGCCTTGCTCCATACGGCTCATGCGGGCCTTGATTTCAGAAGGATTTCCCGCCGTATCTGAACTAAAGATTTCAATTCTGGCTTTCGGGAAATGGCGCGCCGCTTCTTCGGCCACGCGTTCCACACCTGGCCCGACTGGTACTAAACTTTCCGTGGTTTTGCATTCTGGGCAAGCTTTGGGCATCCGCATAGAAAAACCTGTATGATGGCACATGGCCCTGCCTGTCGCGCGGTGCTGTACAAGCCAGCTATCTGTATCTGGGCTTTTCAATTTTTCTCCGCAATTACGGCAGATAATCAACGGAGCATAGCCACGCCGGTTGAGATAAAACATCGCCTGCTCGCCGCGGTCTAAAACCCGCTGAGCTGCCGCAATCAGCGGGGCTGAAATGTAATTACCTTTTTCAGGCTGATGATCTTTCAGATCAACCAAATCAATTTTGGGCAAGGTAATTGCGCCTGGCCGTTCCGGAAGCACGACATGAGCATAGCGCCCACTTCTGGCATTAACGAGACTTTCCAGTGACGGGGTGGCCGAGGCGAGCACGACAGAATGTCCTGAAATTTTGCCGCGGACAACAGCCATATCCCGCGCGTTATAAATAACGCCTTCTTCCTGCTTATAAGAGGTGTCATGTTCTTCATCGACGACAACCAGTTTTAGGTTTGGAAAAGGCAGATACAGCGCGGAACGTGCACCCAAAACAAGTTTAGCCCGCCCCTGCGCCACTTCGCGCCAAACGCGCCGTCGCGGCGCATCCCCTATTTGAGAATGCCACTGCGCAGGCTCAGCGCCGAAGCGGGCTTTGAAGCGCGATACGCCCGCTTGTGTCAGCGCTATCTCTGGAACTAAGACAAGAACTTGCCCCCCGTTCTCTAAGGCTTGCGCAACGGCCTCGAAATAAACTTCTGTTTTTCCAGAGCCGGTTACGCCGTCTAGTAAGCTTACATTAAACTGTCCTTGCGCGACTTGGTGGATAAGATCTTGCGCCGCGTTCTGTTGGGCTGGCGTTAAACTCATCCCGCCATATTCAGGATTAGGAACCTCAAAAGGCTGATCGACGGGCAGGCTCTGCGCCCGCATCCCGCCCGCCTTTTCAAAACTACGGACAACGCCAGCGCTCACACTGGCTCGTTCTGCGATCTCGCTGGCTCGCGCGGGAAACGGTCCGCCCTCCGCTAATATGGCGTGCCGCGCTGCAGACATGTTTGGGGGCAGTGTTCCGCTGGGCGTGAACTGAGTCACGACAGGGCTTGGGTCCAGCGCTTTATAACTCCGCATGACCATGCGCAGGACCAACCCCGGCGAAACGCAATTATAGCGCGCGGTCCAGTCAATGAAGCTTAGCATTTTTTCGGATAAAGGCAGCGACGCTTTTACGCCCGCCAGTTCCTTAAGAGCCCGCGCCCCATCATCCTCAGCAATATTCCATAACACGCCCAGCTTCATTTGCTTACCAATCGGCGCAAACACAAAGCTGCCGCGCGGGGCCGACATCTCTGGCGGGAGACGGTAATCAAATGCCCCAGGGACATTTACAGGAAAAAGGACCTGCGCGTTCTTCATTTTAGTTTTGGTAATCCATGATTCGTGATAGCAGACCTTCAATTAGAATCGTCCCCAATTGGAGTCTCCCATGAAGTTTTTTGTTGATAGCGCAGATTTGGACCAAATTGCAGAGCTAAATGACATCGGGCTTGTCGACGGCGTAACAACCAATCCCTCAATCATTGCCAAATCAGGCCGTGACTTCAAAGAGGTCATTGCTGAAATTTGCAAAATAACAGACGGTCATGTCAGCGCTGAAGTTGTTGCAACGCAAGCCGATGAAATGATCAAGGAAGGGCGCCACCTCCGCAAAATCGCGAGTAATGTCTGCGTGAAGCTTCCTCTCACTATGGACGGCCTTAAAGCGTGTAATACGCTCTCCAAAGAAAACATCCCAACCAATGTCACGCTTTGCTTCTCTCCGAATCAAGCCCTACTCGCAGCCAAATGCGGCGCGACTTATATTTCTCCCTTTATCGGCCGTCTCGACGACATCACGCTAGACGGACTGGAGCTGATTGAGGATATCCGCACAATTTATGACAATTACGGCTATGAGACAGAAATTCTCGCGGCCTCAATTCGTAGCGTCAACCACGTAAAAGACTGCGCCCTTATCGGCGCGGACGTTATGACCGCCCCGCCTGCTGTCATCAAAAACCTCGCCAATCATGTCCTAACCGACAAAGGCCTGGCAGCCTTCCT
>CAZJRU010000159.1:0-3957 GCA_964548315.1 uncultured Hellea sp.
ATTTTACAAGATACGGCGTTTTTTGACGGCTTTGGCGGTCAACGTGTTTATATGTCTCAAAGCGCCGAACTTGTTATTGTCCGTATCGGCGATGTACGTTTTGATTGGGATGATACGGCTCTGCCAAATCTTGCAGCCAAAGCTCTGGGGCTAAAATAGCGCCCGCACCCGTCTTGTCTCGCTACGCCTCAAAGACGAACTCGTTATAAAAATTCGCCTAAAAACATGGTTAATGGCACATTAATTGCTCCTCTTTTCGCTCAAAGCGGAGCGTCTCATGAGAGCGATACAGTCACTATCTCTAAGTTTAACAGCCTTGATTTTAACGGCTTGCGGCGGCGGTTCTGGAGGCTCAGCAACTGTAACGCCCCCGCCCGTCGCGACGGCCGCTCCTGCGCCTGTTTCAACAACGGCGAGTACCACAACAGCAGCCGCCAGCGAAGTTACGATTGGCGGCAAAATCACATTTGATAATGTGCCCCATAGAACCCAAGGTCTTGGTCTTGATTACGGCGCGATTACGCAAGAGCCCGCGCGCGGGGTTGTGGTGTCCCTTATTGATTCAACAGGCGGCGTTATCGCCGAAGATATCACCAATGATAGCGGTGATTATGATTTTACTGTTTCTGCCTCGCGCGATGTTCGGGTTCAGGTCGCGGCGCAGCTTAAAGCGCCGCAAGGCCGGGACTGGGATGTTACGGTGACAGATAATACAGCTGGCAACGCGCTATATATGTTAGAAGGCTCGCTAAGCTCTTCAGGAACTAACGCCTCGCAAACTCGTAATTTAAATGCACCGTCAGGATGGGGCGGCGCGTCTTATGATAGCGTTCGCGCGGCGGCGCCTTTCGCAATTTTGAACTCGGTTTACGCGGCGATTAAAGTCGTGGATGAGGTTGACGCAAGCGCAACTTTTCCTGAGCTTGAAATCCGCTGGAGTCCCAATAACCGCCCAATCATTGGCGAAAGAAGCATTGGACATATTGGGACCACGGGTTTCTTCAGAGATGATAACGTTATTTATGTCCTAGGTGAGGAAGGCCGCGATACGGATGAATATGACCCTCATGTGATTGTGCATGAATGGGGACATTATTTTGAAGAAAATTTATCTCGGCTTGATTCAATGGCGGGCCTTCATAGCTTGAGCGCGAAACTCGATCCGCGCCTTGCCTTTTCTGAAGGGTGGAGCAACGCTTTCGCTGCGATTGTAACCGAAGACCCAGACTATAAAGACAGTTCTGGAATCGGGCAAAATAGCGGTTTGAAAATAAACTTTGAAACCTTAGACCGCAGCAATAAAGGCTGGTTCAATGAAGCCTCTGTTACCTCCATTATTTATGATGTCTTTGATAGCGCGAGCGATGAGCAAGATAATGTCTCCGCAGGGTTTGCGCCGATTTATAGAGCTCTTACGAATGATGCCTTTCGCCAGTCAGACGCCTTTGCGACAATCTTCTCATTCTCCGAATCATTGCTGAATAATAGTTCGGTCAGCCCGTCTGACTATCGTCAATTATTGACTACGCAAAGTATTTCAGCCAGCAACGCCCTAGGGTCGGGTGAAAGTAATAATGGCACGATTGCCTCCGCGCTGCCTGTTTATAAAATTGCCGAAATTGGCGGGGCTGGCGTTAATGTCTGCTCTGTCGACGATGCGGGCAGCTTTAACCGACTTGGAAACCGTGAATTAGTTGTTTTTGATATTGCGCAATCAGGCACATATTCTGTGTCTACGTCAGTCGTCACAGGCGGCGAGGATAGAGACCCTGATTTTAATCTTTGGCAAAATGGCGAGATCACATTGCGAGCTGAAACAGCGGCTCGTGGTCAGGAAATATATAGAGGGTCGCTTAGCGCTGGGCGTTATGTGGCCGAGGTCTATGATTTTTTCAATATTAACGGAAATTCCGATAGGCGCGGCGATGGCTGTTTTGAGTTTTCGGTAACAGCTGGCTAGATTGAGGTAGGAATAGGTCTTTGAGTATTGACCTTTGAGCATAGGTCTTAGACAAGAGTTCATGGTCAAAACACTCATTGTCGGGACGGGGTTTGGCGGCTTATGCCTCGCCGCGAAATTACGTGAGCAGGGCGATGAAGACTTTATCATTTTCGAAAAAGCCAAAGGCATTGGCGGAACATGGCGAGAAAACACCTATCCGGGCGCGGAGTGCGATATCGCCTCATCCTTATATTCTTACAGCTTTGCGCCTAATCCAGCGTGGGACTTTAAATGGGCGAAGCAGCCTCAAATCCTGAAATATTTAGAAGGCTTCACGCGCGAGCGCGATTTATATCGTCATATTAAATTTGAAAAATGCGTCACCCAGGCCTCCTATTCTAAAGGCCGCTGGACGGTTCAGACGTCGGATGGCGGAAGCTATGAGTGCCAGTTTTTCGTCAGCGCCATCGGGCAGCTCCACCATCCGTCAATCCCGCCTTTTAAGGGCAAGGACAGCTTTCAAGGCGCGGCTTTTCATTCGGCCGAGTGGGATCATAGCGTCGACTACGCGGGTAAAAATGTTGGCGTCATCGGCGTAGGCGCGAGCGCGGCGCAGCTCATACCAGAGCTCGCAAAAAGCGCCAAGCAGCTCACCGTTTATCAGCGCTCTCCCAATTGGATGATCAATAAATATGATCGGCCATATTCTAACTTTGAAAAAAACATAGCGGCCAAGCTCCCCATTATGGCTAAAATTTACAGACTGAGCCTATGGTTCCAAGGCGAGCTTGTTATTTGGCCCGTTATTAAAGGCGCAAAAATCAGAAGCTGGCTTGTAGGCAAAGCCAACGCCTATGAAATTAAGAAGAATATTAAAGACCCGGTTAAACGTTCAAAACTCACGCCAGACTATCCCGCCGGGGCGAAGCGGATTTTATTGTCCGGTACTTATTATAAGGCCATAGGCCGCGATAATGTTATTCTGGAAACTGACGGCGTTTCCCAAGTCACAGCCGCGGGTATTCAAACGAAAACGGGCACCCATCATGACCATGATATTATTGTCTATGCCACGGGGTTTTACAGTAATCCGTTTTTGAAAGAAATTGGTGTGCAAGGCGAGAATGGCCTGAGTCTACGCGAGCATTGGAAAGACGGCGCCTATGCTTACCTCGGTGTCACAACCCACGGCTTTCCCAATATGTTTATGCTTTACGGGCCGAATACCAATACGGGCCACACCTCGATTGTTTTTAAGCTAGAGGCCCAAGTTGCCCATATTCTCAAGCTCATGGCAAAGACTGGCGCGGGCGCAATATCGGTCAAAGCGGAGCCTGAAACGGCGTTTAATGAAGATGCGCAAGACAGGCTCTCTAAACTGGCGTGGGCGAAAATTCCGGCAAGTTGGTATAAGGACGGGGACAGGGTGACCAATAATTGGCCAGGCTCTTCCATGGAGTTTAAGCGCCGCTTAGAAAACCCAATTTTTGACCATTTTAATATCGAAGCCTAAGGGGGCACCGCGCCTCAAATTGGCGTTATCCTATATCTGATAAATAACTAAGACCAAAGATTAGCTATAATATCCCTCCAGTTACATGTATAACGAGACAGCTATTAATAGGAAAAGATTATGAAACAGATCGGGCATTTCATCGACGGAAAAAACGTTCCGGGCACATCAGGGCGCACCAAAGATATCTTTAACCCCAATACGGGCGCGGTTCAGTCGCAGGTCAATATGGCTACGCCAGCCGAGCTTGACGCCGCTGTGGCCTCGGCCGCTAAGGCGCAAGTTGAGTGGATGAAAACGAACCCTCAGAAGCGCTCACGTATTATGTTCGCCTATAAGCAATTAGTTGACGCCCATAAGGAAGAGCTCGCCGTTCTGCTCTCATCTGAGCACGGTAAGGTCATCGCCGATAGCCGCGGTGACGTTATGCGCGGCGTGGACGTTATTGAATTTGCTTGCGGTGTTCCGCACGGACAAAAGGGTGAGCACACTTATGGCGCAG
>CAZJRU010000160.1:0-3921 GCA_964548315.1 uncultured Hellea sp.
CATTAAAGACATCATAACATTTCATGCTAAATATCTATACCCGTCAGAAAGCCATTATCATCAAGATATTTAACGATGATTTCAGCCGCTTCATCTGCGCTCATATCAACGGTGTTGATTGTGATTTCAGGATTTTCCGGGGCTTGATATTCGCTATCAATCCCTGTGAAGTTCTTGATTTCACCAGCGCGGGCGCGGGCATAGAGACCTTTGACATCGCGTTTCTCAGCGACTTCAAGCGGCGTATCAACAAAGATTTCAATGAACTCTCCGTCCTCTAAAAGATCGCGCGCCATTTGGCGTTCGGCTCGGTAAGGCGAAATAAAGGACGCCATCGTGATGAGGCCCGCTTCGACCATAAGGCGAGATACTTCCCCAATACGGCGAATGTTCTCAACGCGGTCTTCTTTGGTAAAGCCTAAGTCACGGTTAAGCCCGTGGCGCACATTGTCACCGTCCAGCGTATAAGAATGACGGCCCAAATCGAGTAGACGTTTATCAACGAGGTTCGCAATCGTTGACTTACCTGATCCTGATAGACCCGTAAACCAGAGCAATGCTGGTTTTTGGTTCTTCTGCTCAGAACGCGCAGCCTTACCGACATCCAAATCTTGCCAATGCACATTGCTTGCGCGGCGAAGTGCATAATCTAGCATGCCAACGCCAACCGTTTCATTGCTCTGACGATCGATAAGGATAAAGTTACCCGTCGCGCGGTTATCATTATAGGCATCAAAACCGATCGGCGCAGATAAGGAAAGCGTCGTCACGCCGACTTCGTTCAAACCAAGTGTTTTTGCGGCGACCTCTGAGAAATCATTCACATCAACGCGGTATTTTAAGTTCGAAACACTCGCAGGGACGGTTTTATTTGTTGTCTTGAGCAAGTATTGACGTCCCGGATAAAGTTCTTTTTCGCTCATCCATAAAACATGCGCTTGAAACTGATCTGCTTGTTCGGCAGGCGCGTCAATTTTACATATGATATCACCGCGTGAAATGTCAATTTCATCATTGAGCGTAAGCGTCACCGCCATATCTTCGCGGGCAATCTCGCGATTACCGTTAAATGTCACAATCTCTTTAATTGTTGAGCGTTTACCGGACGGCGTGACGATAATTTCATCGCCGACTTCGACCGTGCCCGAAGCAATCGTTCCCGAAAACCCTCTGAAATCTAGGTTCGGACGGTTCACCCATTGGACAGGCAAACGAAATGGCGCGTCAAGTGTGGCGCTATCCACATCTACATTTTCGAGATATTCTAAAAGGCTAGGACCCTTGAACCATTTCGTATTTTCAGAAGACGTTGTGACATTGTCCCCATCCAGCGCGGACATTGGAATGCACATAATTTCGTCAAAGCCAAGGTCTTTGGCAAAGTTACGAAAATCAACTTCGATGTCATTAAAGACGGATTGGTCAAAACCGTTAAGGTCCATCTTGTTAATCGCTACAACAACATGCTTCACGCCCAAAAGAGACACGATATAGGCATGGCGGCGAGTCTGTTCTTGAACGCCGTAGCGCGCATCAATCAAAAGAACTGCGACGTCAGCTGTCGAGGCACCCGTTGCCATATTCCGCGTATATTGAACGTGACCTGGTGTATCTGCGACGATAAATTTACGCTTATCCGTCGAGAAAAAACGGTAGGCGACATCAATGGTAATACCTTGCTCGCGTTCAGCCGCCAGGCCGTCAACAAGGAGCGCTAAGTCAATTTTATCGCCCTGTGTCCCAGATTTTTTACTGTCTTTTTCAATGCTTGCGAGCTGATCTTCATAAATTAATTTTGAATCATAAAGCAGGCGCCCAATGAGGGTAGACTTTCCGTCGTCGACGGAGCCGCAGGTAATAAAGCGAAGGAAAGACTTGTTTTCTTGCGCCGTTAAATAACCGAGAATATCGGTGCTAATAAGATCATCAAGATGAGCCATTAGAAGTACCCCTCTTCTTTTTTCTGTTCCATGGACGCCCCTGCATCACTATCAATCACGCGGCCTTGGCGCTCTGATGTTGTGGTCAGAAGCATTTCCTGAATAACCTCAGGGAGCGTATCGGCTTCGCTCTCAACAGCGCCCGTAAGCGGGTAACAGCCTAGCGTTCTAAAACGCACCATTTTTTCTTCAACCTTATCATCAGGGCCAATTGGCATACGGTCATCATCGACCAAAATTAGCACGCCGTCTTTTTCAACAACGGGGCGTTTTTTCGACAAGTAAAGTGACGGAATTTGAATATTCTCTTTGTAAATATACTGCCAGATATCTAGCTCGGTCCAGTTAGATAGCGGGAAGACGCGCATGCTCTCGCCCTTATGAACGCGGGTGTTATAGATATTCCAAAGTTCAGGCCGTTGGTTCTTGGCGTCCCAGCGGTGGTTCTCAGAGCGGAAGCTAAAGATGCGTTCCTTGGCGCGAGACTTTTCCTCGTCACGGCGCGCGCCACCAAAGGCCGCGTCAAACTTATATTTGTCCAAAGCCTGCTTCAGGCCTTGTGTTTTCATAATATCGGTATGAACGGCAGAGCCATGCGTAAACGGTCCAACGCCATCGCGAATACCATCAGGATTTGAATGGACAATCAGCTCCATCCCAACCTCTTTGGCGCGGCGGTCGCGAAATTCGATCATTTCCTTAAACTTCCATGTCGTATCAACATGCATCAGTGGGAACGGAGGTCGGGACGGGAAAAACGCTTTCTCGGCCAAATGCAACATGACTGAGCTATCTTTACCGACAGAGTAAAGCATGACCGGGTTTTCGCACTGGGCGGCAACTTCTCGCATGATGTGAATACTCTCAGCCTCAAGTCTATCTAAATGCGTCATGCGAAGCTTGTCTGCACCAGAGTGCTCCATTTCAAGCGCGTCAAGCTTCACCAAAGCCTCTTCCAAGGTCTTAAGCGTGCATTGTCCGCCCTCTTGCAGACGGGCAATACCCTTGCCGTCATTAAGTAGCTTGCGTGATATCGTTGAAAGCGACTGTCCGCTTGTCGCGGCAAAGGCTTCAACCCGAGTTACAAAGTCATTTATAAGCGTCATATTCAATCGTGGGATATATCCCACGCTCCGTTTGAGAGCTACATACTCATTTTTTCACAGAAAGAAAGAGTTTTTTTCGACAAAGCCACAAAAGGGCTTGCGAGACTCTGCAACCCGCCTTAATCAGCGCCCTGACCAATCTATTTGTCTTTGCGGGCGTGGTGGAATTGGTAGACACGCAAGACTTAAAATCTTGTTCCTGTATAGGAGTGCCGGTTCAATTCCGGCCGCCCGCACCAATAATTTCTATAATTTTGCACTTAAGTCATTGATTTTATTGCTTTAATTATTTCTTCTCTTGCTGACGTTACAATATATTGTGTTTTTTGGGCATCAATTTGGGTATCAATTTGGGTATCAATGTGTTATAAAACCAGCATGAGAGACCAAGATAAATACTTAAAACAACGTGGAAGTACATACTATTATCAACGTAGAGTACCTAGTGAATACAAAGATTTTGATGACCGCGGCTATATCAAAAAGTCTCTCAAAACCTCATATCTTGAAATTGCGCGAACCAGACGAGATGCCTTGGTTGAAGCTGACAATCTTTTTTGGGCGAACGTAGTAGGATTTGCAAAACATTCAGTAGAAAATTCAGTGAATGCCGAAAAAGTACGCCTTGCCCAGAGGCGCTATATGGCCGCTAAAAAACGTGCACTAGCCAAAGGCTTTGTTTACACAACAAATGAAGAGTTATTAGCATCAAGTGACTTAACTGAATTGTTCAAAAGACTGGACGCACTACCTGAAAACAAAGTCGCTCCTAAGCACGATGCAGAGGCCCTATTAGGCGTCATACCCAAACCGCATATTGTGATAAGCCAAGCGTTTGAACTATATTGCAATGAAATAGCCGTAGGAGATCTTTT
>CAZJRU010000161.1:0-3897 GCA_964548315.1 uncultured Hellea sp.
CAAAACTAGCCGAGATATTTTTATTTGTTTTCAACATTCACACTTAGATATTTTTTCTAATTATGGGACAGTATTCCCATATAATGATTTATAATTAGATAATCGTGCGCGAACGGAAACTTAACCATAAGTGCTAACTAAGCGTTATAGTTTAGGTGACGGTCTTAGGTTTATTGTTAGGTAATATTGCCGGAAAAGCTTGCCCCACCCTGCTCGGCTGTCGTGCAACCTGACCTAAAAAGACCAAAGAGGTCTCGGCCAAACC
This sequence comes from uncultured Hellea sp., assembly GCA_964548315.1. GTDB lineage: Bacteria > Pseudomonadota > Alphaproteobacteria > Caulobacterales > Maricaulaceae > Hellea. Next base: position 266 of record CAZJRU010000161.1, read on the forward strand.
CGAGGAGATTTTGATTGGGGTTTAGTTTCTCTGCCAAGCGCTTGTTAAACTCCGAAGGGCTGACATCGACGGTTAAGCGCCCAGCGCTCGCATCCAGCGTAATCATATCGCCCGTTTTGATACGCGCCAAAGGGCCGCCTTTCGCCGCTTCAGGCACGACATGAATAGCCGCAGGCACCTTGCCCGACGCCCCCGACATACGGCCATCAGTCACCAAAGCTACCTTAAAGCCTTTGTCTTGCAACACGCCCAAAGACGGCGTGAGCTTATGCAGCTCGGGCATCCCGTTAGCAGCAGGGCCTTGAAACCGCACAACGGCGATAAAGTCACGCTCAAGCTCGCCCGCCTTAAAGGCTTTCAAAAGATCATCTTGCGTATTGAAAACTATAGCTGGCGCTTTGACTTTATGATGCGCTCGCTTGACGGCAGATACCTTTATGACCCCGCGGCCCAAATCGCCATCCAGAAGCGTTAAACCGCCATCGGGGCGAAACGGCTCGTCAACTTTAGACAAAACCTTTGTATCCAAACTAGATATTGGCGGCGCTTTCCACTCGACTTTATCATTGGCCAAATAAGGTTCAGCTGTATGCGCGCTAAGCCCCTGCCCCATAATCGTGCGCACGTCTTCATGCAACAATCCTGCGTCTAACAGTTCAGCAATCAAGACTCCCATGCCCCCCGCTGCATGAAAATGATTCACATCAGCCTGCCCATTTGGATATATTTTCGTAATCAAGGGCGTAATTTTAGATAGCTCGTCAAAATCATCCCAATTTACCGAAATCCCTGCCGCGGCTGCAATCGCCGGAATGTGCAAAGCATGGTTAGTGGAACCGCCCGTCGCCATCAATCCGACAATCGCGTTGACGATAGTCTTCTCGCTAATCACCTCGGCAATCGGCGTATAATCACCAAAAGTCGATATAGCGCGCGCCTGATGTGTCGCTGCTTTGGTTAATCCATCTCGTAGCGGCGTGCCCGGATTAATGAAAGCTGAGCCCGGCATATGAAGTCCCATGACTTCCATAAGCATCTGATTTGAATTTGCTGTTCCGTAGAAGGTACAAGTGCCGGGGCTATGATAGCTTTCTGTTTCAGCCTTTAAGAGTTCATCTCGGTCTATTTTTCCTTCGGCGTAGAGCTGTCGGATACGCACTTTTTCACTATTCGGAAGGCCTGAAGGCATGGGCCCTGCAGGCACAAAAATCGCGGGGATATGACCGAATTGAAGCGCCCCAATCAAAAGTCCCGGAACAATTTTATCGCAAATGCCCAGATATAACGCCGCGTCATAAGTATTATGCGAGAGCGCAATCGCGGTTCCCATCGCAATGACATCTCTGGAAAAGAGCGACATCTCCATCCCGTCAGTGCCTTGGGTAACGCCGTCACACATGGCCGGAACGCCGCCAGCCACCTGTGCCGTGGCGCTAACCTCACGAGCGGCCTGTTTGATAATCTCAGGATAGCCCGCATAGGGCGCATGGGCTGAGAGCATATCATTATAGGCCGTCACAATACCAATATTGGGCCAAGTTGCCCCCATCAAGGCTTTCTTATCCTGCAAAACACAGCCCGCATAAGCATGAGCTTGATTACCTGCGCTCAGTCCTGCGCGAGCCGGGCCATCCAAACGGTTTGCCTGCGTAACGCTCATATAGGCATCACGGGTTTTCTCTGACCGCCGAATAATGCGGTCCGTGACCTCTTCCAGTTTTGGATGAACCTTTATCGTCATGACACGTCTGCGTACATGATGGTCATACGATTCTCAACGGCATTTAATAGATGCGTCACAGCTAAGTCTTGGGGCCTATCTTTTATCGCTCGAGACAGTAAAGTCTTTTTCTTCTTCCCTTTAATCAACAGTAATATTGACTCGCATTGTTTGAGGGCCGTCAGGGTCAACGTCATACGCTCCAAATAAACGCCCGTGACGTCAGATCGCTTGGCCATAATGGCTTGCACAAAATCGGGATTGCCAGGATCCATAGCTTGCGGCGTGCCCTCCGCGCCCGCAAACCAGGAACAGACATGCCCGTCCAGTCCCATCCCTAATACGGCCAAACTATTATTCCAAGGCAATGCGCGGTACCGCGCCTCTATGAGGTCCTGCGCCTTTTGCGCCGACTTATGGCGCGATTTCATGCGGACAAATTCGGCGCTTAGAGTTTGATTTTTAAGCAAGGTACGCTTTATCAACGCCGCATTTGAACCTGGGCTTCTCAAGCTAACCCAACGTTCATCCACTTGAGCCATGACGATATTATGCCAGTTCAAATTTTGCCCCGCCAGTGAGTGATAAATCGGACCTGGCGTGCTGCCTCCGCTCAGAAATAGCGTTGTACGTTGATTACCCTGCGTAGCATCGTTCAAATGCTCGCCGATAAAAATCGTGGCCGCCTGCTCAAATTCGGCAATCGTTTCCAACTTAACCCATTTCGCGAGCTGTACCGGGTCAATGCGGTTCGTTATTCCCACCACTTACGCCCGTCTCTATCCATCAGAATAGCCGCTTGTACAGGGCCTTGTGATCCCGCCGCATAAGTTTCAAGAGGCTGTTCAGTTTCTGCCCAACTGGCCAAGAGATCATCTACCCAAGACCAAGCCGCTTCGACTTCGTCACGGCGCATAAAGAGCGAGAGGTTTCCGCGAATAACATCCATCAAAAGACGCTCATAAGCATCGGGATATCTCACCTCAAAATTCTCTGCATAAGACAGGTTTAACGGCAAATATTTCAACCGCAGCCCGCCTGGTCCCGGTTCCTTAATTTGCATATAAAGACGCATGCCTTCATCAGGCTGCAAGTTCATCACTAAGCGGTTTGGAACCTGCTCAGCATTCGCAAAAAGTGCATGAGGCGTTTCTTTAAACTGTATGACAATATTTGACTCGCGTACATTCATACGTTTGCCCGTCCGCAGATAAAACGGTACACCCGCCCATCGGCCATTTTTAATTTCAACTTTAAGCGCAGAATAGGTTTCAGTATCGCTTTGCGGGTTTTCCCCGCTCAGCGTATCGACGTAAGATTTTACGGCTTCCCCACCAACAAGCCCTTCCCCATATTGCGCGCGCACCGTATTGGCTGCCACCGTTTCAGGGGTAAAGCGCGTTAAAGCGCGCAGAATTTTAATTTTCTCCGTGCGCACATCACTAGCGTCCATGCGGTTGGGCGGTTCCATCGCTGTCAAACATAAAAGCTGGAGCAAATGATTTTGCACCATATCGCGCACGGCCCCAGACCGGTCATAATAATCCGCGCGGCCTTCCAGACCAATATCCTCGGACACCGTTATCTGAACATGATCAATGGCGTTACGTGACCAAACAGGCTCAAATAACGCATTAGCAAACCGCAGAACCAAGAGGTTTTGGACGGTTTCTTTCCCAAGATAATGGTCGATGCGGTAAATCGAGCGTTCTTTAAAGACATTGCCAACGCCTTCATTGATTGCCTTGGCCGAAGCCAAATCTTTCCCGATAGGTTTTTCCAGTACGAGACGCGCGCAAGGCGTATTAAGCCCTTCTCGGCCCAAAGCTTCACAGGCCTCAACGTAAATAAGTGGCGTAGTCGCCATATAAAACACGCTGACACGGCCATCATCCGTAAGATGTGATTTTAG
>CAZJRU010000162.1:0-3890 GCA_964548315.1 uncultured Hellea sp.
CCTGTTATTCAGCAACCAGTTGTTCAAACAACCAACCTCAATGTTTGCGGTTCGTCTAACGTTAGTATTTTCAACGTAAATACATCTGCGACGCCGAAACAGATGAGTCGTTTGGGAACATTGCCTGAGTTTGGAGACTCGCACTCGCTTTCTCCAACACAGTTCTTTGAGAAGCTACAAAGCCGTTATAACAGCAATGCTGGTGACAAAGCTTATTTGAACTACTTGTTCAAATCTATGGGTTACTCAAATGGATTTGCGGATGCTCAGAGCTACATGTTCTCAGACGAAACACTTCCAGTTGGAACAGCGGGTCTTCTTGGACTTGGTAAGCAACATCACTTTAATTACTCAATTCTTCCGAGTAACGATCGTGATCGTCAAGCGTTCCGTATTCAGTCTGCGAATGGAACAGTTGTTCACTTCATGAAGACGTGTGGTAACTACTTCTACGGCTGCGAATAGTCTTAGAATTATATCGAAATTTTACGGAGCCTTCGGGCTCCGTTTTTTTATGCCTAAAAAAGTGACTATCTTAGAATTTTCTTCCCCATATCGCTTGATAGTGTCAGTTTGTACTAAAAGGAGACATCTTGGTGCAGATAAGCCTTAACAGGGAAGAGCGGTCCATAATTGAAAAGGTTGATGATTTGAGCGGGAATATGCTCGAAACCGTGGAGCAATGGTCATCTCAAAATTCAGGCTCCTGGAACCGCGATGGTTTGGATGCTATGCGGTCTTTGCTCAAAGACAGAGCGTTAGCCTTACCGGGTCAGACCACGGAGGCGGACTTGGCTCAAGGCGAGACCATTACGCCAATGGGGCATGTCGAGAAAGTCGACTACGCCCCAGCGCTCAAGGTGACCGTTAGGCCTGAGGCTCCGGTGCAAATCGTTTTAACAGGGCATTATGATACGGTTTTTCCCAAGGACTTTCATTTTCAAACACCGAAAAGGGTTGATTCTGATACGCTCAACGGGCCCGGCACTGCAGATATGAAAGCGGGCCTATTGGTTATGCTAACCGCCTTAGAAACGTTTGAGCGTACCTCGCTGGCTAAAAATATTGGCTATAATGTCCTTATGAGTCCCGATGAAGAAATCGGATCGCCAGGGTCAGCGCCTTTATTGGCCACCTTAGGCAAGCAGTCTCACATAGGCCTGACATATGAACCTGCGCTTGCGGATGGGGCTATGGCAGGAGCGAGGAAAGGCAGCGGGAACTTCACTCTTATAATTCGCGGACGGGCAGCTCATGCAGGCCGAGAGCATCATATTGGGCGCAACGCAATTGCCGCTATGGCGGAATTTGTTATGGGCATTGAAAAGCTGAATGGTCAGCGCCCGGGCGTGACATTTAACATCGCGAAAATAGACGGAGGCGGCGCTGTTAATATTGTCCCAGAGCTTGCGATTGGGCGATTTAATGTTCGATTGCAAGAGACCTGTGATGTTGAATGGATCGAAGCACAGCTGGGCCGCCTTATTGCAAGCTTGAACGCGAAAGACGGTATTCACGCCCATCTTCATGGCGGCTTTACGAGGCCGCCTAAACCGATGTCCCCCGCGAATGCGGAAGTTTTTGACTGGGTGAAACAGGCCGGGGCATTATTGGGGCAAGACATTCGCTGGAAACCCAGCGGCGGCGTGTGCGAAGGCAATAATCTATGGGCATCGGGATGTCCAAATGTAGATACATTAGGGGTTCGCGGCGGAGATATTCATTCAGATCGTGAATATATGAAAATTTCGAGTCTTGTCGAACGGACCCGATTATCAACAGTCATTTTAATGAAATTGGCTAGCGGCGAATTTGATGCCATTGCGGTTAAGAAATTAGCCATGAGCGCGGGCGTCTAATGCTTTTCGTTCGACCAGCCAGCCTAAATGATTATGAAGCGATCTGTAATCTAGCGGATCTCGCTGGCCCTGGATTCACCTCTTTGGCTGTCGGACCCGATGCACTGAAAGCGCGGTTAACAAAATCAAATAAGAGTTTTTCGGGCCCCGATGAGATAAGTCCAAATCATGTTTACATCCTACTGCTTGAAGATAGCGAAAAAAACGAAGTGATCGGGATGAGCGCGATTAAAGCTCAAATCGGCGTTCGCGATCCTTTCTTTAATTTTAGAATATTAAATGTTGCCCAAAAATCTGCAGTGACGGGTTCGCGTTTCGATATGAAAGTCTTGGTGTTAGTGAACGAAAATGGCGGCGCGACGGAAGTTGGCTCACTCTTTGTCAAAAATGGTTACCGCAAAAGCGGGGCCGGACGGCTCATTTCCCAAGCCAGATATATGCTTATGGCGTCATCGCCGCAACGCTTTGGGAAAACCGTAGTTTCAGAACTGCGCGGTCAAGTCAGCGATAGCGGGGCTTCACCTTTTTGGGATGGTTTGGGCCGCAAGTTTTTCCGCATGGATTTTCATGAGGCGGATAAAATATCCGCGGAAAAAGATAATCAATTTATTTTAGATTTAATGCCTAAGCATCCCATTTACGTCGGCCTTTTGCCTGATGCCGCAAAAGAGGTTATCGGCGAAACTCATAAAGATGGCGCTGGCGCTAAGCGATATTTAGAAGCTGAAGGGTTTCGGTATGATGGGGTTATCGATATTTTTGATGCTGGCCCCTGTTTGAAAGCGCCCTTATCGGACCTTCGAACAATTCGCGATAGTCGCCGCTTAGAGGTCGTCCAAGGGATTCCAAATAAAGAAAAGTCATTATTGGCTCTTATTAGCAATGACAATTTGAAAGCGTTTATATGCATTTTAACGCAGATCTCCTTTGAGGATAGTCGCGTTGAAATAAACAAACAGGGATTGCAATTATTGGGCTTAACTTCGGGCGACACAGCGCGAGTTTGGATAAAGAGATGAGTAAAACACTATTCATAAATAACAAGTGGGTCGCTGGATATGGCGCCCCTTTTAAGTCTGTAAATCCCTCCGATGAAACCGTTCTTTGGTCTGGAAACGGAGCGTCAGAGGCGGATGTCATCTTAGCGTTTAGCGCGGCCAAAGAGGCGTTTAAGAGCTGGTCTATAACGCCGCTTTCAACCCGCATAAAGACAGTACAGCGCTATAAAGAGCTGGCGATTGGCGCAAAAGAAAAAATGGGCGAACTTATCGCGAAAGAAACAGGAAAGCAGCTCTGGGATGCTTTGGGCGAGGGCGGGGCTTTATCCGCCAAAGTTGACATTTCTCTTAGCGCTTATGAAGACCGGACGGGAAGCTTAGACAGAGATACAGCCTTTGGCCGCGCGAGCTTACACCATCGCGCGCACGGCGTTATGGCAGTGTTAGGGCCCTATAATTTTCCGGCACATTTACCTAACGGACAAATTATTCCAGCCTTGATTGCTGGGAATACAGTTGTCTTTAAACCGAGCGAGCACTCGCCCGCAGTGGGACAGGCACTCACGGCTTTATTTGAAGAAGCCGGATTCCCAAAAGGTGTGTTTAATATGGTGCAAGGCGCGCGCGAAACCGGCGGAGCTATTCTGGATAATTCAGACCTTGATGGTGTCCTGTTTACGGGCTCAGCCCCAACGGGAGCTTTCATCCATAAAAAATTTGGCGGGCGGCCAGAGATTGTCCTCGCGCTTGAGATGGGCGGCAATAACCCGCTGATTGTATGGGATGTTAAAGACGCTCAAGCGGCGGCGAGTATTATCGCGCAATCAGCTTTTATCACGACAGGGCAGCGCTGTACCTGCGCAAGACGGTTGATTGTTCAAAACGGGGCGAAGGGACAGGAAATTATAGACGCCGTTGCCCATTACATCGACCGTATGACATTAGGCGCCTGGAACAATGAGGCGAGCATGGGGCCACTGGTGAGCGCAGATGTTGCGTCATTTGTTGTCAAACAAGCCAATGAAATGGGCGG
>CAZJRU010000163.1:0-3859 GCA_964548315.1 uncultured Hellea sp.
TTGACTCGAAATACGGATAAGCCATGACAGAGCTAAAATCATACATATCAAAACACAACGATTGCCCGAGACGTCATAAGCTATGAGCAAATTCAAGCTGAGACTAAAATTAAGCGCCGCGAAAACGCGAAATCCCATGCGGCAGAGCAGATTGAGGCCTTCACGAAAAACTGGGTCACCCTGCGCCATGTTAATTCAGGCAAACAGACCGAAGAAACCAAATCCTATACAGAGATGTTAACCGCCAGCATGAGGCTCTCGTTTAGCATGAGTAACGTCACCCCCGCGAAACCCATTCACGAAATGAAAGAAGCCGAGTTTAAATTCCTCATGGAAAGCTATTATCAAGCCCGTATGCAGCGCGTGTCTTAGTCGATAATCAACACAACGTGACCGTCTCGCGCTAATAATCATTCCCGCCTTTGCGCGATATCTGTTATGCCGCACCATATCAGCCATCAAAGGACGTCTTATGAGCAGTGTTAAACTCTATGGCTACGCGACGAGTCCTTATGTGCGGAAGGTCGGCTGTTTTCTCTATTACAAAGGGATTGAGTTTACCCATGTGCCCGTCAATCCGCTTAACCCAGCAGAGACCATCGGGCATACGGGCGGAACGCAAGTTCCTGTTCTGGAAATTGACGGAGAGTATCGGCGCGAGTCGTCCGAGCTTGCCCATTGGCTTGATGAGCTATTTCCCGAAAAACCGCTTTGCCCGCAGGGGCACAAAGATAAAATCGAAGAGATTGACCGCTGGATCAGCGAGACTTTCCTGATTAGCATTTTTCGGCCCGCCATAGACGGCGAGCTGAACCTACAAAACCGTTTTCGCGCTTGGCGCTTGGCCGCCCTTGTCAGCGCCCATACACCCCTGCCCGAACATATCCGTAATAAATGGCCAGATCTTTTGCGGCTCGCCCCCTTCATTCAGAAGATGAAACCCCATATGAACCTAGATGAGAGTATTAAAGATATGCATATGCGTATCGGGCTAGAGTTGATGTCCCATATCGGAGACGGCCCCTTTATGGGCGAAATGGAGCAACCAACTATGCTGGATATGGCTGTCTTCCCGCAACTCGTCTGGGGCTATATGTTCGGCCTAGAAGACAGGTTAAGCGCCGCGCAAAGCCCCGTCATTAAAGCCTGGATGCAACGCGTGGCAGAGCACCTGCCCCGCAATCCAACACTCGTGCTCGATGAAATGCTTGTGAACCCCTTATCGAAGGGATTGGCGTGAAGTTGGCATTAGTAGAAGGCGCTCAACGCCGCCCAAATAGCCGCTCTATATCGGCAAGCTTTAGCTCCACATAAGTCGGGCGGCCGTGATTACATTGGCCGCTATGGGGGGTGTCTTCCATTTGGCGCAGTAGCGCGTTCATTTCCGCGCCGTTGAGCCTGCGCCCTGCCCGCACGCTGCCGTGACAGGCCATCGTCCCGCAGACATGTTCAAACTTTTCTTTCAGGCTGAGCGCCTCGTCATATTCAGAGATATCATCGGCGAGGTCACGCAACAGGCTTTGAATATTCATTTCGCCAAGCAGTGCGGGCGTCTCGCGCACCGCCACAGCCCCTGTCCCGAACGGCTCTATCACCAATCCCATCTCCGCGAGTTCTTCGGCGCGTGCAAGCACCCTTGCCGCGTCCGTCTCGCCCAGATCAACAATATCGGGAATAAGCAGCGCTTGACGCTCCACGCCCTGACCACCTTCCTTTGCGCGGGCCATCGCCATTTTCATGCGCTCATAGACAAGGCGTTCATGGGCGGCGTGTTGGTCAACAATGACAATGCCGTCATTGGTTTGCGCCACGACATAGGTCTCGTGGAGCTGGGCGCGCGCCGCGCCTAAAGGATTGGCCGTATAGTCTTGATTTTGCTCGGCGGTATATCCTTGCCCGACCTCTTCGACCTTGGCAGAAAAGCCATAATCATTGGCGGTGACGCCGTCCATCAAGGGCTGCATGGCCGGGTCATGGCGATGCGGCGCACCGTTTGGGGGGCGGTTATAGTTTTGCTGGAAGGCATATTGGGGCTGCTCAGCCTGTATCTTGCCCAGCGCATAATCAGACACGGTGGTACTGGCGCGGTGGCCTGCAGCGGCCAGACTATGGCGCAGCGCGGAAACGATAAGCCCTCTGACCAGCCCCGGGTTACGAAAACGTACTTCGGTCTTGGCGGGATGAACATTCACATCAACATGGTCGCTGGGCAGGTCGATATAAAGCGCCACAACGGGATGACGGTCTCGGGCGAGGAAATCTTGGTAGGCCCCGCGCAGCGCCCCGTGGAGCAGCTTATCTCGCACAGGTCGGCCATTGACGAAAAGATATTGATGTTGGCTATTCCCGCGTGAATAGGTCGGAAGGCCCGCAAAGCCGGTCAGGTGAATGCCGTCGCGTTCCTGATCTATCTCAATTGCGTTTTGCCCAAAGTCTGCGCCGAGAATTGAGGCCAGCCGTGCAAGGCGGCCCTCTTGATCATTTGTTTGCCGCGCGACCTTTAGCGTCGTGCGGTTGCCATTGGATAAGGTCATCCCCACGCTGGGATTGGCCATAGCCAGACGCTTGACGATATCGGAAATCGCCAGCGATTCAGAGCGCTCTGATTTTAAAAACTTCAAGCGCGCGGGCGTGGCATAGAATAAATCGCGTACATCTACGCGGGTTCCGTGCATGCCCACACGCGGCGCAGGTTTTGGCCCGCTTTCCGCGCCGCCCTCCACTTTGATCTCCCACGCGCTATCATCGTTTTCTGTTTGTGAGCTAATAGTCAGCCGCGCAATCGAGCCGATAGACGGGAGGGCCTCGCCGCGAAATCCCATCGTTCCGATATTAAGGAGGTCCCACTCCCCGGCCTCATTAGGCGATAATTTAGAGGTCGCGTGGCGCTCTATGGCAATTGGGAGCTCTTCGCGGGTCATCCCCTTCCCGTCATCCGTGATTGTAATGACCGCGCGTCCGCCGTCTTCATAGCGGATGTCGACCTGGCTCGCCCCGGCGTCAATTGCGTTCTCGACGAGTTCTTTGATAACGCTGGCAGGGCGCTCGACAACCTCGCCCGCCGCGATGCGGTTAACCGTCTGAGGCGGGAGCCTGCGAATCGATAAAGAGCTGTTAGACATGAAAAAAGCCTAACCGCGCGAAGGCGATTAGGCTATATTAGAAATAGCGCGCGATGTGGACGAAATTCGCCCAACCAGCGCTGGATTTATAAGCCTGGAAGCTTAGCCCCGCCTGGACGGCGCGTGATTTCAACTTCGGTGCCGCCTGTCGCTGTATTGATAGATTCAATGCGTTTGGCTTCAACTTCTGGACTCAGAGGCGACCCATCGGGGCTGACATATTGCCCATCTCTCCAAAATAAAACCCTGTCGGTAAAACTTTCTGTCTTACGCTCAACAGAATTCTGACCGTCGATTTCGAGCCTTATTTCTTGATTTGCTCGGCCAACGCCGGCTTTGGACATCAAGACAACTTCACCGCGGGACGGTTCAGCAGCATCAATATTACCAATAAGAGCCTCTCTGGCAGCTTTTTGGCTGTAATTATTCTCAGACGAGCTCGTGCCGACTTGCGGCGGACGTAGGTTATACTCTGGCGGCACCACAAGCGGGGCTTTGGTCAAAATATTAAACTCATCTGGCGCATTTTTCGTAATACCCAAAGCCTTGGTCGCCCGCGTGCAGCCCCCAAGCGCCAACGCCGAAATGGCCGATAGAGCTATAATCGTGTTGAATTTCATCCGACTCTCCAAATTTCACCTCGCTCTTACCCAAATCTAACGCGCGCGCCAAGTGACTTAATGTTAAATTATTCACACCTATACATTATCCTGAGCTCTCTTGTTATCTATAACAAA
>CAZJRU010000164.1:0-3853 GCA_964548315.1 uncultured Hellea sp.
CGCTGACCTATGGGGCGGTCGGGACCGCGCGTTGTGTCAACTGATGTATGACGCTCCATTTCGCCGTTTAGCTCTGCGCCCATAATCACAACAAAGGCCGTGAGCCATAGCCAAATAAGCAAAATAATGACCGCGGAGAGACTGCCGTAAGTCGCATTATAGGTGTTAAAACGCGTCACGAAATATGAAAATCCGGCCGATATAATCAGCCAAGCGATTGTCGAAAATAAAACACCCGGCAAGAGCCAGCGCATTTTCGCCGGGCGGCGGCTGGGGCCGTAACGATATAAAATCGTCGTTGTTAAGACAAATATCATAATCAAAAGCCCCCAGGGGACCCACTTGGTGAGAACGCCGCTAATATTTTCCAGTTTTAGAAAACTCAGAGCGGTAGGAAGTCCGACAAGGACAACCAAAGAGGCCGAGATAAATAAGGTCATGGACATTGTGAGGATAAACGCCAAACCATAAAATTTAATTGGGTTGCGTTTTTCATGCTCATCATAGGCAATATTTAGCGCGCGCATCATCGCCCGTATGCCAGCGCCCGCCGCCCATAAGGCCAAAAGTAAACTGCAGATAATGCGCAGGCCTAGCCCCGTCTTAGGCGCGCTGGCAACGCTTTGAACTTGTCCATTAATCAAGCTCCACACTTCCTCTGGCAAAAACTCTGAAACCAGACTCAGGTGACCTTGCGCGCTGGCAGGATCGGCAAGATATCCGTAAATAGACAAGCATCCCGTGATAAGCGGAAATAAAGCCAAGAGCGCAAAAAAGGCGACACCTGCCGCAACAATAGACACGTTGTCACGGCTAACTTCACCCCAAGAGCACTTTGTAATATGCCAAAGATCTTTACGATTAAAACCAAGCGGCGTGACCGCGTCACACGCGAGAGGCACGAGCGATTATTTCTTTTTGGGCGCAGGTTGCGGCCGCGCAAAAACAAGCTCTGTCTCGGAAGAGAGCGCGCTATCATAATTATAACCACCAAGATTAAAATCCTTTAGCCCATCAGCGCGGTCAACACGGTTAGTCATAATCCAGCGCGCCATAAGTCCACGTCCAAATTTTGTATAATATTGTACGGGACGAATTTTGCCGTCTTTTTCTTCAAGAAATTTCGCGCTGATGATTGTTGCGCCCAAAGCTTTTTTATCTACGGCTTTAAAATATTCATTAGAGGCGAGGTTCATAATACTCTGATCTTCATGTTCGTTTAAATCAGCCTTTAGCAATTCGCCAATCGTAGACCCCCAAAAATCGTAAAGGGATCTTCCGCGTTTGGTCGCGAGCTTGGTGCCCATCTCGAGCCTATAAGGCTGTATCGCATCGAGCGGGCGCAAAACTCCGTACAATCCTGATAAAATGCGCAAATGCTCTTGAGCATAAGCCAAATCGTCATCGCTCATAGTTTTAGCTTCAAGTCCCCAATAAACATCCCCATCAAAGGCAAGGCCCGCCGATTTAGCGCTGTTGCTTTGTCCCTTCAGGTTAAAGGCCTTAAAACGCTCAGCATTCAAATTAGCCAAATTATCGCTAATATGCATGAGCCGCTTCAAATCATCTGCCGATTGTGTCTTAGCAACTTTAGCAAGTTCAAGCGTGTCTTGAGTCAAACGCGGCTGCGTCGCGTCCAATGCCGTTTGCGCGGGATCGTAATTTAATTTTTTCGCAGGGGAGAGTAGTGTCAACATTTCTTATCCTTTCCTCATAACATCAAACCCGAAATGGGTTTCGTATGCGTGGGCATATGACAAGTTCAATATAAGGAAGCAGATATATGAATCAAGCCACCCTTGACTTTTCCAAACAAATAAACTCACGACTTCATGCCTCGAAAGAAAGATAAATTCACTTTAACATAAATGTGAAATGACGTGTTTGGCCATTTATATTTCGTTAAGTTACCTAGAATGCAACAAATTTAAATAGAGTAGGAGTGAGTAATGAAAACGTTAATCAAATTGACTGCTAGCGCATTAGCTTTAAGTGTAATCGCAACCTCGCCCGCAATTGCGAGTGGCTCTGGCGGAGGTGCCGGCGGAGGCGGGGGCGGAAGTTTTAACACAAATACCGGCCCGACTTATGACCCAGTAAAAGACTACCAAGAAGGGGTTTCTTATATTCGAGAAAATAATTTTAAGAAAGCCGAACGGTCCTTTAGCCGCGTAATTAAAGGAACACGGAAAAATGCTGCAGCCAATTATTACATGGGCGTCGCGAAGGTTGGTCTTGAAAAGCATAAATCAGCTACCAGATATTTTAAAGCCGCTGCAAGATATGACCCCAACCTTATCGAAGCGAGAAGCGGTCTCGGGGCAGCCTATGCTAATTCTGGAAAAGTTGAAAAGTCGCAACAAGTCTTAGCAGATTTAGAAGCCATGGCTGCAGAATGTAATGGTTGTGCAAATGCTAGCAGGATATCCACAGCAATCCAAAGCGTTAAAACGGCTTTGGCTGGCGGCGTGCAGAAAGCTGCTTTTCTATCCCCCTATCAGGCAGATAGAGTTGAAACACAGTACTTTGCATCTGTCGGTCTCATCAATCAGGGACGTTACCAAGCGGCTTTCGATGATCTGGTGTTAACTGCAGCGGCGGCTGGACCACACCCCGATATTACAACATATATGGGGTATACTCAGCGCAAATTGGGCAATTATGAAACCGCTAAATCATATTATGCCATGGCATTAGAGGTAGACCCCAACCATAAAGGAGCAAATGAGTATCTCGGTGAACTTTATGTCGAAACAGGAGATATGGATAAAGCGCAAATTCAACTCGCTAAACTCGAAGAGATTTGCACCTTTGGGTGTATAGAAGAAAACGAATTAAGGGCTTGGATTGTCGACGCGCTACCCTAAGCACGCGTATCAACACATGAGACAGAATAACTCAAATTTTGGCCTGCTATTTTTAGCAGGCCTTACTTTTTTAGCTATACTCCTTTCTGGCTGTAAGGCTAAAAAAAATAGTGTCAAAGAGCCAGTACCAGACATCTTATTATGGTCCGCGTCTCAAAGCGACATTGCAACATTGCTGTCCCAAGAACCCAATGAATGTTTACAAGCTACGAAGACAATTCAGGAAAAACATTCAATCGTTCTAGGTCGGCTCGCATTCAGGTCTCCATTCCTCTTAGGAGGTCAAGCAGCTAGACGCGGACTGACTTGCCAAGCTTGTCATGGTCAAGGACAAACCAATACGCATTTTTTTGTAAAGGGTTTATCTAATGAACCTGGAACCGCAGATGTTACCAGTTTTCATTTTAGTGATGTACTTGGAGACGAATCTTTCAATCCAGTTCCAATACCATCCTTATCTGATTCAGACGAAATTGTAGATTTTGACCCTTCAAAGACGGATTTAGATATATTCGTGACGCGCCTCATCACAAAAGAGTTCACAGGCCCCCTCCCCTCGCAAGAGGTTAAATCTGCTTTATTATCATACCTTCGGGCTTTAGATGACGATACCTGCACAGTGAAAACGCTATCCACAACTAGATTGATGGGCTATAAGTTAGACATCATTACTGAAAGTTTTTCTGTATTAACCTCAGAAGGAATATCCCAAGACACGCTCAACTTTATGGTCGCTGCATTGCGGCAGGAAATCGGGCGGCTACATGTCAGGTTCCCACGCCATAAGACATTTCAACAAGAGTTAGAAAAAGTCAGCCAAACCCTAAATGCAAGAGGTGGAAATATCGACCTTGAATCTGTTCAATCGGCTTCTATGGCATGGAATAATATTAAACTTTTGGTTCCAAAATATTATGAACAATCTCTATTTAATCCAAAAGCTATCAAAAAATGGGATGAAGCCAGACGTTAGCACTTATTTATTA
>CAZJRU010000165.1:0-3818 GCA_964548315.1 uncultured Hellea sp.
ACCCAGCTCCTTTAGCCGACGCTAAACCAGAACCTGTTGCGGCTGAACCGGTTGTTGAAGCCAAAGCAGAAACTTCCGAAGAGTCCGAGTATCTACGTGTAACTCGCGAATATGACGCGGATGTCGATCCTGAGGTCGTAACAAAAATAGAAAAGCACCTTGGGGCTTCTTTGAAAAACAGAGACAGCAAGTATGTTGCTTGTTCTGATGAAACCGAGCTCGATACTATCGTCAAAGGATTCATGAAGAAAAAAATGGGCATTGAAGACAAAGCGGAGGCTATGGAAAAAGTCAAAGCTGTTTGTGTCACGATGAAGCCCACGCGTATGAAAAACCGCGTGACATTTTATTATCTTCTCGCGAAGAATGAGGGGAAGTTAGGCGAATTCTAAAGCCTGAAACCCTTTAAATTTCAATTCCGGCCCCCTATTTGGGGGTCAATATTTACAATTTTTGCTCTGAGGAGAGTATTATGGCTCAGATTACAGCCGCACTAGTGAAAGAATTACGTGACAAGACATCAGCAGGAATGATGGATTGCAAAAAAGCTTTGAATGAAACAGGCGGAGATCTAGAAGCCGCCGTTGATTGGCTGCGCACAAAAGGGATTGCAAAAGCTGATAAAAAAGCGGGCCGTATTGCAGCGGAAGGTCTAGTCGCTGTTGCTCTAGCGCCGAATGCAGGCGCCTTGGTTGAAGTTAATTCAGAAACAGATTTTGTTGCTCGCAATGATGGTTTCCAAGCCGCTGTTGCTGAAATCGCAACGCTTGGCCTTGGCGTAAATAATAGCGAAGAGTTAGCTGCTGCCGCGACGGCATCAGGAGACAGCGTCACAGAGTTCTTGAAAAAGCTCGTTGGTAAAATTGGTGAGAATATGAATTTCCGCCGTATGGCCAAGCTGACAGTTTCTGACGGCGTTGTTGCTGGCTATATTCATAATTCTGTTACTGAAGGTATGGGTAAAATTGGCGTACTTGTTGCCCTTGAAAGCTCCGGCGATAAAGCAAAGCTAGAAGACTTAGCTAAAAAGATTGCGATGCATGTTGCCGCCACAAGCCCATTAGCGCTTGGTGTTGATGATCTTGATCCAACTATAGTTCAGAAAGAGCGTGATATGCTTAAGGCAGAAGCCCTCGAGTCTGGCAAGCCAGAAGCCATTGTCGATAAGATGGTTGAAGGACGTATGACCAAGTTTTTCAAAGAGTCCGTTTTGATGACCCAAATTTTTGTTATGGACGGAGAACGGTCCGTATCGAAAGTTATTGAAGATGAAGCAGCGGCCCTTGGAACTGAAGTCAAAATGACGGGCTATGTCCGCATGGGTCTCGGTGAAGGCATTGAGAAAAAAGAAGAAGATTTTGCCGCAGAAGTTGCCGCTGCAGTTGCCGGGTCTTAGTAAAAATAAATTCACCTTATAGCGCCTAAACACTGGCGCGAACGATGTGAATAAGTATTATCCTCTGAGGTGCGAGTCACGTCAGGGGATTTTCTTTGAGCCAAGGTTATAAATTCAAACGGGTTTTACTCAAAATTTCGGGTGAAGCGCTTATGGGCGATAAGCCTTACGGAATCGATACAAACATGACCGCGCGTATTGCGGGTGAAGTTAAAGACGCTCACGATAAAGGTTTACATATAGCGCTTGTAATTGGTGCTGGAAATATTTTCCGAGGCTTGTCCGCCGCGGCTGGGGGTATAGAACGGTCTACCGCAGACTATATGGGGATGTTAGGAACAATTATGAACGCGCTCGCGATGCAAAGCGCGCTTGAGAAAGTTGGCGTGGATACACGGGTTCAATCTGCAATACCGATGCATACGGTATGCGAACCTTACATTCGTAGAAAAGCTGTCCGGCATATGGAAAAGGGGCGGGTTGTTATTTTTGCTGGCGGGACGGGTAACCCATATTTCACAACGGATACAGCGGCGGCGCTACGTGCGGCAGAAATGGACTGCGACGCCTTATTAAAAGGAACCCAAGTAGACGGTGTCTATGATAGCGACCCAAAGAAAAACCCAGATGCTAAGCGCTTTGAAACGCTCAGCTACCATAAAGTTTTGACGGATGACTTGAAGGTTATGGACGCGGCAGCGGTTACATTAATGCGGGAAAACGATATTCCAATTATCGTATTTTCATTACATGAAAAGGGCGGGTTTGATAAGGTCATGTCAGGTAAAGGTACGTGTACCACAATTAAAACCAAATAAGGACAATATTGGGACCTCTTAGAGGTGAAGGAGTAGGTTATGGCAGAAGAGTTTAATTTAAAAGATTATCGAAAGCGTATGGACGGCGCTATCGCATCTTTAAAAACTGAATTTTCTGGTTTGCGAACAGGTCGTGCCAATGCAGCGTTGTTGGATAACATTACCGTGACTGCTTATGGTTCCGAGGTTCCTCTCAATCAAGTAGGCTCAGTGAGCGTTCCTGAATCGCGCATGTTGATGGTGAGTGTTTGGGATAAGACACAAGTGGCTGCCGTGGACAAGGCCTTGAGAACGTCCAGCCTAGGCATTAATCCTGTTATGGACGGTCAGACACTACGTATTCCGATGCCACCATTAACCGAAGAACGTCGACGTGATCTCGCAAAAGTAGCCAGCCAATATGCTGAGAGCGCAAAAATTGCAGTTCGTAATGTAAGGCGAGATGCTATGGAAACACTCAAAAAAATGGAGAAATCGGGCGATATGAGTGAAGATGAACAAAAAGCCCATGAGACTGACGTTCAGAAAGCAACCGATGATGTGATTAAGACGATTGATACGGCTCTTGAAACCAAATCTGCGGAAATCATGCAGGTTTAAATTTGGCAGGTGATTCTCTATATCAGGCGGATTTTCCATTCCATATTGCAATAATTATGGATGGTAATGGACGCTGGGCACAAGCCCGCCATAGGCCTCGTGTGTTTGGACATCAAGCGGGTGTTAAGACGGTTCGGCGTATTGTTGAAGATGCTGCCGATATTGGGGTGAAGTATCTCACATTGTATAGCTTTTCGACGGAGAATTGGACGCGCCCAAAAGCAGAAATCGCAGCCCTATTTGCGTTACTAAAACAATATGTGAATGACGACCTCGATAGCCTAGATGAGAACAATGTTCGTATCCGTATTTTGGGGTCACGACAGGGGCTTAAGGCCGATCTTTTAGAATTAATAAATCGCGTGGAAACTCGAACGCAAAATAATTCTGAGTTTCATTTGAATATTGCCTTTAACTATGGCGGAAGAGACGAAATTAGGCGTGCGTTTTCGAAAGCGGTGGATGCAGGTGAGGATTTGTCCACTATGTCTGAAGCCGAGCTGACTCCCTATTTAGATACAGTAGAAGTTCCTGAGCCCGACTTAGTAATACGGACGAGCGGCGAAAAAAGAATTAGTAATTTTTTACTTTGGCAAGCCGCTTATGCGGAATTCGTTTTTCTCGATGTCTTGTGGCCTGACTTTTCTAAATCCGACCTTGTTGCGGCTATTTCCGAATTTCAAACGCGGGAACGCCGCTTTGGAAACTTGAACGCTTCTGAAGTGGCTTAGGGCAGAAATGCCAGAAACGCCCGGTAAAAAACCTATCTGGAAAAACGTGGGCACACGAGCAATCACAGCTCTCTTATTTGCAGCTATTTGTATGTTGCCTCTTTATTTTGGAGGATGGGCTTGGGTTTTATTAGTATCTTTATTGGGCGGCAGAATGATGTGGGAGTGGGTAACTATGTCAGACCCTGCGCCAACAAAATTGGCTTTTATTCTCCCTGTTGTTGGCGTTGTCGCAGCCAATTTTTATGCCGCGCAAGAGCTTTGGTCATTCGC
>CAZJRU010000166.1:0-3795 GCA_964548315.1 uncultured Hellea sp.
ACGCTTTTGACCACTGCAATGCTGGCAGCGCCTGCTTGCGCCGCAGAAGAACAGTCTGCGCCTCAAGAGGTGCTACAAACAGCTACAGCAACGCTGCCAATTTCAACCGGTTTTCAAGCGCCAGATGAAGCTTGGCGTGATCTTGATCCCGAGAACACATTATATGTCGATCTTGAATATGGCCGTGTGATTTTGGAACTCTATCCAGAAATCGCGCCAATTCATGTTGAGCGTATCAAAACCTTAACCCGGGAAGGATTCTACGACTATATTTCCTTTCACCGCGTAATCGAAGGGTTCATGAACCAAACGGGTGACCCTAAGGGTGACGGAACGGGCGATTCCGATCTTCCAGATATCACGGCTGAGTTTACCTTCCGCCGCGGGAGTGACATGCCGGTCACCTTGGTAGGCGCGCGCCCTTCTGGCCAAGGCGATATTGGTGTGGGCTTCTACAAAGCGCTTCCGATAGCGACACAGCCCACCTCTCAAGGTATTTTAACAAAGGACGGAAAAGTGGCGGCCTTTGGTCTGCATTGTAAAGGCGTCACATCGATGGCCCGCGCAACTGACCCGAATTCCGCAAATTCACAGTTTTTCCTAATGCGCGATACGTCGCCTCATTTAGACACCCAATATTCGATTTGGGGTAATACGGTTTTCGGACATGAACATTTAACTAAAATCAAAGTTGGGTCAAAAGGGGAAAATCCTGAATTTGTACCTGATGTTATGAAAAAGGTTCAGGTCGCTGCAGATGTACCCCAAGCAGAGCGCGTGAATGTACAGGTTTTAAAACCTGGTAGCGCAGCCTTTAAAAATTATCTCAAAACACAAAAGAAAGCCGATGGCAGCTATCCTGATATATGTGATATCCGGGTGCCTCACCGCGTAAAATAATCCTAGAAAGGGATATAATCGAAATGTCTGAAAAACTAATTTTAAGCCTTGATGCTAATGATGGCAAAGCAGGTGATGTGACAATATTGTTGCGGCCTGATCTTGCACCAAAGCATGTCGAGCAAATTTCTCGGCTTGTGAAGGAAGGCTTTTATGACGGGTTGACATTTCACCGCGTTATCGATGGCTTTATGGCACAAGGCGGTTGTCCGAACGGAACAGGCATGGGCGGCGCGAAAGAGCAAATCCCAGCGGAATTTAACAAGCATCCCCATATTGAGGGCGTTTGCTCTATGGCGCGCTCATCTAACCCAAACTCAGCCTCGAGCCAGTTTTTCATCTGTCTTGATGACGCAGGTTTCCTTGACGGCCAATATACCGTTTGGGGAGAAGTGGAGAGCGGCATGGAGCTTGTTCACGCGCTTCCAAAAGGTGAGCCGCCACGTTATCCGGGTAAAATCGTGAAAGCGGTTATCGCTTAATAATTTTTTCGAAGGCGTTGCCTCATGAAAGTCAGCGCCTTTGATTTTGACCTCCCTGAGGCGAATATAGCCTTGCGGCCCGCCCGCCCGCGTGATTCTGCGCGGCTTTTACAAGTGGCGGCCAGCGGTGATTTTACAGATCATATCTTTACGGATTTACCTTCGCTACTTCGCGAAGGCGACGTGCTTGTCCTTAATGAGACCAAGGTTTTGCGCGCGGCGCTCACCGCCATTCGGCCCGCTAGAGCTCATGGCGGGGGCGACGACGTCACCCTTGATATAAATCTGCACACGCAGACATCTGAAAATGAATGGCGGGCCTTTGCGCGGCCCGCGAAACGGCTCCGAGATGGTGATATAGTTCATTTCTCAGAACGGCTTTCAGCGCAGGTTTTTGATAAACAGTCTGGCGGCGATGTTGGGTTGCGTTTTAATCTTGACGGTGAGGCGTTATCTGCGGCGATTGAAGAGACAGGGCAGCCGCCGCTACCGCCTTATATCGCGCGAAAACGCGAAACGGACCTCCAGGACAATGTGGATTATCAGACGGTTTACGCCCAGCAAAAAGGTTCTGTCGCCGCGCCAACAGCGGGACTTCATTTTACGCCGGAGGTCTTTAATGCGCTTAGCGCAAAAGGCGTCCAGATTGAGCGTCTGACTCTTCATGTTGGGGCAGGGACTTTTTTACCTGTAAAGTCAGATAATACCGATGATCATCATATGCATAGCGAGTGGTATTCGATCTCAGAAGAGACTGCGCGCCGCATCAACACGGCAAAAGAAAATGGACAGCGTATTGTGGCGGTCGGGACAACGGCGTTACGCGCTCTTGAATCTGCCGCCGAGGATGGCCGCGTGACCCGGTTGGTGGATGATACGCAGATATTTATCACGCCCGGCTCAAGCTTCCATATCGTCGACGGCCTGGTCACAAATTTTCATTTGCCTAAATCTACGCTCTTTATGTTGGTGAGCGCCTTGGCGGGATTGGATACTATGCAGTCTGCCTATGCTCACGCGATAGCAAATGGCTATCGTTTTTATAGCTATGGGGATTCCAGTCTGCTATGGGCGACGAAAATTTAAGATCGTGATAGATGGCCAAGTTCCCTTTTGAAATTTCTGCCCGAGACGGCAAGGCCCGAACGGGCGTTTTAAAAACAGCGCGCGGAAATATTCGCACCCCCGCCTTTATGCCTGTTGGTACGGCGGGAACGGTGAAGGGTCTTTACATGGACCAAGTCGCGCAGGCGGGGTCTGACATTATCCTCGGTAATACCTATCATCTTATGCTTCGTCCTGGGGCAGAGCGGGTGAAGAGGTTGGGCGGGCTGCATAAATTTGGCGGGTGGAGCGGTCCTATTCTTACCGATTCTGGCGGGTTCCAGGTTTGGTCGCTCTCTAAATTGCGGAAAATGAGCGAAGAAGGTGTTGAATTTCAAAGCCATCATGATGGGTCAAAGCATATGCTCTCGCCTGAACGTTCAATTGAAATTCAGGCGGATTTACTCGGCGCGGATATTTCGATGCAGCTTGATGAGTGTACCGAATTTCCGTCCCCCTATGACGCGGCGGCTAAATCAATGGAGCTATCTTTGCGCTGGGGTAAACGCTCCTTGGCCGCCTTTGGTGAGCGCGAAGATCAAACGCTTTTCGCTATTGTTCAGGGGTCAACCTTTGAAGACCTAAGACGGATGAGCGCGCAGGCGAGCGTCAGAGAAGACACGGCGGGGGGCTATGGCGGCTTTGCGATTGGCGGACTTGCTGTGGGTGAAGGTCATCAAGCGATGTGCGAAACATTAGAGGTCACCGTGCCGCATTTGCCCGAGGACCGCCCGAGGTACCTTATGGGCGTGGGAAAACCGATTGATCTGGTCGAAGCCGTCGCGCGGGGCGTGGATATGTTTGATTGCGTGATACCCACGCGGTCTGGTCGTCACGGGCAAGTTTGGACTGATCAAGGACCATACAATATCAAAAAGGCGCAATATGCCGAAGACGAAACATGCTTGGATGCATCGATTGATTGCCCAGCCAGTCAAGATTATAGTAAGGCTTATATCCATCATTTAATCAGGTCTGGCGAACTTTTGGGCGCGATGGTGTTAAGCTGGCATAATATCGCTTATTTTCAAGATTTAATGGCCCGAATGCGCGCCGCGATTGCCGCGGGAGAATTTGATGCCTTTCTGAAGACTTTTCGGACAAACTGGGCCAGGTAAAATTATACACTCAGAGATGATTTTAGGGTTGACGGTGTGAGGTGTCAGCCCTAGATACCACGCACCTTTTCGAAGGATGCTTATGTGCGCCCGTAGCTCAGTTGGTAGAGCGCCTCACTTTTAATGAGGATGTCCACGGTTCAAGTCCGTGCGGGCGTACCATCATAAGTTTCTGAAAAAGTGATGCATTT
>CAZJRU010000167.1:0-3747 GCA_964548315.1 uncultured Hellea sp.
AGCGGCAAAAACCCGCTTTGTTTGAGCTTTTCCGCAAGTTGTATGTACTCAATCTTACTTAGGCGGTCTGCTTTTAAAGTGCTCCAATTATCAGTTTTTGCTGGCCTCGCGCCCGCGCTAGTGCCTGCCTGTACCCAACCAACAGCTGTTGCGGCAACAAATAATAAGCAGATTGGCAGGATCAACCTCTTCATTTTGGGCTAGCTCCTTGGGCAATCTGCACGGGAACAATACCAGCCATCGTAAAAACAGGCGGGCGAAGGCTATCCAGGTTTTGTGAAAAGGACGCTTCGTCGACCAAGATTATTTTAGAATTTGTCGCCAGACCTGCGAAATAATCAGCAAGTACTTTGGAGCTAGGTGAGCGGCCTTGAAATTCAAAACTTAAAACCTGTACACCGTCAATTTCAATGGGGTCAGGGTCAACCCGTACTTGAATACTCTCAAATTTATGCTGCCTAGCAAGGCTAAGAAGCGCCTGTTGTATTTCTGCTGCAATGACTCCGCTTGTAACGCCATGCCAGAGTTCGGCCTGCATCTGCTCCCGAGCCGCTTTGCTCTCTAAAAAGCGCTCTGTCCAATGACTTGTATCTTTTATTGATGCCAGCGTCGCAAGTTCGCTTTGCGCTGCAATTACTTGGCGTTCTTGCTGAGATTCCATAGCCGCAAATTTTTCAACGCCCAGTCCACCTGCAATTAACAAAATAAAACACAATCCATAGCCGGCAAGAGCGCTCATTTCTAAGTTTTTTGAATTTAGCTTCATTGAACGCCTTGCTCCTCAACAGAGTTGGAGGAAGCCGTTGAAGATTGATCCGCGACTTTTTGTATGGACACATCGGCTTTAATGACAATGGCACCAGTACCTTCAATCGAAATACTTACACCGGACAAAATCGGCGCGCGCTCCAGCGCTGTGACGACGTCAGGGACAGACACTTCATCTCTACCTCGCAGTCGAAGTTCGAGTCTATCATCACGTAAATTCATTTGTGCAATGCCTAGATCTGTAGTTCCGATAACGCCCGCCACAGCACCAAGGCTGCGAATTAGCAGGCCATTATCACCAAGCCGTCTATATTTACGAACATAATTCATATTCGCTAGGGCGCGCCGGCGGTCAGTTTGAATTTGTTCCGTGTCCTCGCGAATTAACATCGCCTGTTCTTTAACTTTGTTTAAAGCAAGACTCTCACGTAAATATTGTCCTGAAATATAAAACATAGCACTAAACAACGCTACTGTGATAAGTGCCGCTACATTAAACGGGGAAGCAATTTTTGCAGCTCGTTCGGCGTCGATATCAAAAATCGGCAAATCTTCACGCCAGACGGCATCAGTCGTTGCGGGACGAGACATGTCATGTAGGACGGAGGACGCCTGTGACGCGCGCAAAAAGCGGTCCCAATCAAAATCAGTGGGTTGGCGGCCCCACCAGCGACTTGCGACGAGATTGTTGTTTTTCCAGATTTGTCCCTCATACCCTGAAGTTCCATGAACAATGCGCGCGCCATTATCTAGCGCGACTTGCGCTAATGTCTCAGGCAGGTAGCGACCGCTATATTTTGACGATATTGGAAAATTCCAAATACTGGCCGTAGGCGCATTTTGTTCGGAAACATCTTCCGCATCACCAACAGACTTATCCATAATAATGCATGAACCATTTTCATCGGCCAAACTTTCGCTGCGGGACTTTAGATGCGCAGCCGCTTTTGCCTGACGCCCCGTTCCCGCAAGACGCATACGCCGAAATGAGCAATCTCTTCGCGGCACCAAATAAATGGTCTGGCCTAATAAAGCCGAGTTTCTAATTGTGGTCGTCTTTTCCTCGTTAAGGAGCAGAAGCCGCGGTGTGAACAACATGTTTAAGTCCATCTAGTTTTAAAGTTCCATCTCCGGAATCTGAACGGGTTACACTTTTTTCAAGATCACTCCGTAGCACAGTAGAATCATAAACCCAATGCCTCCTATAAGGTGCACCGGCCGATTTTAATTTACGTTCAATATCAATTACACGCTTGTCAAATTGGCCATCATGTCTTCGCGCCCAAATCCTGATACGGGCAGTGCCAGAAGTTTTGGAATTATTAATCTCTAGCTGATTTTCAAAACTAAGCCTACGGCTCTCAATAAAGCTTTCGCTATCTAAATCTAACAAAATGCTTTGAGTTTCAGTAGCAAAACTTTTGCGAAACCCAGGTGTCGGAACAACCGTCGTGAATTCCTTGAGCTTTAGCAAATCAATCTCATTGAGCATTTCGTCCCAATAAACCAGCGCGCCTAATTCTTCGAAGGTCCTGATAGGGGAGTTACTGGGTTGAGTTTTTTTTAAACGCCTGTAGTCTTGACTCTCAGCGCCTTCTGGTCGTTTGGACGAGTCAAAATCAATATAATCCCAGAGCAACTGAGCAAGTTTGTCGGCCTCTGTCTCAGACGCTCCGGCGTATTGCAATGCATTGATTAACAATCTTGAACTTTGCTGATTAAGAGAGACAAGTCCTGCCGCGTCTTGTAGACTAATAACGGCATCAACAGGCGTCAAGCTTGAGGCAAAGTTGTTCGTTTGCGAAACTGCCGACAGCAGAGCATAACTCCTCGCGCTGCCAGTTGCTAACCACATATCTTCGGGTATATTTTCTTTATCATTGTCGCCAAGTGGGGTTAGGCCATCGGCGGAGAGAGTTCCAAACTCCCAAGCAATCGGACTTTGCGGAGATAGATCATAACCTTGGCTGCCTGGATTGCCTGTTAGTAATGAATAGGTCGCAGCAGCTTCTGCACTTTGTAAAATTTTTTCTGAACGTATTTTGTTTTGTAGTTCATCAACGACTGCTGTTACGCTCGATAATCTTTGAGCAGCAATAATCCCGGCGATCGACAAAATCACTATCACAAACAACACATAGGGCAGAACAAAACCACTTGTATTATGCCGCCGTATTTGAGGGCTGGCCTGTGTCATGGCCTATTCACCAAATTAAGCCGTTCTGGCAAAGTTTTCGCCCGTTGAACAGCTCCTATCCAAAGCATGCTGCCTTCTGCATCCACAAGTTTTATTGCTTCGGGAAGCTTAGATGCGGAGAGAAGCAGATCATCATTAAAATATCCGCGACTTGGCGGCGTTTCCGGAGGCCATTTTTTATAAAATTTATGATCAACTCCCATATAGAGCCAATGGCTTTTTATAGGTAGTCCTCTCATCAGAACCCATGGTTTTATATCTTTTGTACTTATCTCGCTCCGGTATAGAAGCTCCATCTCACCATTTTGATTAGATTCGAGCGAGACGGAGAACCGAACCAACCTCGCCACGCCGCTCTCTGTCACACCAGTACTTTGCCCGCTAAATACATGGGCTGACCCTGTGAATTCACCGTCCGCTGCACCTGGCCATTCAGGCAAGAGTCCATCGGCTAAACTATTTAATAGTTGTCGGTCGAGCCCTGTGTTTAGCGTGCGTTCTCCTGCACTTACGGCCCGGCCCGAAAGTTGAAGCATCGCGCTTGTACTCTGAAATAGCACGAGAGAGGAAATCGACATAATAACAAGCGCGAAAAGCATCTCCAATAAGGAAAACCCGCAATCTAAAGATGGCTCTTGCTCCATTTTCATCCAGACTATCTAACAGCTTAGCTTACCCATGGCCAAGTTTTATTAAGTTACAAAACAGAGAGAAAGCCCGTCCTCAGAAATCGTTTCTTTCAATTGTTTCGTCCTCGCGTTATATAGGCGGCTCCACCACTA
>CAZJRU010000168.1:0-3736 GCA_964548315.1 uncultured Hellea sp.
AGTCCAAGCCGTTCTATTCCGTCTAGTCCCGTTTTGTGAAATTATCGTGAGGAATTCAGCTCGTAATTTTAAGTCATTTTGACTCTCTCAGTAATTGCAATAGTTCTAAATTGTTCTTTAGGGACTAAAATTTCACCGCTAGGTGTGTATTTTTGCAACAGATTAAGATTATTTCATCTTGTTGCCTCAAAATTCGATTTTCTGACTTGAGTCACATGAACGTGTTCGCTAAGTGATGAGGTAGCGTATCTCGTTTTCGGGGTACAAAAAGCCAAATGGCATTACATAAATTCATGAAATTCAGTTCGAAGGGGATTTTTAGTGAAAACACTCTCAAAGAAGCAAATGCTGATGACAACATTGTTGTCCGCAATAACTGTAGGCGGTTTTGCTGCGCCAAGTGCATATGCACAAGATTTTGACGATGAAATCATCGTTACAGGGTCACGTCTAAACGTAAACCCAAATTTGACAGCGCCGCAGCCGGTTTTGTCTATCTCAAATGAAGAAATTTCCGCGCGTGGTATCGTCAATATCGAAGACTTGACCAATTCGCTTCCGCAAATTTCGGCCGCTCAAACATCCGAGCAATCTAACGGTGCCAGTGGTACAGCTCAACTCGATCTACGCGGACTTGGCGCGCAGCGTACATTGAGCTTAATTGATGGGCGCCGCCTTCCTTATGGCGACTCTGCTTCTATCGCGGTCAATATTGACCTTGTTCCAACGAACCTCGTTGAGCGCGTTGAAGTCCTAACAGGCGGTTCATCCGCTGTTTACGGTTCTGACGCTGTTTCTGGTGTTGTTAACTTTATCCTAAAAGATGACTTTGAAGGCGCTGAGCTTGATGTACAATATGGTTTTGCTCAGAGTGATAATAATCGCTCACTTATTGAGGAAGTCCTCGTCGCAAATGAACAACCTGTTCCAGGCGGCGTAACAGATGGCGAAGAAATCACAGCATCCGTAACCCTTGGTGCGAACCTGGATAATGGTCGTGGTAACGTTGTAGGTTTTGCCTCTTATCAAAACCGCAATGAAATCGTTGGTGCTGACCGCGTAGGTTCAGCTTGTACAATTGGCCCCGGTTCTACTAATGGGTTTGGCTGTGTTGGTTCATCAAACTTCCGCCGTTTTAACAACATTGCTGATTTTGGCGCAACTGACTTCTTCCAGCAGGAAGATGGTACATTCACACCATTTGCTGGCGGTCCTGCCGAAACATTCAACTTTGGTGCGTCAAACTTCTTCCAACGCCCTGCTGAGCGTTTCCAGATTTATACCAAAGCGACTTATGAAATCTTTGATGGACAAGAACTCTTTGCAGATTTCGGCTTTACAGAGAATACATCTGATGCGCAAATCGCGCCATCGGCTTCATTTGGTTTCTTCCAGCGCACCAGTAACTGTGATAACCCGTTATTTCAGGATCCAGTGACAGAAGACGGCCGCTCAATCGCTCAAGCCGTGCTTTTATGTACACCTGAGCAAATTGCGACAGGTCTCAACCCAGATGGATCTCGCGCACTTGTAGACGGTCTGACATTCACTCACCGTAACGTTGAAGGCGGATCGCGTAATTCACGTCTTGAAAACCAAGCGTTTCGTTTTGTAGGTGGCCTACGTGGTACGCTTGCGGAAACATGGGATTATGAAGTCTTTGGTCAGTATTCCAAAACGAAAGATGAAGACACATCTACGAATGACTTCCAGATTGACAATCTTGAGCAGGCGATTGACGTTGTATTAGACGCCAACGGCAATGCTGTTTGTTTTGACCAGTCAAATGGCTGTGTTCCTTACAATATTTTCCAGCGCGGTCCTAATGGCGAAAGTCTTGTTACTCAAGAGGCTCTTGACTTTATTCAGGGTGTTGGAATTACGGTAGGTGAAACTGAACAGCTTGTAATTGGCGGAACCGTGCAGAACGATCTATCGAATTATGGTATTTCTTCTCCTTATGCCGCAGACTCAGGCGTTGGTTTGCTTGTTGGTTTTGAGTACCGTGAAGACGGCCTGGACGCGACACCAGATCAAATTAGTCAACGTGCTGATGGCGGCTTTACAGGTGTTGGTGGTCCAACGCTTCCGGTGTCGGGTGATTTGGATGTATTTGAACTGTTCGGCGAGCTTGAAATTCCACTTATTACGGGGGCTCCATTTGTTGAAGAACTCGTCTTTAACGGTCAATATCGTTGGTCTGATTACGGTGTTAGTGGTAATGGCGTCACGAACGACTTTACAACAAACACTTATGGCGCGCAGCTTACATGGGCCCCGACAAGTGATGTTTCAATCCGTGGTCAATACCAGCGTGCGGTTAGGGCTCCTAACATCGTTGAGCTTTTCACAGGTCAGTCTACAGGACTTCCTGAGCTCAGTGTCGCAGGGCAAACGCCTGCTGGGGATACAATTTTCGACCCTTGTTCGACGGCAACTCCAACCGCTACCGCTGCAGCTTGTGCCAACACTGGTGTAACAGCAGCTCAGTTTGGAAGTGTTCCAGATATTATCTCTGGTCAGACACAAGGTCTTTTTGGTGGTAATCCAAACCTAACACCGGAAAGCTCTGATACTTTCACTGTCGGCGCTGTCTTTACGCCAAGCTTTATTGATGGCTTTACAGCATCGGTTGACTATTTCGATATCTCTATTGATGACGCGATTGTTGCTGGCTTAGGAGCTCAAACTATTCTTGATGAATGTTTGGAAACTGGCGAAGATGTTTTCTGTAGCTTAATCACGCGTGATGGCGCTGGGTCTCTGAACCCAAGTGGTCCAACGACTGGTTTCCAGTTAACAAATCTGAATGCAGCCTCAATCGAAACAAGCGGTATTGACCTTCAAGCTAATTATGGCTTCGAGCTTGATAAATGGGGTGGTTTTGCGGTGCAATATGCTTCAACATTCCTTTTCTCATCAGATTTCACGCCGTTCCTTGGTGCTGAAACGATCGAATGTGAAGGCCAGTTTGTTGGACAGTGTGGACAGCCTACTGCTGATTATCGTCACCGTGCCATCGCAACATGGGATACGCCCGTTGAAGGTTTACAAACCAACATCACATGGCGGCATTTTGGCGGTGTTGATAACGAAGGAGACCCAGATAGTGAAATCGAAGGTTCACTTTCTGCCGCTAACTACATCGACCTGTCAGGTAATTGGGAGTTTTTGGATGGTATTACAGCCCGTGCGGGTGTAAATAACCTGTTCGAACGTAATTTCCCTATCTCGGTTTCATCTGGCCCTGGAATTAACGGTAACAACAATACCTTCCCAGGTGTTTATGATACTGGTCGTTTCATCTTCTTCGGTCTTAACGTCAAATTGTAAGGCTTAGGTCATTTAAATTATAAAGCGGCTCTTTGAGCCGCTTTTTTTTTGCGCGCTTGTCCGGCTTCAAACATGACGTGTTGCGTTGGAATTCTTTTATTGCGGAATTAGGAAGAGAGAGCTTCCTCGAAGCTTCAATAAGTTTAAAACTTTATGGGTTTGGCTTAAAATAATACCAAGTTCTGGTATAGTGTGGCTATTCACATTGTTCCAAAGGCCAGCCGCAATCTTGTCACCAAGGATGTAATTGACAATTGGATTTAAGCGGGTGGGTTAGGCTTCACGCTATAAGACTCACAGTAAAGAGATGTAAGCATCCAATCGTTCAGAGAGGTCTGGAGCCTGAGTGACACTTCAAGCAAGCGGCTTTTATATCAAGGTTAAGTGCCCTCCAAAAGGCACC
>CAZJRU010000169.1:0-3714 GCA_964548315.1 uncultured Hellea sp.
AAGGTGAAAGCCGCCGCCGTTGACGCGATTATTCCTTTTCCGCGCCGCTCGCCTATTGTGCCTAAAACGCCGCGCCAAGAAAAGTTCATTCACTCCCTTCGCGATGAAACGATTTGTTTTGGTGTGGGGCCTGCGGGGACGGGGAAAACATTTCTCGCGACGGCTTATGGCGCGTCATTATTGGCGCGCGGTGAAATCGCGCGCTTCATTGCCTGCCGTCCGGCAGTTGAGGCGGGGGAACGGCTCGGGTTTTTACCGGGCGATTTGAATGAAAAAGTTGACCCCTATATGCAGCCCATATGGGACGCGCTTCATATGGTGCTCGGCCGAGATGAAGTTGACCGCAGAAAAGCCTCGGGCGATATTGAGGTTGCGCCATTGGCCTTTATGCGGGGGCGGACATTATCTGACGCTTTTGTCGTGATTGACGAAGCTCAAAACGCGACCATACCGCAAATGAAAATGGTTTTAACCCGCCTTGGTGAGCGGGCGAAATACGCCGTCACGGGCGACCCAAGCCAATCAGATTTGCCTCAAGGCGTCACCTCAGGTCTTGCCCACGCGCTTAAAATTTTAAAAGGCATAAAAGGTATCGACCAGATTGTTTTTGAGGCCTCAGATGTTGTGCGCCATCCTTTGGTGGGTAAAATTGTCAATGCCTATGACAAGGATGCGCGGGAATAATCCATGTCTTCCCCTCCTTTGCCTGATCTGCCCATTGAGATTGATGTCGCCATCCCTCATGAGCCTTGGCGCGCGGCCTTGCCTAATCTTGAGCATTTATCTGCCTTGGCGGTGGAGCAGGCGCTGGCGACTTTATCTGACCCCAAATTAGGAGAGTTAAGTCTAGCCTTTGTCTCCGATGCCCAAATTCAGGCGCTAAACCATAACTACCGCGAAAAAGACAAACCGACTAATGTGCTCTCATTTCCGGCCGCGGGTCCAGTCTCAGGCCCCGCCGCGATGTTAGGCGACGTTGTTATCGCGCTTGAAACAGTGGAAACAGAAGCCAAGCAAAAACTGATCTCTGTGCAGGACCATACGGCCCATCTTATCATTCATGGTTTCTTACACTTACAAGGCTATGATCACGAAACAGATCAAGACGCGGCCCAAATGGAGGGTCTCGAAATACAGGCTTTGGCCGCTTTGGATATTGACAATCCCTATGAAATTCACGACTGAATATAAGTAACATGAGCACCGACCACACTTCGCCAGGCTTTTTTGGCAAAATTTTCAACCGCGCGTCTTTCACAGATGAAACCGAGAAGACCTCCGCGCTGGCTCAACAAGCGATATCCAAAGATAACGAAGCCTCCAAAGAGGAAATGGTCGACGCCGCGGAGCGGTTCCACCTTTTGCGCGTGGATGACGTTATGGTCCCCCGCGCCGATATTGTGGCCGTGGAGTCTATTGCGACCCTAACTGAGCTTACCGATACATTTAAAGAAGCCGGACATTCGCGTTTGCCCGTTTACAAAGAAACCTTGGATGAGCCGACGGGCATGGTGCACATCAAGGATGTCATGCCTTATTTGATGTTCGGAGCGAAGGGCCGAAAGGCAAAAAATTATCCGGATAAAAAAGTCGTTCAATATATCAAACGTCCTGTCTTATTTGTGCCCCCTTCTATGCTCGCGCAAGACCTGCTCAAGCGCATGCAGGTTAAGCGCACTCATATGGCAATCGTTGTCGACGAATATGGCGGCACGGACGGCCTTGTGACAATTGAAGACCTAATCGAAGAAATTGTCGGCGAAATTGACGATGAACATGATGAGCAAGAACCCGTTGTACAAATCGTGACGGATAAAGGCGGCAAGACGGTCTGGGAAGCAGACGCCCGCATCACCATTGAGGATTTTGAAGACGCCATTGGCCGCGATTTTGCGACAGATGATGAAGAAGAAGACGTGGATACCCTTGGCGGGGTCGTCTTTACCTTGGCTGG
Source organism: uncultured Hellea sp. (assembly GCA_964548315.1). Classification (GTDB taxonomy): domain Bacteria; phylum Pseudomonadota; class Alphaproteobacteria; order Caulobacterales; family Maricaulaceae; genus Hellea. The sequence continues at coordinate 1,955 of CAZJRU010000169.1, forward strand.
CCGTGTGCCTGAACGCGGGGAAATAATCTTACATCCTGATGGAATAGAATTTGAAGTCTTGGACGCAGATGCGCGCCGCGTGAAACGTTTACGTATTAATGATGTCGGTAGGCCCGCCGCCGCCGCAGAATAATTATGCAAAAACCTCGTTGGGTACCGCCGGCCTTACTTCGCATCACGGGATGGCGCGGCCGATTTACAGGGCTAGCGCTTGGCGCGGTGGCTGTTCTCGGCCTCGCTCCCTTTCACATTTGGCCGTTAATGATGGTCTCTCTGGCCTTTTTACTGGCCCGTTTGATTTTAGCCGGTGAAGAAGAACGATCAACTAAGGCGGGGGTCTCGGTCGCCTTTTGGCACGCCCTAGGATATTTTCTAGCGGGGACCTATTGGATAGGCTCAGCCTTTATTGCACGCGGGCCTGAATTCATCCCCATTATGCCGCCGATGATACTGGCTCTGGGAGCGCTGCTGGCGTTTTTCTGGGGCCTAGCAGGCGGGCTTTTTGCGCGCCTTCGTCCGCAAGGCATAATCGCGTTGCCCTTATTCTTTAGCCTGTTCTTTTTGGCCGAATTTACGCGCGGACATCTTTTTGGTGGGTTCCCCTGGAACCTCCCGGGCTATATTTTTGAAGCAGGCGGCCCTGTTTCGCAATTCGCCTCTATTGGCGGAATTTACGGGTTAAGCGCATTTGTGTTTGTCTTAAGCGCCTTGCTATATGGCGGACTTTTTAGGCGTCAAAAACTTGCTTATTTGGCCGCTTTTTTAGTCCTGTTTGGCGGTGTGTTTACTGTTGGATATTTGCGTCTCGCCAATGCCAAAGTAGAATATGTCGAAGATGTAAAGCTCAGAATTGCGCATATAAGATTTGAGCAAAAAGATAAGCTAGATCCACAGGCGTCTGTTAACATTGTTAACGCCTTTATCACGCAATCTCTTGCCCCGGGCATTGAGGATGTAACGCATTTAATCTGGCCAGAAGGGGCCGTGACAGGTCTTGCCATAGAGAATGAACCTTTGATGTCAGCTATGGGATATGAGCTCTCTCAAGTCGATGTGACCCCGCCGATCTGGCTGTTAAATTCCTTGCGGCATGAACAAAGGCCAGATCCGCGTACAGGGGCGACAATCGATGATTATTATAATAGTTCTGTGGCGGTCCGGTTTTCTGCGCGCGGCGTCCCGTCTATAGCGGCCTTAAATGATAAGCGCCGTCTTGTACCCTTTGGCGAGTTTATTCCAGGAGGGAAGTGGATGGAAGCCCGAAACGTCCCTGTAATCTCAACATCTTTATTGTCAATTTCTGCCGCCAAAATAAAGACGCTTGCGACGTTTCCAGGTCTTCCCAAAGTCAGTCCTCAAATATGCTATGAGATTATTTTTTCGGGTTTGACCCCGCGCCCTAAAAATGAGCCGTCCGCCGAATGGATTTTAAACCAATCAAATGACGCATGGTATGGCGATTCCATTGGTCCTATGCAGCATGCAAATATGTCTAGATTTCGCGCGATAGAAGAAGGCCTGCCAGTTATTCGCGCGGCCTCAAATGGAGTTAGCGCAATAATTGATTCCTATGGGCGTTACAAAGACAGTGTAACACCTAAAAAATCACAATTTGTTGATGGAAAATTGCCCAAAAAAATACAATCTCCGCCCTTTAAGAGGTTTTTTAACTACCTTCTTGCCTTGATAAACCTATTAATAGCTTTATGTTGCTTAACAGTATTATTAATGGGCTCTGATAATCATCGTAATTTTTAATT
>CAZJRU010000170.1:0-3699 GCA_964548315.1 uncultured Hellea sp.
GGTGCTATCGTTCTTGTAGTCGGCACAGGCCTTGCGAAAGTTGTTAAAGAAGCCGCAACAAGCACACTTGAAGTTGCTCAGGTGGATAACCTTGCAACAAAATTTGGATTTGCTGGTGCCGAAGAAGGCACAAGCTCACGAGGTATCTCTCGTAGCCTTGGCGGTCTTTTAAGCGCCATCGTGATGATTTTTGCTGGTATTACAGCCATCGGAATTTGGGACATCCCAGGTATCTCTGGCCCAGTATCGGAACTTCTCAATACAATCCTTGGATACATCCCAAGCATCATTGGCGCGGCAGTCATTCTGGCTATCTTTGTCTTTATCGGACGTTTCGTATCAAACCTTGCGAAGAACACACTTCCTGCATTGGGTGTTGATAGCTCACTTGCCTCTATTGCAAGCATCGATGGTTCAGCGCCAAACTTTGTACCGTCTAACGTAATCGCAAATGTTAGCTTTATCGGCATAGCTCTTATGGGCCTTACAGCGGCGATGAAAGCTTTAGGTATCCCTGAGTTAACAAGCGTCTTTAACACACTTCTCGAAGTCGGCGGACGTGTTGTCCTTGGCGCGGTGATCATTGGAGCTGGTTTGTTCATTGCTAACTTCATCTCCAAAATCGTGACACAGACATCTGGCGACCTTGCTGGAAAAATCGTGAAATACGCAACGATGATTATCGTTACATTCATGGGTCTTGAAACTATGCAGCTTGGTGAAGGCATTGTTGATACAGCCTTTAGCTACGGCCTTGGGGCGGCAGCCTTTGCTGGCGGCGTTGGCGGCGCACTAGCCTTCGGTCTTGGTGGCCGCGAGTGGGCTGGACGAAAGCTCAAAGAGTGGATGAAGTAAATCCATTTCAAAGCAATTTTAAACCGCCCTTCGGGGCGGTTTTTTTATACCTGAAATAAACCTAAAATATTAGGTTAAGTAATGTCAGAGATGGCTTGCAGCTTTGCTTTGTCTCGCAACTCTTCGTCTGAAAAACCGACTAAGGTTTCTATCCGGGCGCAGCATAAATCATAAACTTCAGAAAATGCTTTTTGACGCGCTTCCAGCGGCTCTACATGGGCGGGGTCTTCTGCCGGCCAATGCACCGTAATATGTTGACCTGGAAAGACTGGGCAAACTTCATTGGCTGCATTATCGCATACTGTCACAACTATATCCATATGAACATCCAGAGACGTAAACTCATCCCATGATTTAGACCGGTATAAAGCCGTATGATGCCCTCGTTTGCGCAGCTCCGCTAATCCTTCAGGATGAGGTTGGCCGCTTGGATGACTTCCCGCAGACCAGCCCATGAAGCGTCCTTTGCCTAAGTCATTGACCAAGGCTTCAGACAAAATCGACCTCGCGGAATTTCCAGTACACAAAAATAAGACATTAGTAGGTTTTGACATGGGCTTGCGCTTGCCAAGGCTCGCGAGATTGGTCAATAGAAAAATATGCATATTGTGGAAGAATTAATTGCAGAACGCGCGCCAAAACTCATAGCCCGCCCGCGTCTCTTCAAAGCTGTGCGCCCGCTCTTGTACAGACTTCTTGCTTATGACGCGGCTGTTTTTTTAGTAGACGCCATAAAACCGATGAACGGACATAACGCCTTCAATATGGTAGCCCGTCATATTGGCGCGCGCATTTCCGTTCAAAACCTTGAGCATTTACCCGCAAAGGGCCGCTGCGTTCTAATTGCAAACCATCCCACAGGTTTGGCCGACGGGATGGCGGTATATCAGGCCATAAAAGAGAGAAGGCCCGATCATGTCTTTCTTGCAAATGCCGATGCGCTGCGCGTCATGCCCAATGCGGGGGATATCATCATCCCCGTTGAATGGGTCAAAGATAAGCGCTCCGTGTCAAAAACAAAGCAGACATTGCTGGATGTCAAACAAGCCTTTGAACAAGAAAAGTGCATTGTCATTTTCCCTAGTGGACGCCTCGCGCAATTAGGATGGACAGGCCTTGTTGAAAAACCTTGGGAAACCTCAGCCGCGATGCTAGCCAAAAAACATCAAGCCCCTGTCATCCCCATGCGGATTAGAGCTCGTAATTCCCTGCTCTATTATCTTTTCACAAAACTAAATGCCGAGCTGCGCGACATCACGCTTTTCCATGAACTGCTGAACAAAAAAGGTAAGACCTTCAAAATGACCTTAGGCGAAGAAATTGCCGCAAAGGACCTGCCTAAAAACGCGGCGAACGCCACGGAATTTATCCGCAATATCGTAGAAAAATTATAAGCAGCACGCCTTTCACGCGAAAATTCATTCATCTACCTCTCGAATTTGTAACCTCAATCGTAAGATATTTATAACCAAATTCGACACAAACTGGTTATAGTGTGGAGGTAAATATGATTATTTCACGTAAAACACGTCTGTCTTGTATAGCGCTTGCGGCCAGTCTTAGCGCGCTTCTTTCAATTCCAGCTTATAGCTCTTCTCTTTTAATCGACGCCAATGACGGAACTTACCGAACCGAAAACGTGACCAGTCCTGAGCAATGTCAGGAAATTTGCAAAGCGGAAGGTGATATTTGCCGCGGGACAATTATCCTGCAAATGGACACCTCTCGGCCAGAGATGTTGTGCCGTCTTAATAATGGAAAAGGCGAAAACCCGGCCTTTCCAGCCGTTGCGCCAAAGCCTTGGGATATCGCAACTGCGCTAGTTGATTTTAACTCCTACCGCGCGGAGAACGGCCTTAAACCTGTGCGCCTTAACGGTAAACTTACGCTTGCCTCAAAACTCCACGCCCAGGATATGTCCAGCTTTGGCGATGCTAGCCATTCAGGTTCTGATGGGTCCTCCCATAGTGACCGTATCCAACGACAAGCTTATTATTTTTCACTTGCCGCAGAGAATGTTGCTGCAGGTCAGAAAAGCTGGGAGAAAGTTTTTAAGGCTTGGAAAAAAAGTCCCGACCATAATGTCAATTTACTCAGACCTGATGTGACGGATTTCGGCATCGCAATGATTTACGACCCCGATTCATCTTATGGAACATATTGGGCGATGCTTGTCGCCTCCCCGCTTGCTGGCCACATTCAGGAAGCCATGGCGCGAGGCGACGTTGAAGCCCTAGCAAAAATGACGCAGTAATATTAGCCCGTAAACTGCATCGCGAGCCAATCTGCGATTAAGGCTGGCTTCTCTTGTCCTTCAATATCCACGGTCACTTCATAGGTGAGCAGGAATTGTCCTGGTTTTTTCTCAACTGCATCTTTGAGACTGAAACGTCCGCGAATTTTTGAACCGCTTGGCACTGGCGCTAAAAAACGCACTTTTTCAAAGCCGTAATTAATCCCCATCTGAATGCCTTCAATGACGAGCCCTGATCCTTCTGAGAATTTTGACAACATAGAGAGCGTCAAAAACCCGTGAGCGATTGTTCCGCCAAACGGCGTTTGTTTTGCCGCCTCTTCATTGATGTGAATGAATTGATGGTCCTCGGTTACATCAGCAAAAACATTGATCCGCTCTTGGTCCATGACGGCCCATTCACTGACGCCAATTTCTGTTCCAATAAGATCTTTAAGTCCTGAAGCATTTACTTTTTTCATCGTACTCTCCTAAAATGCGTGAGTTTTAGCATATCCGTTCATATGATAATGCGCGTCGCCAAATAACTCCTGCAAAACGCGGATACGCTTCATGAACAATCCAATGTCATATTCATCCGTCATCCCCAC
>CAZJRU010000171.1:0-3671 GCA_964548315.1 uncultured Hellea sp.
CATGCCCTTATATGTTTCATGGGGCGTAATTTTCGCCCCGTTATAATCCAGTCCCTTTGACGCGATAGGCCAGCCATAATTGGCGCCCGCGCTAATCAGGTTAAGCTCATCCCCCCCGCGCGGCCCGTGCTCATGCGACCATAATTGACCCGTCTCTTTATCATAAGCCAGACCTTGGACATTGCGGTGCCCATAAGAATAAACCTCGCCTACCCCGCCTAATTTCGGGTTATCACTCGGAGCGCCCCCGTCGCGCGTTAGGCGGAGCGTTTTGCCTAAATGACTCTTCACGTCCTGCGCCGCTTCGCGGTATTTAAACCCGTCACCCGTTGTTAAGACCAAAGTCCCTTCCGGCAAAAGGGCAATACGTCCGCCAAAATGGGCACTTGTATCTTTAGGCGGGTTCGCGCGAAAGAGCGTTTTGGTTTCCACCAATTCATCACCCGCAATTTTGGCCGATATTAGCGCCGTGCCATTGGATTTGGCGGTGCCATAAGCATAGCTGATAAAAAGTTGACCTCCGTCTATGCGAACATCGAAAAGCCCGCCTTGGCCTGCGACGTAAATATCATTTGGCAATCCTTTAATCTCCTGGCGGCCCGCCGCGCTGAGGCGGTATAATTGCCCTGCGCGCTGGCTGACATAATAATCGCTGCCGCTTTGCGCCACCGACCACGGGTGTTTAAGCCCCTCAGCGATTACCTCAACATTAAAAGCAGACATCGGCGTTATGGAAATATCGGGCGCAGGCTGGGGCTCAAGGCAGGCCGATAAAGATATCGCTAAAGCTCCGAGTGTAAGATTGCGCATTTTCTGCTCCATTGACCGCTTACCAACAGTACGCATAATAAGGCGTATGAAAACATTTATTTGGATATTTAAACGGCTTGGTATTTTACTGATCTCTGTGATCGCCACAGTTTTCGTGGCCTCGGTTATCTCCACTAATCGTGTTATAAATAGTTTAGCTAAGGTTGGCGGAGACAGTAGTTTGGGCGATCGTCTATCCATGAGCTTTTACGACTTTACCCATTTCGGAACGCTTTACGGCATTTTCATTTTTCTAGCCCTCGCCATCGCCTTTGCCGCGGCCTGGGGCGTGTTTAAAATCGCGAGATTTGGCCGCCCCATAGTTTACGCCGCCGCGGGCGCAATAGCCATGTTCACGATGCTGTGGTCAATGGAAAAAGTCTTTTTTGGCATCCCCATCGTCGCCGGCGCGCGCGATAATTTCGGCCTAATCTTACAAATGCTCGCCGGCGGCATCGGCGGATTTATATTTGCAAAACTAACACCGCGTGAACCTACCAAAGCGATTAATTATTGATATAGATTTGAAGACGTAGACATTGTCTGAAACAGTTTTCTATGTCCAAAACTTCGCCCAATATAAGTCGCTTATGTAATGGGGTGTCTATGGAACTAAGAGCTTATATTTCAGGACATCAATAACTTTACACAGATGCCAAATCGCATTTTAGAGGACAAAATTGAAGTGGATGTGGGCTTTTTTTTCATGCTTGGGGTTTAACGAAAAATCACGCCAAGCTAATGACGATAAACTAATATCGACTTTTGGTTGGGGACATACTTGTGGCTGAAAAGAAACTAATATCCGAACTCCTCGGGGAGGACGATATTTTTAAAATGGCGGAACTCAACGCCATATTGACCGACGCCCTTGATACCCTGGATTCTGCCTTCATTATTCTAAGAGACGAAATCTGCGTATTTGAGAATACAGGATTTAGAAGAATTCTTGGGCTCGATGAGAAAGATACGTTTAAAGGGAAAAGTGGTGAGGACCTGTTTAATACCATTTTCTCATTGAGAAAAGGCGCGGGAATTAATGATAAAATAACTCGCGAGAAAATCCAGACTATGGTCAAGAAAAACATCCGTGAAAAAACGTCTTTTTCGGATGAAATCCTCCTAGATAATGGCCATTGGATAAAGTCGACTTCACGGCCTTGGCGCGATAATGGACGTGTGCTGACCTTTAGCGATATAACAAAATTAAAACGCGCCCAGTTAGACGCTGAGCAGGCGGACAGGGTCAAAACTGAATTTCTGGCAAATATGAGTCATGAGATTAGGACGCCGATGAACGGCATTATGGGCATGACCCAATTGTTAGCCAATTGCGACTTGGGCCCGCGTGAGCATAACTTTATTAAAATAATTGATAGATCGGGTCAGGCCCTGCTCACGATAATTAATGATATTCTTGATTTTTCAAAAATTGAGGCTGGACATGTTGAACTTGATGAGGCTCCCTTCTTGCTACGGGAGTGTCTTGAAGATGTGATGGCTCTGCTCTCAACCGCGGCGTCAGATACGGGCGTTGATCTTCTCTTGCGCATAGACCCTCATATTCCAAAAACTTATATTGGCGATGTTGGACGCATTCGGCAGATTGTCACCAACCTTGTTGGCAATGCGCTAAAATTTACCCATGAAGGCTATGTTGTGATTAGCGCTCACGCTGATGTACAGGGCGAGACGGCTCGTTTGAGTCTAGAGGTGTCTGATACGGGGATTGGGATTAACCCCGAGAAATTGTCTCAAATTTTTGAAAAATTCAGTCAAGTCGACGGCAGTATGACAAGAGAATATGAAGGCACAGGCTTGGGCCTGGCTATTGCCAAAAACTTAGCCGAGCTCATGAACGGTGATATTCAGGCAGAAAGCCAAGTTGGAAAAGGGTCTACATTCGCCGTTACTGTTGAGCTTGGCATTGCCGAAACTATTGAAGAAACACCAAAGGCAGACTATCCAGAACCGCGCGGAAATATTTTAATCATTGATGATATTACGATTAATCACGAGATTTTAAAAGCACAGCTCACGAGCGATATTTGCAAATGTGTGTCCGTTAATTCTGCAGAGTTAGGGCTGACAGTCTTAGAAAAAGCCCATGAAAAAAATGTCGGTATCGATTTGATAATTGTTGATTATCAAATGCCCGAAATGACCGGCGAGGATTTTATCCAAATAGCTAAATCCCATGAGAATTACAAACACATCCCAATCGTTCTCTACACTTCTGTAGATAATGATGGATTGAAAAAACGTTTGAATGAAATGGGTACCAGTGGCTATCTGACAAAACCCGGGCGTTATGAAGACATTAAGCGCACGATTTCAAAAGCTTTATCAGATGCTCAATCATCAGAGGCTCAATCGGTTGAAATAGAAGATGAGGCGGATCTTTTACTCAGCGCCTTATATGATGATACAGAGATCACACAAAAGGATGTCAAATCAGAAATAGATATCCTGATCGCAGAAGACAATGAAATCAACCAAACGCTCATCCAATATATTATGGAAGACCTGGGTGTGTCCTATAAAATTGTCTCTAATGGGCGGCTTGCCTTTGATAAATGGAAATTATTATCACCCAAAATCGTCTTGATGGATATTTCTATGCCAGAATGGAATGGCTATGAGGCCACCAAGGCAATACGCGATTTGGAGGCCAAAGAAAACCGGCCCCGCACGCCTATCATCGCCGTGACCGCGCATGCACTCAAAAGCGACAAAGAGAATTGTCTCGCCCATGATATGGATGACTATCTGGCCAAACCTTTAGACGTGGGAAGCCTTCGGGATGTCTTGAGAAAATGGGCGGATTTGAAAAACTTGCCCCAACTCTTAGTGGCCTGAGT
>CAZJRU010000172.1:0-3572 GCA_964548315.1 uncultured Hellea sp.
AACCAAGCTATGAAAGCGAAGCGGTGGGGCGCGATGCGCATACCATAAGCATCGATCACTGTATAAACCGCCGTTAGAAGCCCGCAAATAAGCGCTATCGCTATCGCCGCCGCCGCGCCTTCGATTTTGACTTTTTGGGGCCACCCGAAACCGACTAAAGAAATGACAACAATGGCGAGGCCTATCATCTCAATCTGGGTGAGGGTCTCCTTCAAAAATATAAAGGCAAATATGGCGGCGAGGGCGGGAGCAAAGCCGCGCATGATCGGATAGACAACCGACATGTCGCCTTTTGTGAAGGCTGCGGCCTGCGCAAATTGATAGACATAATGTATGGCAATCCCGATAAGCATTATCAGAAAAACGTTCATCGGCGGAAAAGGAAGGGCGAGCGCAAAGGGAAGCGCAATGATTAAGGCCGTTGTTCCTAAGATACCTCTTAATACCAATTTGTCATCAGAGCGTTTCATCAACGCGCCGACCAAGGCGTGACAGATAGCTGAAATCAGAATGAGAACAATGGATAGCGTAGCGACGCTCATTGTTAGCTCGTCTCAATCACCGCGTCAGCTACGCCCGACAGAGCGGCCGCAAAAACAGGGGCTGAGAAGTTCTCAAGGTCTTCAATTCGCTCACCAATACCGATGGCGTGAATAGGGAGCTTATGCTTGTCTGAGAGGGCGACAAGTACGCCGCCTTTGGCAGTGCCGTCTAGCTTGGTCATAATAAGCCCCGTCACGCCGGCTGTTTCTTTAAAAGCTTCTGTCTGCATCAAAGCATTTTGACCGACCGTTGCGTCGAGAACCAAAATAGAATGGTGGGGCGCGCTGGCGTCTTGCTTTTTAATCACGCGAACAACTTTAGCCAGCTCGTCCATTAATTCAGTGCGGTTTTGCAGACGGCCAGCCGTATCAATCATGAGCACATCCACATCATCTTGTTTAGCTTTTTCAATTGCGTCAAAGACAAGGCCCGCCGCGTCAGAGTTAAGCTTACCCGAGACGATATCAGCGCCCGCGCGTTCGCTCCAAACTGTGAGCTGTTCGACAGCGGCGGCGCGGAAGGTATCGCCCGCCGCGATGAGGACTTTCTTACCCTCATCATTAAAGCGTTTTGCGATTTTACCCAGCGTCGTGGTTTTACCAGAGCCGTTCACGCCGACGAATAAAATGATCTCTGGCTTAGCGCCCGTCAGCAAGAGCGGTTTTTCAAGCGGCGTTAAAATTTCAGATATAACATCGGCGAGGGCAATTTTGATTTCTAAATCTGTCACTTGCTTATCGAATTTATCTTTCGCCAGAAGGGCGGTGACTTTAGCGGCGGGGCCGACGCCAAAATCCGACGTAATTAAGATATCTTCCAAATCCTGAAGCGCGTCATCATCAAGCTTACGCTTGGTGAAAACCGCCGAGACTTGCTCGGTCATACGGCTTGTAGATTTTTGCAGCCCCTTTGAGATGCGCTCCATGAAGCCGCCTTCGGCTTCTATGCGGGCCTGAGCTTCGGCGGCGCGCTTTTCGGCGAGCTCTGCGGCTATGCGTTGATCTTCTGCTTCTTGCGCGGTGCGTATTTTTTCAGCCTGAGCCGACTCGAGCGCGGCTTTTTCCGCGGCCTCTTTTTCAATCTCGGCTAGCTTGGCTGCGCGCGCCTCTTCGGCTTGCTGTTCTGCCAAGGCGGCCGCCTCAGCTTGCTTTTGCGCCTCTAGGGCTTGCGCTTCTTCGCGGGCCCGTGTTTCTTCTAGTTGTTTGGCTTTAAGCGCCTCGACCTCGGCTGCAGATTTTGATTTCGCCTCTTTTAGGGCCTTTTTCTCTGCCGCTTTGCGCTCCGCCTCTTCTTTGGCTTTTTGAGCGGCCTCGGCGGCGGCTTTTTCCTCTGCGGCTTTCTTTTCTGTGGCGAGCCGCTCTGCTTCTTGCGCTTCAAAGGCGGCCTTTTCTTCGGCGATACGTTTGGCTTCAAGCTCTTTAGCGCGTTTTTCTGCCGCGAGTTTTTTGGCAGCCTCGACATCTTTAAGGGCCTGCGCTTCGGCTTTAGCCTTTTCCTCGGCCTCAATCTTGGCTTCTTGTGACTCGTCAGTGACAATGCCTTGGGCGGTGTCATCTTGAACCCGAGCTGATTTTAGCGCCGCAGCATTAATTGCAGCCATCCTGGCCGCCATGTCTTGATCAATAAGTTGTTGCTTGGCCGCGCGCTCCGCCGCTTCTTCGGCGAGCTTATCCTCTTTAGACTTAAAGCCTAATTTTGACAGAAAGCCGCGTTTTTTCTTTTCTTTAGCCACTAAACTAAAACCCCTAAAGCCTGTTCATTATCCGAAGCGTTTATCTTTACTCTGGCAAGGCTACCCGCTTTTGGCGGATTGTCTAGTTTAACAAGTGTGAAATCAGGCAGCCGTCCCAACCCAGTCTCTTCAAATAGCGCCATATCGTGCTGGCCGATGCGCGATTTTAAATGGGCGGCTTTTACGCGGGCGCCTTCTTCTCGTAGAATTTTGGCGCGTTTCTTTATTGTGGGGCCGTCAAGGGGCGGTATTTTAGCGGCGGGTGTACCTTCACGCGCGGAGTAAGGAAAAACATGCAGCCAAGGGATACCGATTTCGGAAATGATAGAGCGCGAGTTTTCAAACATCTCTTCGGTTTCGGTCGGAAAGCCAGCGATTAAATCTGCGCCAAATGTAAATTCAGGCCGCGCGGCGCGCAGGCGTTGGCACAGATGAACCGCGTCTTCGCGGTTATGACGGCGCTTCATGCGTTTTAAAATCATATTATCGCCCGCTTGCAGAGATAAATGCAAATAGGGCGTCATGCGCTCATTGGTCGTCAAAGCTTCAAACAGTGCAGGGTCAATTTCGGCGGGGTCAATAGAGGAGAGCCGCAGACGCGGTAAATCAGGCACAAGTTTTAAAACGCGGCGCACAAGATCGCCGAGCGGGGGCATTCCTGGCAGGTCTCCGCCCCAGCTTGATAAATCAACGCCCGTTAACACAACTTCATTATAGCCTTGTTTGACGAGGTCTTTGACATGGGCGACGACTTCGCCAGCTGGCGTGGAGCGAGCTTGGCCTCGGCCATAAGGAATGATGCAAAATGTGCAGCGGTGATCACAGCCATTTTGTACTTGCAAAAAAGCGCGTGTGCGGCTTTGTGATTTTTCTGCCGTTCGGTTTGCGCCGTTAATAAGCTGCGGGGCATTTTCTTTCACCAGCATGATGTCATTGACTTTAATCGGCGAGCCGCCAAGCAAAGTTTCGGTTTCGAAATTCGCCGAAATCATTTTCTCGGCGTTGCCGATAACGCGGTCAACTTCGGGCATAGCCGCAAAGGACTTAGGGTCAATTTGCGCCGCGCATCCGGTGACGACGATATGAGCCTCTGGGTTATCTTTTTTAGCTTTACGAATAGCATAGCGCGAACCGCGAACGGCTTCGTTGGTGACGGCGCAGGTGTTGACGATGACGGTGTTTTTAAGTCCAGCATCGCGGGCATGGCCGCGCATGACATCGCTTTCATAGGCGTTGAGGCGGCAGCCCAATGTGATAATCTCGGCGTCTTTATGCATCTGCTTAGACATGGCGGCTA
>CAZJRU010000173.1:0-3523 GCA_964548315.1 uncultured Hellea sp.
GCGAATCATCTTTTCGGGTTATGGGGGGCTATGCAGCAATATCTCGATCTCTTGTCTCATGTTATGGAAAATGGTTCCGACCGTATGGACCGAACGGGGACTGGGACGCGCGGAGTCTTTGGATATCAGATGAGGTTTGATTTAGCAGATGGGTTTCCAATGGTTACGACCAAGAAGCTGCACAAAAAATCGATTGTTCATGAACTGATTTGGTTCCTCGCCGGGGATACCAATATCAAATATCTCAAAGATAATGGCGTACGTATTTGGGATGAATGGGCAGATGAGAAGGGCGATCTTGGTCCGGTGTACGGTAAGCAATGGCGGCGCTGGGAAGGCCCAGACGGCGCAGTCATCGACCAAGTTGATAAGGTCATCGACGCGATTAAAAATAATCCGAACTCACGCCGGCATATTGTTAGCGCGTGGAACCCAGCGGATGTCGATGAAATGGCGCTCCCGCCCTGTCATTGCCTCTTCCAGTTTCATGTCGCCAATGGGAGGCTCTCCTGTCAGCTCTATCAACGTAGCGCGGATATTTTTCTGGGCGTGCCCTTTAATATCGCGAGCTATGCCCTGCTCACCCAAATGATGGCCCAAGTCTGCGGGTTAAAGGCGGGTGACTTTGTTCACACCTTTGGTGACGCCCATATTTATTCAAATCATTTTGAACAGGTAAAGGAGCAGCTCACCCGCGCGCCCAAAGCTTTGCCGCGATTAAAGCTCAATAAAGACATTACCTCGATTTATGATTTTAAATATGAGGATGTGAAAATTTTTGGCTATGAGGCGCATCCACATATCGCCGGGAAAGTCGCGGTTTAGAATTTTTCCTTACATTAAGGCGTTCTAAGCCTATCTAAAACGCCTTGTAAAATATAACTCGCGGCCAATTTATCGACATTTTCTTTGCGCTTTTTGCGGCTCATGTCAGCGTCAAGCATGCCGCGCGTGACGGCCATAGTCGAGAGACGTTCATCCCAAAGGAAGATAGGTAAATCTTGAAGCTTTAAGAGGTTGATACAAAAGTCTTTCACTGATTGGGTGCGCGGGCCATGGCTACCGTCCATATTGATGGGAAGACCCACAATCAGCCCGCTTGCCATATTCGTCTCATAGATTTCCAAGAGATGGGCCGCGTCGAGGCTAAACTTGCTGCGCCTTATGGTTTCAAGGGGCGTGGCGATGAGGCGTGTGCGGTCTGATATCGCCAGACCAAAGGTTTTTGTACCAGGGTCAACGCCTAAAAGCGCGCCGGAGCTGTCCTGTAATGTCTCTAGGGTTATGAGCGGCATAAGGCGCTTTAACTGCCAATGTTTACAGCCGCAAGACGGAATACGATCTGCATGGCGATATATAAAACGGCCAATATGACGAGGACGGCTTTGACCCATCTAGCAGGAAAGCGTTTCCACAAAACAGCCATACAGATAAAGGCGAGGAAGGTCTCGACCAGGCTTACCGTTCTGCCGTGAAGATCCGCTTCGTAATAAGAAATTGGCGAGTAAAACCGCCAATCAGATATGGGCCAAAAATGCTTATACGCATCGTGGTTATGTACAGGTAAATCAGTGGCAATATGGATAAGGGCGGCAATCCCAAAAAACATCATAAGCTTGCCCCAGAGTTTGACCCGCGCGGCATAGCCGATCGCCGTCAAAACTGCGTAAATCGGAACTGAGTTAAAATAGGCAATGAGGTTCTGCATCGGCGGTTCAAAATAGAGCTTGCCCCACATCTCCTCGCCGCTCACGCCATTGACGAATTTTTGATATGGGGCCCAAATATAAATAGCAATATCTGGAATAACCGAGCCGATAAAAATAGCCCAGTTTCTTTTTTTATGTCCCTCTTTGGAGAGGAGCGCTAAAGCTAAAAGGCTATGGGTCGGAGAGTTCATTTTTGCCGCTCTGGCCGAATACCTATCCAATTTTCATCGACATAGGTTTTGATAGCCTCATTGTCCTTTTTTAAGTCGCCGGTCAGCGGCATGAGACGGTCTAAAACCACATGTTTATTTTGTCCGTCAAAGGCGCAGACAAAGATGGGGACATTGGCGGCATAGGCTGCGCGTAGATAGCCTGTTTTATAACGCTGAACCAAGCTGCGTGTACCTTCTGGCGGGAAGCCGACACAGACTTTCTCCTCGCTTTCAAAGAGGGCGGAGATTTGCTCGACAACATTATTGCCTTTGCCTCGATCAACAGGATAGCCGCCTAATGCGCGAAAGAGAGGTCCCATGGGCCAGAAGAACCATTCTTTTTTGATTAGAAACGTATATTTAAACCCAGAGGCTAGCATAGCAAGCGAGGCCGCAATCGCGTCCCAATTAGATGTATGGGGCACGCCGATAATCACGAATTTAGGAACATCAGGCATCTTGCCTTTAAGCTTCCATCCGATAAGCTTTAATCCGAAGGAGCCCATCGCGCGCGATAGAGCGTTGCCCATACGGGGGGAGTGCTCGCTCATATGTGGATTATCAAATTTCATTGTCGAGACCTTACCCTAATTCTGGCCGGATACCTTTGTAAGTGGCATCGTAATAGGCTTTGATGTCGCGGTTATCAATGTCAGTGTCGCCGGTTAGTGGCCAAACTTTATCGAGGACAACTTCTTTATTTTCGCCATCGATTGCGACAAGAAAAACAGGCACTTTGGCGCTATAGGCAATGCGTAAATACCCACGTTTAAAACTGTCTACTTTTGACCGGGTGCCTTCTGGCGTGATGCCGAGATAGGCTTTATCTTGGGACTCAAACCAGTCCACCATCTGGCCTGTAAGATCATTTCGGGCTTTACGGTCAATCGGGACCCCGCCGAGTTTTTTGAATAAGCCCCCTAAAGGCCAGAAAAAAGCCTGTTTTTTCATCATCCACGAACACCGCAGACCAACAGCTTGCATAGAGGACACTGCGACGATGAGATCCCAATTTGATGTGTGGGGCGCGCCAATAAAAACAAGTTTTTTTTCTTGCGGGAAAGTCCCCGTGACTTTCCAGCCCATAGCCTTGAAAATGCTGCCAAACAACCAGCGGGTGAATGCATTTCCCATACGCGGTACATGCTCATTAACTGCTGGATTATCAAATTTAGCCATAATTATTTTACTTCTTTGGAAAAACTAGAAACTAAATTGACCTCTGGCGAGTAAATAAGATAGTCTTAATTGTGTATAACTGGGATTTAAAAATGAAAAACAATTTTTTACTTATTCTAACAGCTTCTGTTCTTGTCGCGTGTCAAGGGGCTGAAAAAACAGAAACGAAACCCGCAGCCTCTGCTGTGATTGAAAAGGCCGCTAGCGGGGATATCTGCACGGCCATGGGGCCACAAACACCGCGGGATATATCCTCTGTCGCAGGTCTTAATCTTGCTGATTTTGCAATGGCGCCTGATAGTAGCCAGATGAATTTGTGTAATATTCACACCCACACAAATGCCGAACATAAAGGTCCAGGCTTCTCTGTTTTTGTAGATGATTCTGATTATGGGGGTTATGCCTGTAACAATAGCGATAGTT
>CAZJRU010000174.1:0-3496 GCA_964548315.1 uncultured Hellea sp.
TCAACGCCGAAGATATTGCTGGCAAGAGAGCTGCAATCGCGCTTTGGCTTTGTTGTTGATTTAACCCCAGCTGCGCACCGACTTGCTGCGCCGTGTTACCACCTTGTGCGCTCATTATCATATCAAGTAAATTTATAGCCATGGGCCCTCTCCTTAAATTAATTCAATCGCTCTATATCAGAAAATCAATCCAAAGTCACAGATTGATATCACAAAGGAGCGCTATGATTGACTAACAATTAATCACACCCGCGCTTTTGTTTATTTTCATTGCGTTGCAATGCACCAGTCTAGAACTTCACCTGCATGAAACGGAATAATATCGGTGTCCATAACCGTGATTTTTTCTGGCACCGCTGTTTCTTGACGCTTTAAAGTTATGGTTCCTTCATTGAGCGGTAATCCGTAGAACTTCGGCCCATGCTCTGACGCAAAACCTTCGAGTTTTTCGAGCCTGCCCTCTTCATCAAATGTTTTAGCATAGCTCTCCATCGCATGAGGGGCATTGAATATACCTGCGCAGCCGCAAGCACTTTCTTTCGCCCCAATCGCATGAGGCGCGGTATCAGTACCAAGAAAAAATTTGGGCGATCCCGATGTCGCGGCTTTACGCAGCGCAAGGCGGTGTTTTTCACGCTTGGCAATCGGCAAGCAATAAAAATGCGGTCGAATGCCGCCTTGAAATATCGCATTACGATTAAAGTCTAGATGATGCGGCGTAATCGTCGCTGCAATATTAGGGCCGGCAGCGGCGACAAACTCGGCCGCCTCTTGCGTGGTTATATGTTCAAAAACGATCTTTAAATCGGGGAAATCAGAGATAATGTTTTTTAATACGTCATCAATGAAGACCGCTTCTCGGTCAAATATATCAACATCTTTATGCGTAACTTCGCCGTGTACCAATAAAGGCATACCGCTTTTTTGCATCGCCTCTAATACGCCTGAAATTTTACGAATATCGGTGACCCCATGCGATGAATTCGTCGTCGCATTGGCAGGATAAAGCTTACAGGCTGTAAACACCCCTTCCTTATGACCCTTGACTACTTCTTGGGCGTCAATTGTATCTGTCAAATAACAGGTTATGAGCGGCGTAAAACCCAGTCCATTGTCCACGGCATTAAGGATGCGGTCACGATAAGCTATACCTTGCGCAATCGTTGTCACAGGCGGCGTCAAATTGGGCATTACAATCGCACGTCCAAATTGACGCGCCGTATAATTGACCACATCTTTAAGCATCGCGCCGTCACGCAAATGCACATGCCAATCATCAGGACGGCGAATAGTCAATGTTTGGGTCATAAAATCTCAGATAATCTTAGAGCGCCCTTAGCATCGCATCTGAAAAACTCCAATACGTAGAACGTAATTAGTCCCAATCTCTACGGCGCATGGACAAGGCGACCTCGCCATATTCATCCAAGATGTTTATTTCCTTATGGGAAGCTTCAAAACCGCGCGCGTTTTCTAATGCCGCGATAAAGGCTTCTTCAGCACCCATAATGTCAGGACATGATTTTTTAGTCTTTATCAGCGATCCAATTTTCAGCTTGTTCTCGGTTTGCTCATAAGTTCCAAAAAAATTATTACACCCCCCACTTCCGGCTAAATCTCCGTCACTTATAAATTGAACGAATTGATCAATCCCATTATCAGGGCCCCATTCAGAGCCCTCCAAAGTCGTCAGGGGTTCTTGCCCTTTCAAATCAGCAATTTGAGCTTTTGCAATTTTGGAAACTGCCATAGCTCCAACAGTCATTAACGCCAGGCTTAGAAGTCTTACATACATAACTTTATCCTTTATCTTTCCCTATAAGGGTCGGCAAGCATTGTCGAAATATGACGGCCATTTTCTGCCAAAGCCGCAGCGTCTGCGCTCACAGCTTTCGAACATTGCTTATGTCGGCCTTCTTCTTGATAGTATCCTGCATTGAAAGCTTTTATGAGATCTCGTTTTTCATCTGCATTATCAGCTGACTCTATATCTATCATTTCGGTAGCGAAATCGCGCCACTTTTGATCACTCTCTCCGAAACATAAAGCGCGAAGGTAATGAATTTGTCCTAGGTTTTTTGCGAGAGCCTCGACAAGATTATTCATGGTAATCATATCAGCTTCGACGCGCAGCTCAGCTTCTTCGCGCGCCTTTAGCGCTGCTTTCTTTGCAGCAGCCGCTCTTTCGCGTTCGGTCATTGCATCTTGGGCAACCACCACGCCGTCAGGCGCGCTTGCCACGATCACAAAACTCACCATTAATGTCAGGAGCCATTTCATGGACGTTCAGTATCAGGTTTTCGATGAATGGACACTTAAAACTACAGCGTTTTAATTGTGTTTTAGCAAACTTTGCCGGGCCGTTTTTATCACTTCGCGCGTCTTGGGCCACATCCCTAAGGCGTCTAACTCCTCAGGCGCTACGAATCTGGCATCAATAGCGTCGTCGCCAAAGCGGGGTTCGCCAGAAATCCACCGCGCGGCATAATCATGTAATCGATAATTAAACCCTTCAAATTTTGCATCAACCGTCGCAACTTTTGATCCAAGCGCCGCCATAACGCCTGTCTCTTCGAAAAGCTCCCGCAAAGCGGCATCGCGCTCAGACTCGCCATTTTCAATCCGCCCGCCCGGAATAGACCATTCGCCTTTACGCGGCGCAGTGCCGCGCTGTATCAACAAAACATCATCACCACGAAAACAAATCACGCCAACGCAGTCTATGGGGCAGTCGATAGGGTCTGAATGTTTTATTTTTGTCATGATGGCTTCCATAAATCTTATTCGCGACTATACCAATGCTTATGTGCGGACGTTACACATTAGCGGGAACCTTGGACGAAATTGCGGCCTATTTTAAGGCTAAATCAGGGCCACAAGGTGACGATGGACAGCCCCTGTGGGATTGGGAACCTAATTACAACATCGCGCCAGCGAGTGTCATTCCGGTTATTGCCTTTGACGGCCGCAAAAAACGCAAAATTGTTCCCATGCGCTGGGGTATTCATCCGCATTGGAAAAAAGAACCGCCAGAGGGCCGCCCTTTATTTAATGCCCGTCTTGAAACCGCCCATGAGAAAGCCAGCTTTCGAACGCCTTTTCGCCGCCGCCGCGCTTTGATACCAACAACAGGCTGGTATGAATGGGAGGGGGTCGAGAAACCCAAGACCCCTTATTTTATCCATGAAGACGAAGACGAGATGTTTGCCTTTGCTGGGCTTTGGGATCAATGGCAAGTTGATGAAGGCATTACCCTGCTCTCTTGCACAATTTTGACAACGGCCGCCAAAGGCCAGATTAAACATCTACATCACCGCATGCCGGTGCGCCTGCCAAAGACGCAATGGAATAATTGGCTGGATTGGGATTCTAAAGCTGATGTTGTCTTACAAAAAATCTGCGGCGGGGATGATCTAGATTATTATGACGTTGATAGCGAGGTCAGCTCAGGCCGCGCAAAGGGCGCGCATTTGATTAAACCTGCTGGCACGTAAGC
>CAZJRU010000175.1:0-3488 GCA_964548315.1 uncultured Hellea sp.
TCAAGCTTTAGCGGAACGCCAACAAATTGCCCCTCTGGTACAACAGCTCAATCAGACGGAACATGTCTGGAAACAGGGTCGTCATTTGGTAGCACATCATATGATTCTGGATCTAGCTACGGTAGCGGGTCAAGCTTCTCAAGTTCTTCAAGCTCTTCGAGTTATGGATCGGGATCAAGCTTTGGCGCGCCAACAAATTGCCCTGCTGGTACAACTGCACAATCAGACGGTACCTGCATGGAAGGCGGATCAGCATCATACGGAAGCGATTCATCTTACAGCAACGTATATTCTGGCGGAAACGTCGAATTATATACAGGCGATGCAACCGTCTCTTCGACGCCGTCATATGGATATAATTCAGATGGGAGCTATGGCGCCTCTGATTATTCTCCAATCCGCAAATAGATTGCAGACATTCTTTAAAACACCCGCTCGGCCGTGCCGTAGCGGGTTTTTTGTTGCCGGTGTCAGTGCGAACCATATCTTGCGCCTTATACAGCTCACTGTTAATGGGGCCTATGACAGATAAAATACTTATATCCCCCTCCATTCTCTCGGCTGATTTCGCTAATCTTGGCGAAGAAGTGAGGGCCATAGACCAAGCTGGGGCCGATATGATTCATATCGACGTTATGGACGGACATTATGTTCCAAATCTGACGATTGGACCCATGGTGGTGAAGGCCCTTAAACCTCACACCCCGAAACCTTTTGATGTCCACCTCATGATATCACCCGCGGATCCGTTAATCGGGGCTTTTGTTGATGCCGGCGCGGATATAGTCAGTGTGCACCCAGATGCTGGGCCCCATCTTCATCGGACCTTACAGGCGATAAAAGCTGCGGGAGCGAAGGCGGGTGTTGTTCTCAATCCCGGAACTCATGCAGATATCGTCGACCCAGTGATTGATGAATTGGATTTGATTTTGGTCATGAGTGTAAACCCTGGATTTGGCGGCCAAAGCTTCATTTCTTCGCAATTAGATAAAATTAAATCTTTGTCTGAAAAAATAAAAAAAAGCGGGAGAGAGATTATTCTGGAAGTGGATGGCGGCGTAAACCCTATCACGTCAAAACAGTGTATTGAAGCTGGCGCAACGGCATTGGTTGCAGGCAGCGCTGTCTTTAAAGGCGCGGGAAGCTATGCAGAAAATATTGCAGCTTTGCGTCACCCTTTGTCCACGTCGCGCGTGGCATAAAGAGTCAGTGAGGGAACATGTCTCGGCGTATTCCGGTTAGAAAATTTGGGACAGCCATTGTGTCCCACTATTACAGAGTGCTCACGATAGACCTCTTTGGCCCCCTGCGCGCTTGGATGCAAAAAGGCGGTAAGCCTCAAGTTTTTCACTCCCAACCTCTTGCTTTTATATTTGGCCAGAAAGAGACAGGGCTGGCCTTATCCAAAGGACATTTCAATTACGCTGGACAACGGCTCGATGTCGGGGCGCAAGGTGACCCGTGGACTGTTGCTGTTCCTTCTGAGCGCTTTGCCGCTTGGCTGCATGGGTTTGGCTGGCTGTCCGATTTGAGTAAATCTGGCGATAAGCAAGCCCTTTTGCGCGGACGGGAATTGGTTGACAGCTGGATAGCCAATTACGGAAAATTTAATAATTTTTCTTGGGACTCGAATATCTTAACGGACAGGCTATTTCATTGGCTCGCATTTTGGTCTCCTTTGTTGACAGCGGATAATATGTCGGAGGCCGCGCAGGTTCGGCGGCAATCGGTTTTGCGTCAACTCAAATATCTACGTAGTATTTACAAACGCACCCAGCCAGGGCTTTATCGGTTAAGGGCTGCCGCAACGCTTGTGTTAGGGGGCATGCGGCTCAAAGATAAAGAGGCCGACCGGTTTTTAAGCCAAGGCCTTGATTGGCTTGATGACGAAATTGAAGCGCAAATCCTTCCAGACGGCGGGCATATTTCGCGCAGTCCTGAGCAGAGTCTTCAGGCGCTAGAGACCCTCATCATCATTGATAGTCTTTTACAGAAACGCGGCGTCGAAGGCTCTAAATCCATGAGCCGCGCAATTGATCGCCTCACACCTGTCATCAAATTTTTTACGGGGGCTGACGGTAGATTGGCTAATTTTAACGGAGCAGGGGAGAATGACAAAGCCCATTTGAAAGCCGTTTTGAAAGCCACGCAAAAATTACGAAAATCCGCGCCCGCAAAAGCTTTTGGTTATTGTCCGCATTCGGGCTTCCAGCGCATTGAGCAAGACGGTACGGTCTTGCTCCTTGACGCGGGCGGCTCGCCGCAGCGGCCCTATGATTCAGAGGCGCATCTTGGGCCTTTGGCTTTCGAGCTCTCGACAAAGCTAGGCCGCCTTATCGTAAATTGCGGCTGGTCAGATGAGCAGTCCCTTCGGTTTAGACAAGTGGTGCGTACGACGGCGGCCCATAGTACTCTGACGCTCAATAATAAAGATGCGGGCGGGCTTGTTAATACGGGCTGGAAAACCCGTATCTTAGGCCCCGCTATTTCCGCGGACGCGGGACCGGTGAATGCGAGCCGTAAAGAACAAGCAAGGGGAACGTGGCTGGAAGCCTCCCATGATGGATATCGCGAGAGTACGGGGCTGAGCCATAAGCGGCGCTTCTTTATGTCTGATGACGGCCAAGACCTTCGCGGTGAAGATAGCCTTGCCGTGCCGCTGGGCGCGACGCCGATATCGCGGGACGAAATTCCTTTTGATATTCGGTTTCATCTCCATCCAGATGTGCGCGTGTCATTGTCCCAAGATCAACAGAGTGCTTTGTTGATTCAAAACGGAAAAGCAGGCTGGCGCTTTCGCACAGATGGCGGCCCTTTATCGATTGAAAGCTCCATTTATCTGGGCCGCGGGACAGTGCCCATGAAAAGTCAGCAAATTGTCATTTCGGGACGCGCCTTTTGTGATGGGGACGGGACAACAAAGAGCAACCGCGTACGCTGGTCTTTTAAAAAACTCGAATCTGCCAGAGGGTAACCCCCTCAAGTTTCTCCTTCCTGCTTGTGACAACAGAGCGGCTATGTTAACGCGCGGCAAAGTCACCTCAGTGGATTCGTTCTATGCCTGCGCCTAACCCCGACCTTCCTCCATTTGACCCCGCCCGCCTTACGCCAGTAAAGCGCGCGCTAATTTCGGTCTCTGATAAGTCCCGCCTTATTGATCAAGCCAAAGCGCTGCATGAGCGCGGGGTGAAACTGGTATCAACCGGCGGCACGCATAAAGCCATTATGGCGGCAGGTATCCCTGTCAAAGATGTCTCGGAGCTGACAAAGTTTCCAGAGATGATGGATGGCCGCGTGAAAACATTGCACCCCATGGTGCACGGCGGCCTTTTGGGTGACCGCGATTTGGCCTCTCACAAAGACGCCATGCATGACCACGGCATTCTGTCTATCGATTTACTCATCGTCAATCTCTACCCCTTTGAACAGGCGGTTGCGGGCGGCGGCTCTTATGAGATGTGCGTTGAAAATATCGACATTGGCGGGCC
>CAZJRU010000176.1:0-1818 GCA_964548315.1 uncultured Hellea sp.
CCCTGTCGCTTTCGATCCAAGCACAGCCACCCTAGCGCTCAACAAGTGGATTATCTCGGAGACGGTAAAAACAACCCATGAGGTCACACGCTGTATCGAAGGCTATCGTTTTAATGACGCCGCTGATGCCGCTTATAAATTCGCGTGGGATACCTTCTGTGCCTGGTATTTGGAAATGTCCAAACCTGTTCTCTCTGGCGCGGATGGGTCAGAGAAAGACGAGACCCGTGCCGCCTTTGCGTGGACGCTCGACCAAATCCTAAAACTGCTCCATCCTTTCATGCCTTTCATTACCGAAGAGCTATGGGGCAATATCGCCGAGAGCCGTGAGAATATGCTCATTATCTCCCAGTGGCCTGACCTCGCCGATAGCCTGATTGACGACGCGGCAAGCAAAGACATTGAGTGGGTGCAAACGCTGATCACGAATTTGCGGTCTGTTCGCGCCGACATGAATATCCCGCCGAGTAAGAAAGCGCCGCTCTTAATGCTCGCTGATAAGCTCGACCCGCGCCTTGCGGCCTACGCAGAAGTCTTATCGCCGATGGCCCGTGTGGACGGCGTAGAGACGGCAAACGAAGCCCCTAAAGGCGCATTACAAACTGTTGTGGACGGCATAACATTTGCGATACCGCTAGACGGTCTCATTGATAAGGGAGCTGAGAAAGCACGCCTAACTAAAGAGGCAGAGAAAGCGCAAAGCGAAATTGACAAAATCGACAAGAAGCTGGGCAATGAAGCTTTTGTGTCCAAAGCCCCTGAGAAGGTTGTGAACCTCCAGAAAGAGCGCCGCGCGGGCTACGAGGCGGAACTTGAAAAACTCAATGAGGCGATATCTGCGCTAGGGTAATATGCATCAATTCAACGAACATAATGCCGAGCTAAAGGGGTTTTCGAAGTACTTTCATTCTGAAATATTTCCTTTTTTAGCCGCGCAAGATGGCCGTAGAAGAGATGCGCTTCGCAAGTCCATTATATGGGGAGCGGTTATTTCTGCGATAGCGGTTGTTCTAGCCATTGTCGCCTTCTTAGATGGGAAAAGGTTAGGCCTCTCATTTTTTATGTTGGGTTGCGGCGTTGTGGGGAATTTTGGGCTTTATTCGTCGCTGATGAAGTCCGTTCGCGGCTATACCAAAGACCGTATCGTTAGCGCCATTTGTTCCTACATTGGATGGGTCTTTGAAGCCGAGGTCATCCGGAAGCCCGACTTAGAAACCTTGGAGACATACCGGCTTATTCCTCGAGGATTTACCAAAAATACATCGAGCAGACGCGCTTTATTCGAGGACGAAATGTCAGGCGAGGCGCATGGCGCTCAGTTTCGTTCTGTTGAGGCGCATTTTGAAACGAAAAGCGATGATAAATGGACAACAACCATGCGCGGGCAAATTATAACGCTGACATTTCCGCGAAAGTTCTTGGGACAAACCGTTGTGCTGCGAGATAAAGGGTTTCTTCAATCCAAGAAGTTTGGTGATATGAAAAAAGTAGGCTTGGTTGATCCCGTATTTGAGAAGATATTCGAGGCCTATGGCACGGACCAAGTTGAGGCGCGTTACCTCTTAGACCCTGTTTTTATGCAAAAATTAGTTGATCTGGAGCAATCCGTAGACGGAAAGAAAATTCGCTTTGGCTTTTTAGGGGGCAAGCTACATATTGTTGTCCAAACCCCCAATAGATATGAAGCAGGTTCTATGCTGAAGCCGTTGACAGCGCCCGACCGAACACAAAAAATACTCGATGAAATTGGCGCGATTTACGATATTGTTGACGCCGTTTTGAAGCCGGCGCGCTAATCTTGCGTTCGATAACGTGGCT
>CAZJRU010000176.1:1918-3465 GCA_964548315.1 uncultured Hellea sp.
GATTTGTGTCTTGCCGCTTTTCTGTGAAAGCTTGCACGGGATGCCCTCCCGCGGTTTTAGCTACAGATCAAATGTGCCGATAACAGGGACATGGTCTGACGGTTTGATGCCGTCTCTGACATTACGGTCAATTTTAAGCGCTGTGAGCTTATCTGCCGCTTGCGGGGAGCAGAGCAGGTGGTCAATGCGTATGCCCAGATTGTTCTGCCATGCCCCGCGCTGGTAATCCCAAAAAGTATATTGCTCAGGGCGTCCATCAAGCTGTTCAAAAGCTTCCGTGAGGCCGAGATTAAGCAATGCGCGCCACGCGGCATGTGTTTCGGGTCTATAGGCCGCGTCACCCTCCCAGGCTTTGGGAGCATGTACGTCTTTGGCTTCTGGGATAACATTGTAATCCCCAGCAAAAATTTGCGGTTCTTCGTATGGTAAGGTGATGGCGATATGGTCTTTCAAACGGCGCATCCAATTAAGCTTGTATTTATATTTTTCCGTCAATTCGCCGTCTTCGGTCATAACGGGATTGCCATTGGGGAGATATATAGAGGCTACTCTCACCGGGCCATTGGGGCCAGAAATAACGGCTTCGAGATAGCGCGCTTGCTCATCGTCTGCGTCGCCCGGTAACCGGGGTAGAACCTCTTCAAACGGGTGCTTTGATAAGATAGCGACGCCGTTATAACTTTTTTGCCCATGTGTTTCGATATTATATCCTAAGGCCTCAATCTCCATCCGAGGAAAGGCATCATCCACTGTTTTTATCTCTTGAAGGCACACTATATCGGGCTTGGCGTCGGACAGCCATTTCGTCACCGCATGCATGCGGGCATTGATAGAGTTCACATTCCAGGTCGCAATTTGCATGAGCTGTTGGTCGTTGAGGGCGAGCTGAAAGTCAAGCTATAGCTCGGATAAATCAGCGCCTAACTCGGATTATTTGTTGTTTGTTTCGAGCGCTCGCGCCGCTGAAAGGGGACGAGTAATATCCACAGCATGTTTGACGGGCGATTGTCTTGATATTCCTCTAGTCCAATCGTCATATCATCATGTCCTTTGGCAGGTTGATTAATATAGCTCCCAAATAGGCGGTCCCATAACGAGATCGAAAAGCCGTAATTACTATTAGTTTCTTTCACGATGACCGAGTGATGCACGCGGTGCATATCTGGCGTGACCAGTATAAGACGCAGATATTTATCTATCCAGAGCGGTAAGCGCATATTGGCATGGTTGAACATGGCGCAGGCATTCAAGATAACTTCGAATAATAAGACAGCGGCAACGGCTGGTCCCAATAGCAATATACAGCCTAATTTATATATCATGGACATGACGATTTCTACGGGATGGAACCGCACCCCTGTCGTTGCGTCAATATCACGGTCAGCATGATGGACTTTGTGAAAGCGCCATAGAAATGGAACATAATGAAAGGCAACATGTTGCCAATAAATCAACATATCCAATATGATCATGGCAAAGATGATCTCTAACCAGACAGGCCAATCGAGATTGTTAAATAAACCCCAACCTTTTGAAGTGGCCGTCGC
>CAZJRU010000177.1:0-3402 GCA_964548315.1 uncultured Hellea sp.
GCCTACACACGGCCGCGAGCAAAATTCGTTGGAACCGTGGGCTTCAAGCCTTTTTCGTGACCTGGATTGTTTTAGGTCTATTTACGGCGATCTTACACTTCACAGGAATTAGCTCTGTGAAATCAAACATTGGCGCTGAAAGATTCATAGCTTACTCTTTGATTTGCATCCTTTTTCTACCTCTACAGTCAGCGACAGAAGAAATTATATTCAGGGGGTATCTCAATCAAGGCATTCATCACTTGCTTAAAAACAAATGGGTGACGTTTGCGATCACCAGCTTCCTATTTATGGCCATGCATTTAGCTAACCCTGAAGCGGTTGCTGGCAAGGAAAGCGGTATGCATGTCCTGACGATGAGCCACTATTTCTTATTTGGCTTTTTTGCTTGTCTTATGGTTTGGATGGATGATGGCCTTGAATCTGCAATTGGGTTTCACGCGGCCAATAATACCTTCGCAGGTATTTTTGTGAATTATGAAGGCTCTGTTATCCCCACGCCATCTCTCTTCATTGCTAAGAGTAACCCGGCAATTGATGTCTTCATCGCAATCGCAACGCTAGGCCTTATCACTTATATAATGTGGAGGACGCGCAGAGCGTTAAATTAGGACTCGGAATTACCTAACGGCCTGACGGCCCTTTTCCGTTAACCGGCAAACAAGCCAATCAGGCTTTAAGGGGTTAGCGAACCAACGCTCCGCAAGGCCTTTATTTACGCAGGCCTTAATCACTGAGAGGTTTATTTCTTGGCCCTGATCATCAAATAAAGGAAGCTTACCGCCAGGCTGATTTATACCCACCCTTAAATAATCCCGTTCCTTTTGCGTGATTGACTGCGTCTTTGTTACATTTGATCGCGCATGCTTATATATTAAGTTGTCCATGTCAGCCCACCTATTCACTGTTCACCATTTGCAGTAATCGACTTCTGCGACTATTCCTCTGCATTTTCCCGTGCTAAGGGAAAACGTATTATATTCCGTTAACTCAGAACATTTATCTCCAAGGTCCAACGTGTCAAACATACTCAAGAAAATTATAAGCATCGAACCTGATGATGCAGATGTTCTCGACGCTATAAACGCAATTCCAGAAAAACAGGAAAAAGCCCCGCTAATTTCTTCAATAGAGGAAGAAGATAAGGCCATAATTTTAGATGCAGAAAGAACAGGAGCTCTTTCAGAAGAAACGCTCCGACCAGTTGACGACTTATCTGTAACAACGCCTGAATACTCACCGCCTATGGAGGCCCCTCAACATGCCAGTAATAATAAGGTTGAGTTGGAAGATACCCCGCCCGCTATAGACGAAAGTTTCAAAGACGAGGCATATTCGCCGACTATATCCGAGCAGATACCAGTGGCCGAATTAACCGCCGCGGCAACCATAACTCAAGTGCAGCCATTAGAAACCTTGCCAAAAACCAAATGGGTGACATTTACTGGCATTGCTCTAGCCCTTATCTGGATTGCCTCCTCATTTTCATATTTTTATGGTTTCTTTGAGCTTCGCCAAAAATGGACGGACTTGAGCCCAATTCAAATTTTTGGTTTGATTATGGCCATTCTCCTTCCCGCAATTTTACTAGCAATTTTATTTTATTCTCTAAGACAACTTAGCAAGCTCTCAATAAGCTCTCATGATTTAAAAAGAGCCGCTTTTCAATTGTCTCAACCTGACGAAAGCGCCATTGCAAAAACAAGCTTAATGTCTAGCGCTATTAAATCTGAAATCGATAGTGTTGATACCAGAATAGACCAAGCCTTAGCCCGCATGAGCAGTTTGGAAGACGTTATAAAAGAGAGAACTCTAAGCTTAAAAAATGCAACAGGAAACACAGCCCATACAACAGATGAAATAGCCTCAAGGTTATCAACTCAGCGTCTGGCTCTTGAGAGTATTGCCGACGTATTTGACACTCGCATGAATTTGCTTTCATCTAGCTTATCCGTTCATTCCGAAAACCTCGACGAATCCACAAAAGTCGCGGAACAAAAAATACAAGAAGCGCGTATCAGTGTTGAGGGCGCCGCGCAGCGGATCAATGAAGCTTCTGGTGTTGTGCGCGGCAATACAATAGACGCGGCTTCAACTCTTGCGCAAAGCCAAGAGGAAATTGAAAATCTCGCCAATATGATCCGTCAGCGATCATCTGAACTGGATGAAGTTTACCGCAAACATGCGCAAGATTTGACAGGGATGATTGCGGAGCTACGCGATGAACAACAAAACTTGAGTATATCCTTAGATGAACGTCTTTCGAAAATGCGGGACATGTCGCTTGCCGCTAAAGTCAGCGCAGAAAGCTTGACAGATGCCTCCCATGCAGGTCGGCAAACTGTCGAAGCTTTAGCAACCGCAACCCGCTTGACCGATACAGCTGTAAAACAGCGTTTTCAAGAAATGGAAGACATGGTCAAATTTTCGACCGAAAAGGCTAATGATATAAGCGGCAATGCGGCAAGGCAGGTTCAAAATAGCCTTTCACAAACACGGCAAGAAATCGCCCGGATAGAAGATGATATGCTCGCGATGCAAAGCCGCTTGTCAGCGCCCGCTCAAAAATTTCAACCTGTTCAAGAAGAGCCAAAACCTAAGAAACAAAAAAAGCGAAGTAAAAAACTAAAATTACGCCCCGTATCACAGGACCCTGTATCTCAAGATAAAATTGAAACAAACCTCGATAGGCGCGTTAGTGACAAACCACCTAATACCGAAGACGACGACCTCAAAATACCAAGTCTTAGGACATCTATTGGATCCAAACCTATAAACTTCACAAATGAGAAATTGAATTTAGAGGTCAATACTGAAAACACACTCCGCGCTCAAGAAGCGTCCTTTGACCCACTGCCGCAAATAAGTACCAAACCTACGGATATTGTGGAACCGGTTGAGTCGCAAAAAATCCTAAAAAAGAGTAAGTCTGGCTGGGGCTTAAAAAACATGCTCGGGGCTTTCGACAGATCACCTCCTCCTACAGCTTCCATAATAGAGCCCTTAACGCCGCCAAGCCCTTTACAAAATAGAATCTCAGATGAACTCATAATTTCATCATTAAGTTCGCTTGGCCTCGCCCCTGCCGCCATTATTGATGATGGCTGTATCATCGAAGCAACAAATACGCGCACCTCCAAAGGGGCTAGCGCGATGAGTAACGTGGTATCCTTGCGTATTGGCGGTCCTATTCGTCATCTACAACGGGCTATGGAAGAAGATGTAACTTTGAAAAGCAATGCACGAGCCTATGTCGCCCAATTTAATGCGGGTATATCGGCCATAGAGACCAATAGAGAGGGTATAAGAACGCGCCTGGAAACCGACGCTGGCCGTGCCTTCCTGCTCTGTGACGCCGCTCTGAACGGGTAATTCACTCAGTTAGATCATGGCATAAAAAAA
>CAZJRU010000178.1:0-3387 GCA_964548315.1 uncultured Hellea sp.
AAATGGAGACGATCATGAACGTGATTGAAAAACTAAATAAAGCTGAAGAAGCCCGCCTACTCGAGGGTGGCAAAGTCATTCCTGATTTCTCAGCAGGTGATACACTTGTTGTGCAAGTCCGGATTACAGAAGGCACGCGTACACGTCTGCAAGCTTTTGAGGGCGTTTGTATTGCCCGCTCAGGCAAAGGCGTAAATGAGAGCTTCACAGTACGTAAAATTTCTTATGGTGAAGGCGTTGAACGTGTTTTCCCTGTTTTTTCTCCGCTTGTTGAAGAAATCCAAGTTAAGCGTAAGGGTAAAGTTCGCCGCGCTAAGCTATATTATCTTCGCGATCGCCGCGGTAAGTCAGCGCGTATCACAGAGCGCACAACAGGGCGCGGCATCGAAGCCACGCGCAAAAAAGGCGAAGCCAAGAAAAAGAAGAAATAATTATCTTCTAACATTGAATTTGAAAGCCGCCCCCAGAGGCGGCTTTTTTATTGGCTGATTATTGATTGTGGCGAAGCTGTGCCGCGATTGGCTAGCCTTGGGCGAAATTACGGCACGCTCGCCCCGAAACAACCTTAATGCCGCCCCGATATCTCCGCACTCGTCTCCTATGAAGGTCTCATCATCTTTTTACTTTGCGGAGGCTCCCATGACGTTACGGCATATTTTATGTTCATCCACTCTCATTCTATTCGGACTAGGCGCAAGTCACGCCGCTTTTGCCTCGCCTCCCTCACCCGCTGAGCTTAGCCAGAACCTTGCGCAAAATTCCCATGAGGTAAAAATCAATGATGCGTCCTCGGGCACCTTGATGTTTCACACCCAGACAGCTGGAAGATACATAGAAGCGCCTCTTGTCGCCACAGATGTGAAAATGGACATAGCCGGCCCTGTTATTCGGGCGACCTTATCACAGACCTTTGAAAATAATTCAGATGAATGGATTGAAGGCATTTACGTTTTTCCGCTTCCTGAAAACGCCGCGGTTGACCGCCTGCGTATGGTGATTGGCGGGCGCATGATTGAAGGGCAAATCAAAGAAAAGAAACAAGCCAAGGTTATCTATAAGCAAGCCAAAGCCGAAGGTAAAAAAGCCAGCCTGATTGAACAGCAGCGGCCCAATATTTTCACCGCCTCTGTCGCCAATATCGGCCCACATGAAACCATCGCTATCCAAATCGAATATCAGGACAAAGCCCTCATCAAGGACGGCGTCTTTAGCGCGCGCTTTCCTATGACGGTTGCCCCGCGCTTCTCCCCGCCCGCCCAGACCGTTCAAGTTGCGACAACAGACGGCGTGCAAAATATTGTCTTTGACCCTGTCCTTGACCGCAAAGCCATCAGCCCGCCCTTCAAACGGCCCCAAGATGAGCCGGTAGAATATATGCGCTTGCCCGTTTCAATGAATATCAATTTGGACGCGGGGTTTTCCATTGCAGAGGTCAACAGCGCCCATCACACGCTTAACAAAACGCAGATTGATGATGACAGTATGAGCCTATCGCTCGCCAAGGGACAGGTCCCCGCCAATCGCGATTTCCTGCTTGAATGGCGCGCGCAAGACACGCGCGAGCCCTATAGTAAACTGTTCAAGCAAACTGTTGGGGATGACACCTACTTGCTCTCTATGTTGACCCCGCCCAAAGCAGACGCCGCCGATATTCCAACACGGGCGCGCGAGTCTATTTTCGTTATCGACACATCAGGCTCCATGAAAGGCACCTCAATCAGGCAAGCCCGCCGTGCGCTTCTCTTAGCGCTCGATAATTTAAAGCCCCGTGATAAGTTTAACATCATACGGTTTTCTTCTGATTATTCGGTTTTCACACCCGTAGCTATGTTTGCCACGCCGGAAAATATTTCTACGGCGCGGCGCTGGGTTAAAAACTTAAGTGCAGGCGGCGGAACTCAAATGTCGCCAGCTCTGACACAAGCCTTAAAAGCTAAAGGCCAAGATGAAGAACTCTTACGGCAAATCATCTTTATAACCGATGGCTCTATTGGGAATGAGCGCCAACTCTTTGCGCAAATTCAAGACGAGCTTGGCGAGTCCCGCCTATTTCCTGTGGGGATTGGGTCTGCGCCTAATAGCTATTTTATGTCTCGGGCTGCAAAATTTGGCCGAGGAACTTTCGTGCAAATCGGGAACATCTCAGAAGTGACCAAACGCATGGGGACATTATTTGCCGCCATCGACAGCCCTGTCTTAACGGATTTAAAAAGTTCTATCGGGGGCGAAGGTTTTCCATCACGCTTGCCCGATGTCTATCAAGGCGATCCTGTTTTCAGTATTGCGAAAGTCAAAACAGCGGAGCTTCCGAGCTCTCTGTCAATTTCTGGAAATTTCGCTGGCGCGACTTGGGAGCAAAGCAAAACCTTATCTCAAGCCGAGGACGCGAGCGGCCTTTCCGTCTTATGGGCGCGGTTCAAAATCGCAGATTTAGAAGAAAGCCGTTTTGACCGCGCGGGCGCGGGCGCTATAGACACACAAATATTAGAGACAGCCCTCAAACATCACATTGTTAGCCGCCTGACGTCCCTGGTCGCTGTTGATGTCACCCCCTCTCGTCCGCTTGAGAATATCTTAAACAAAGCAAAAGTACCGACCATGCTGCCCCAGGGTTGGGATTTTGGGAAAACTGCCAGTAATGAACGAGGCCCAAGCCCCCGGACTGCACGCCCCAAAACCTCGAGAACGCCCTCCGCCGCGCCGCAAAGCTTACCACTTCCAAGAACGGCGAGTCCGCATCAAGTTCTTGGCTTTTTGGGGGCATTATTATTACTCTTGGGGCTTGGGCTGAGCCAAATGTCACGCCGCCGTTTTTCTTCATGAACTGGCTAAAACTCATCGCAGGGGTGACCATCATCGGAGGCGGTCTCTGCGTGGCCAACGCCGCCTATATCCCCGCCAAAGGGGTCGCGGCGAAGCTTTTGATGGACCGCGCCTGGAGCAAGTCTCAGCGCCAAGGAACGGCGGTTTTGCCTTGGCGCTCGTTGGACGCGCGGCCTTTGGCGCGATTATCCGTTCCCCGCTTAAATAAGAGTGAAATTTTACTCGATATGGGTTCAGGTCAAGCTTTGGGCTTTGCTCCCGCCCATATGCACCAAACCCCTCTCCCCGGAGAGCTAGGTCTCTCTGTTATAGCCGCGCATAAAAATACCCATTTCGCCTTTCTTGAGCATCTTAAGCTCGGTGACATGATTGAGATAGAACGAATAGACGGGCATAAGACAGAGTTTAAAGTCACCCGCTTTGATATTGTCGACAAAGACAATTCCGGGATAAATATAGACAGCCCAAAACTTACGGCTCAAATTGCGCTTGTCACCTGCTACCCCTTCTCGGCGCTAAGCTATGGCGGACCTCTGCGCTATGTCGTTTACGGGGAAACAGTTT
>CAZJRU010000179.1:0-3377 GCA_964548315.1 uncultured Hellea sp.
GGGAAGTTGTCATCAAACTTACCTTCAGCCACTTCTTTGGCGGCGCGGGCAATGGCGTTGGCGCGTTTTGCGTCAAGGTTTTTAAGGCTCTTATTGGTCAAAGCGGCGGAGCGTTTAATAATCCCAAGCGCGCGAATGAGAGCTGGGGGCATGGTCTCAATGCCGATCGGAAAGTTAATCAGGCTTCGGGCAGTCTGGGCGCCATAATATTTGTCAGCAGGAACTTCTAGCGGTCCGAAGCTATCGGTTTCCGTACGCATTTTAGTCATAACAAGGCTCTTATTTTGAGTTTATTTTTTTCTGAAACTATCCAGGCTGACCACTTTATTGGCTGCCTCTTCGCCTTTCGTTTTCGCCGATTCAGGTTTTTCTTCGGTCTTCTTTATCTTGGCTTTGGTTTTTGTCTTAACCTTGGCGGTTTTCGATTTGTCAGTTTTGCTAGGCTTTGGTTTCACTGACTTTAACTTTGCTATGGTCGGCATTGCAGGTTCCATTTCCTTTGGAGGATCAAATTGGAGCGCAAAGCCAACACTGGGGTCATGAAACCGGGTCAAGGCAAGATAGGGCACTTTGAGATATTTAGGAATGCCGCCAAATTTTAAGGTAACCTCAAATTCGTCTGCATGAGCTTGTAAATCCCAAAATTGATGTTCCAAAACAATCGTAATTTCTTCGGGGTATTTTTCAGCTAAGCTCGCCTCGATTTCCACGCCGGGATAACGGGTGAGGAAGGTTATATAAAAATGATGCGCGCCCGGCAGGCCATCTTCTCGAATAACGCGGCGAATGGAATCGCGAATAACGCCGCGCAATGCGAGCTGTGTCAATTGCTCATAATTCATTAAATCTTGGCTCATGTATTTACCCTAAATTACTCTTGCGGTGGGTCAACCCTATTTGGCGACCTTGAGGCTGTAATTTTTTGATGCTGGAGTTGAAACATTGCAAGCTCGCGGCGAAGGGCTTGAATTTCGTGTAAAATATCTTCGCGCTCCTCTTCGGCCTCTTCATCATATTCTTTTTGCATCGAACCAATAATCACAGCGATCATCAAATTTAGAACGGTGAAACTGTTTATCGCGATGAAAGACACGAAATAAATCCAAGATGAGGGCTGTTTGGCCATGACGGCGCGGGACACCTCTGGCCAGCCTTCAAGGGTGAGAACCGTGAATAAGGTGAAGGCTGAGTTTTGCAATGTTCCGAACAGTTTAGGCGCGATATGACTATAGAGGTTCTGACCAATGACGGCGTAAACAAAAACCATGAGCAGCAGCACCATAAGCACGGAGACAATGCCGGGAATTGAGCGCAGGAAAGATTCTATCACAACTCGCATAGAGGGCACATTCGTTACAAGGCGTAAGGTGCGCAAGACCCGTAAAACCCTGAACGCCGTAATAGAGGCCGCCATGCCGATTATGCTTAAGGCGATGACAAGAAAATCAAAGACGTTCCATCCGTTGCGAAAAAATTTACCGCGAAAAGCATAGAGCTTTATCAAAATTTCTGCGCAAAATGCTGAAAAAATAGCGAAATCAAAACCTTCAACCATGTGTGCGGTAAAGGGGTAGGTCTCGGCTTGGGGCTGAATATAACAATGCGCGGCTAAGATGACGGCATATAGAACAATCATCCGTGTTAAAAAACTTTCAAAGCGGTCAGAGCGTAACGCAGCTCTAAGGGCCAGCCGGAACCTATATTTATCCCGTTGTTTTTTAACTGGTTTTTCCAGTTTCACTTCATCTAGTAGAATATTAGCCATTCACCCTCTTGAACGGACTATCAGGATAAGCCCAAAATAACGCTAATTTACGCGGTTTATGAAGGGTTAAGAAGGCCGCGCGTTGGAATTAGGGCTCCATGAACCATTTGCATTCAGGATTTAGCTTTTCATTTTGACGAATTGGGCTAGCCTAGAAAAACATGACGCTAGATAATGCCACATCAGCCACAGGGTATTTTTATCCACCCCACGCCGAACCCCTCAAAGGTGACGAAGGCTTTATATATGCCACCTGGAAGTTCTTACGTAATCCCATAGAGGGCTTTGGGCCGATGGCTTATAATCAACCTATCGTCAGCATACCTAATTTTGGCAAAAAACTTCACGTCATCACAGACCCTGAAGGGATGATGCAGGTCTTGGCGCTTGAGGCGAAGAAGTTTACGAAGACAGCGATCGATGCGCGTATTCTCGGACCCGCAACCAAAGAAGGTTTGCTCTCGGTTCACGGCGAGCAATGGAAGCGGCAAAGACGCGCCGTCGCGCCTATGTTTGCCAAGCGCCATATGGCGGATTTGGCTCCGATGATAACCCAGGTTATAAATCAATTTGCGACCAAGCTCGAATCTGCGCCCGAGACCGAGTTAAACTCTGCAATGGCCGAGCTTACTTTTGATGTATTGGCTAAAGCTTTGTTGGGGGATCCCAAAGGCCTTGATGGGGAGCGCCTAAAATACGCAACCCGAAATGCCGTGACATCTGCGGGCACGTTAAGACCTGATGATTTGCTCCCTCTGCCGCGCTGGGTCCCGCGGCCAATTTCGCCCAAAGGTTCGCGCGCACTCAAAAAACTCAAAGCGGCGGCAGCTGATTTGCTGGCCAGCCGAGATGTCGATAATCCTGGTGATGATCTTGTCGGCCTCTTGATTTCAGCAATAGATCCTAAAACGGGGCAGGCGCTTTCTGATAGAGAGCGGCGGGATAATCTTATTGGCTTTTTTATCGCGGGACATGAAACCACAGCGCTCACCTTAACCTGGGCCTTATATCTGGTGGGGATGCATGAGCCGACGGCCAAACGCATTCGCGCCGAAGTCACAGAAGTGAGCGGTAAGGGTGACATTATATATAGTGATATTGGGAAGCTGCCTTTTACGCGCGCCGTTATAGACGAGACGATGCGCCTATTTCCGCCCGCACCGATGCTCAACAGGGAGTGTCACGAGGAAACTGAAATATTAGGACGCAAGATCGCGGCAGGGGATACATTCTTATTATGTAACTATGTGATGCACCGCACTGAGCGGCTCTGGGAGAACCCAAACGCTTTTGACCCGGACCGTTTTATCCGCCGGCCAGAGCTTAAATCCAAAGGCGCGCCCTATATGCCATTTGGGGCAGGGCCCAGAATATGCGTGGGCATGGCCTTTGCGGTAATGGAAGCCGTTATGGTCTTAGCAACCCTTGTGAGGGACTTTGATATTGTCATTCCCAAAGACTGTTATCCCAAACCGCTTATGACGGTAACGCTAAGACCTGAGGGCGGCGTTCCGGCTCGGATGGTACGGCATTCATAAAGAAAAACGGATGGATATGAAAAGTGGAGGGTTTCTGTTGCCAGCTACCCTCCGAAGCCCGCCTAGGCGTATGA
>CAZJRU010000180.1:0-1753 GCA_964548315.1 uncultured Hellea sp.
TAAGCCCCTAACTAAACCGTCCAAAAAAGTCCGCGTTTATCTGAAATGCTTCGTCTTCGCGCAGACCTATTACCGTATCTATGCCCGCTTCTTGGAGGAGCGCTGCGCCGCGCCAATGGACGCGCGGGTCGGGGTCTATGATGGAGATGACGCAGCGGGTAATGCCCGCCTCGATTAAGCCGTTCGCACATGGCGCGGTCTGGCCGTAATGAGAGCATGGCTCGAGCGTGACATAGGCGGTTGCGCCTTTGGCCGCGCGGCCCGCGACTTGGAGCGCATTGGCTTCGCCATGCGGTCTTCCGCCATCAGACGTCACGCCCCTGCCGACAATTTTCCCGTCTTTAACAAGGATGCATCCCACGGCAGGGTTTTCTGCCGTGCGGCCTTGTTGCCCGCGCGCGAGATCTAGCGCGAGCGACATAAAGTGGCTGTCTTTGGCGTTAAGCAGTTTTAAGCTTTGGAATAGCGGGAAGCTCTTTCGCGCGTTTCTTATCCAGATAGACAGCCGATTTAATATTCAGCGTACCGTCCTCTAGCTCGATTAAAAGCGGGTTGCCTGTTGGGAATTCGAAGCCGGGAATATCTTTATCCGCCACATCAAAAAGCTGTTTCATCAACGCGCGCAAAGAATTTCCATGGGCTGATATGATGACATTGGAATTCGCCCGCAAGAACGGGACAATCTGACTATTAAAATAAGGCAGAACCCGTTCACAGGTAATTTTCAAGCTCTCACCTGTTGGCAGTTCGGTGGGATCTATCTGCGCATATTTCGGATCTTTACTCGGATGATATTCATGATCCATATCAACTTGCGGGGGCGGGACATCAAAGCTGCGCCGCCAGATATGCACTTGCTCATCGCCGTGCTTATCGCGCATGTCTTGTTTGTTAAGACCCGTTAGCGCGCCGTAGTGGCGCTCATTTAAGTGCCAGTCTTTGGTGACCGGAATGTGGAACTGCTCTGCGGCTTCGAGGGCGAGCCATAGCGTTTTAATGGCCCGGCGCTGATAGCTGGTAAAGCCAACATCAAATTTGATATCTTTCTTCGCCAAAAGCTTACCCGCCTTTTTAGCTTCCTTAACGCCTTCAGCCGTCAGGCCGATATCGTGAAACCCCGTAAAGCGGTTTTGAAGATTCCATTCAGATTGCCCATGCCGAGCTAAAACGAGATATGTCATATTAAAGTCCCTATATTCGCGCTCTATGTAAGGGCGCGGCTTTGTTATTTCAACAGCTTCCTAATCGCCGCATTGCCTTTAACCTCGCAAGAGTTAAGAGACCGTATGGAAAGTGATACTCAGACACAGCTCCCCGGGCGCAAATGGCCTATTTTAAAGCGCGGGCTACGGGGCCAATGCCCAAATTGCGGGCAAGCTAAATTGTTTCGCGCCTATCTCAAACAAGTCGACAGCTGCCCTTCGTGCGGCGAGAATTGGGGCGCGGTGCGCGCGGATGATGGGCCCGCTTGGGCCAGTATGCTTGTCACAGGACATGTCTTGGCCCCGTTTTTCTATTTCATTATTTTTAAAACGAGCCTGCCTGATTGGGCGGCGACAGCGCTCTTGGTTGGCCTCGGGGTTGTTATATGTCTGGCCATATTACCCGCGATGAAGGGTCTATTCATTGCCCTGATTTGGACAACCAAGGCCCCAACTTCTTAGACGAAACTGGTACTTACTTTGCAATAACCGTTTAGACATCTCGTTTTGAAACGGTTTCAAAGCTATTGCAAAGGTTTACCATGGTCGTT
>CAZJRU010000180.1:1853-3359 GCA_964548315.1 uncultured Hellea sp.
ATGGAAATGGCGGCTATAATCAGGTCAATTATGACGGGGCCCTCGCCGATTATACCGTTACGCGAAATGGAAACGGCTCTTATACATTTGATCACCCTGTTTGGGGAACAGATACGCTGACTAATATTGACGGTCTTTGGTTTGGCGGCGAAGGCCAATGGTACGCCGTCGATGAAGGCCTGCTCGCTTAATGATTTAGCCGCGCATCGCTTAGGACTTGACGCCTTTTCACATTTGCCTCATATGACGCCCCTCATCAAGACCGACCGAGGGACAGGCCCTAGGTGCAATTTGCGTTTGATGTAAAAGACTCAAAAAATGGACGAAGTTTGTCCAATTTTTGTGTCCGTTATACGCAAAATGCACGAGACGTTGGGGCAACCTTGTTAAACAACAAACGGTGCCAAATCCTGCGGCCTCATAGATTTTATATCTAAGATGGTTGGAAGATGAATCGGCACTATCATTCGCCGCACAGCTTCCCCGCAGATTTGATACCAAACGGAGCGATAATGCCGCGTGATATAACAGTCGATTTAGGGGACAATACCTTAGAACGTGGATGCGTGCTCAAAGACGACCGCGTCATGGGGCGGCTTTACGGCGAAGGCGGTAAGCCCGTCATTGTCGTCATGGGCGGCATATCCGCCTCGCGCTTTATTGCAGACGCGCAAGTCTCAACCCCGCGTAATAATGGACGCGGGTGGTGGTCAACGCTGGTGCATGACGGCGGCCCCATTGATACGAAAGAATTCCAAGTCCTGGGCATGGATTTCGCCCCCGCCGTTGAGAGCGAGAACCGGCCAGACTGTATTACAACAGTCGACCAAGCCGCGCGGCTTAAAGCTTTGCTAGATGCCGCGGGCATTTCAAAAGCCGCGGCCATTATCGGTAGCTCTTATGGCGGCATGACCGCCCTCGCCTTTGCGCAAGCCTTTCCTGGTCGCGTCGATAACCTTTGCATTATCGGCGCGGGGCACCGGCCTTATCCGATTGGCGTGGCGTGGCGCGGGATCCAAAGACGCGCTGTGCGCCTTGGCATAGAGGCAGGTCGTCCCAAAGAAGGCATGAAGCTGGCGCGCGAGCTGGCCATGACAACCTACCGCACAGCCGAAGAATTTGCAGATCGTTTTGAGCTTAAAGAAACATCCACCTCGCCCTCAAAATTTGACATCTGTGATTATCTGGGCTCGCGCGGGGACGCTTTTGCCGAGCTTATGGACGCGGAGCGGTTTTTAGCGCTCTCCGAATCCATTGATTTGCACCGCGTAGAACCCGAAGCTATTACAACGCCCACTCTACTGATGAGCGCGATTTCAGATCAGCTCGCGCCATTGACGGATATGCGCGAATTGCGGGACCGTCTTGGCGGCCCGTCAGAGCTGTTCACCTTCACCTCGCTTTTCGGCCATGATGCGTTCCTAAAAGAATATGACGCCATGAGCCCAAGGCTCTCAGAGTTTTGTTCCCAATTGTGACATTGTTTTAGAACCCAGTTATAAGAAT
>CAZJRU010000181.1:0-1584 GCA_964548315.1 uncultured Hellea sp.
TTCTCTCTTAAAAAACTTCATAATAATGTCCCCTATCCCAACAGGCTCGAATCATTTTTTTAGAGGATACATAAAGTGCATCATTCAACAAGGAATAAGAGGGCAACACTATAAAATAAGATATGCTATTTCACCGTATTGTTACACCTGCGTAACTTGCATCTAGTGCTTCGCCTGAGGTAGACTTAACCAAACATAGGATTATCGCTCTTGCACATTACACTCAAAAAATTCTTTAGCGCATTTTTAGCGGCTATCCTTGTGGTCATCAATTACGCTGCGCCAGCCTTTGCTCAAAGCCTCTTAAGAGATACCGAAATCGAAGAGACGCTTAACGAATATACCGACCCCATTCTTAGGGCCGCAGGCTTAAATCCTTCGAGCGTGGATTTGTTTATAGTCAACGACCCTAGCCTCAATGCCTTTGTAACACGCGGACAAAATATTTTCTTACATAGCGGACTCATTTTACAGTCAGACACACCTAACCAGCTAAAAGGCGTCATCGCACATGAAGCAGGACACATTGCGGGCGGTCATATCGTACGAAGTGATTATGGAAACCGAAGTGCTTATGGAGCCGCGTTAATAGCCGCAGGTATAGGGCTCGCAGCAATCCTAGCCGGAGAAGGGTCGGCTGGCGCATTAATTTTGGGAGGATCTCAGCAATTTGGCACAATTGAAGCGCTCGCCTATTCTCGGGTCAACGAGTCGGCTGCTGATCAATATGCGGCTGAATACATGGAACGAACTGGACAGTCAGGTCAGGGCTTGATTGATTTTTTTGAAAAATTCCGAGCGCAAGAGGTTCTCTCTCAAGCGCGTAGATTTCCATATTTTAGGGGGCATCCTTTATCGTCAAACCGGATTGACGCCTTAAGAGAACGTGTTGAGGAAAGTGATTATACAGTAAAACCAGATCCGGAAGACCATCAGCATAGCTTAGAAATGACTAAAGCCAAATTACGAGGTTTTTTAGAAGGCCCGCAATTGGTTTTCTCACGGTTCCCCCCTGAAGATCAGTCTAAGCCCGCAAGATATGCGAGAGCCGTTGCTCACTTTAAGTCTGCTGACCTTAAAAATGCGCTTAAAGAAATAGATAGCTTAATTGAAGAGGAGACACAAAATCCTTATTTTTATGAACTCAAAGCACAAATTCTATATGAAAGCGGTCAAGGTGCAGACTCTATTACGCCAGCTAAACGCGCCTTGGAATTAAGGCCAGACTCGCCCTTGTTAAAACTTGCTCTGGCACAAGCCCTTCTCGAATCAGAAGAAACCGCAAAAGTGAACAGCTCGATTGATCTTTTAAAATCAGCCTTGCAAACTGAAAAACAAAACAGTTTTATGTGGTATACTTTATCGCGGGCTTACGGAGAACTTAATCAAGAGGCTTTAGCTAAATATGCCACCGCCGAACAAGCCTATGCGGTCGGCGATGTGCAAAGAGCTCGTTCCTTCGCACAACGTGCTCAAGAAGATTTACCACGAAATGGCCCTCAATGGAGACGCGCTTCAGATATCATCGTTATATCAGATGCAGAGCTCGCCAAGAACCGAGGCAGGCGAGCGCGGCGCCAGCCA
>CAZJRU010000181.1:1684-3339 GCA_964548315.1 uncultured Hellea sp.
TTCGTATTTATCCTTTACGAATTAAGTATAGCACATAAAAGAACATTTATACTTACTCGGAGACCATCATGAAATTCTTTACCTCCACGGCCATATCTGTTGCGCTTCTGGCAATCTCAGGATGTGCGCAAGCTGGTCAAAATATAGACACCGTTGAGGTTGAGCAAATCATAAAAAATTATTTGCTCAAGAACCCCGAGATCATTCGCGAAGCCATGATCGAACTCCAAACAAAAGAAGATCGCGCATCCTTATCAAATGTCAAAGACGCTCTATACAGTGACCCGAGAGACGTTTCCATCGGCCCTAAAGACGCCAAAGTAACACTTATTGAATTCTTTGATTATAATTGCGGTTATTGCAAATCTTCATCAAATTGGCTCAAAGGTGTTATTGATAAATACCCGGATGATGTCCGCGTTGTATTTAAAGAACTCCCTATTCTTGAGAGTAGAACAAAAACATCGCGAAATGCCGCTAAAGCAGCACTCGCGGCGGCGCGCCAGGGAAAATATACAACAATTCATTTCTCTCTCATGGCAGAAAGAAGCTTAAGTGCAGACCGCGTGCTCAAGATCGCTGAAAAAGCTGAACTTGATATGGACAAGTTAAAAGAAGATATGAAAGATCCACAACTGGACAGACACTTAGACGACGCCAAATTATTAGCTGGTAAAATTCCTGCTCTATCTGGAACACCGTTCTTCGTCATCAACAATGATTTCATTGCAGGCGGCAATGTCGAAGCCCTAGACACGCTCTTGAAAAAAGCCCTAGAGGAAAGCTAATTTTACGTATTTGTATTTGCTAAATTTGCAAGATCTAATATGACGGGATTATGTCCCGTCGCCGTAGCAAATTTAATCATATCATCGCTAGATATCGCCGTTGTCGCGTCATTGAGCAACGGATGAAAATTAACGACATCATGCTCGGTTAAACGCTGATCAATTATCAACGTCACGTCTTGCTTAGTGTCATTGATTATTGAAAAAAGTGTCACAGACCCTGGGGTTACGCCGAGCTTTTCAAGTAAAGCCTCTGCCTTGCCAAATGAAAGCCGCTTGCTTCCCAAGTGTGGGTGCAACTTGTTGAGCCTTATCGGCGTATCGCTTTTTGCACATATAAGAAAAAACTGTCCCGCCTTGTCTTTTAGAAATAGGTTTTTGGAATGAGCGCCCGGCATTTCTGCCTTAACACTAGCGCTCTCTTCGACTGTAAAAACGGGGTCATGATCAATTGTATTATGAGCGATACCTAACTCATCAAGTTTAGAAAAGAGCTTTTCGCGGGTTATCATAAATCACCTTTCCTGAATTCTAAGCAGCACTATTAACACGTAGAAAACTATAAATTGTAAATATATTTTTAAACCTTAGTGTAAACATTCGAATCAAGTTAACCACAGAGTCGAGTATGTTGCATTCAAAAAAAATCAGAGCGCTGAATCAAGAAATTTCGCGATTGGAAAAAGCGAAGCAATCCGATC
The DNA here is from genome assembly GCA_964548315.1 of uncultured Hellea sp. GTDB lineage: Bacteria > Pseudomonadota > Alphaproteobacteria > Caulobacterales > Maricaulaceae > Hellea. The sequence goes on from CAZJRU010000181.1 coordinate 3,174, forward strand.
TCGCCCGGCATATAGACGTTGCCAACCTAATGGACGCCAAGGAAAAACTACGCCAGTTGGAAGCAGAAGCAAAAGCCACAGCTGAAGAGCTAAAAAAATAGATTTTATTGCCGTCCCCATACATTGGCAGCATGTGTGGACACCCCAATCATAGCAATCATCCATA
>CAZJRU010000182.1:0-3312 GCA_964548315.1 uncultured Hellea sp.
GGTTCGTCAAATCCAATCGCGACTTCTTTTGTTGATGATGCTAAAATCGTGCGTGTCATGTCATATCCTTAGTTTTCGAGCCATTAAAATAACTCGCATGCAAGGGCGCCCAATAGCTTTATTTCAACTGGAAGTCATCTCTAAATATGCGGTCAAATCAGCGGCGGTATTAATGTTATAAAACAGCGTTTCGTCAGACCATCGCACATGCCTAGCTGCACTAAGGCGTGCCATATGTTTGAGAGAAAAAGACTTAGTCGTACCTTCATTTTTAAAAACTTTGGCCAAGTCATTAAACATCCACCAAGCAAATGTGGGATGAAGAGAATTCGCGCTCATTGCGATGGCGCTCCTATCACCATATAATCTTTCACAAAGGTCTGTAGGAACATTCGGGGCGTCCACTGGAACAGTAAAAAAACCTGGTTCTCGTCCATCATTTAGTTCTTGCAACAATGTATATAATGCACCTGCAGGACCCGCTGGCCCCTCCTCATTATCTTCCAAATTTTGGATATTGAGACCATAATTATAAGGTCCCGAAATGACGACATGGTCGGCTTGTTTTTTAACTTGATCGTAAACGCCCTGCACAAGGGTCTTTCCCTTTATTTCTAATTGAGCCTTATCGAAGCCCATGCGTTTGCTTTTACCTCCAGCCAAAATTACTGCTATCATAAATACGCCTTATAATAAAATTCAACCTCTTTGCCAATTATTCGTACTTTATAAAGTATATCTCATAATCGAGAATTAATCTACATTTACCAAATAATGTGCCACAAGGTTTTCTTAACCAATTTTATTGGAACATTATAAACGCCCTAAGCCTAGGAGTGCCCTAGCGTATCAAAGATATATATATCGAGGGCATCAAAATGACTGAAAAAATCATAGGCACTGACGGACACGAAGAAATATTCGGAACGGCAGAGGATGACACTATTGAGAGTTTATCAGGCTACGATACCTTGGACGGCGGAGAAGGATCTGACACATATATTGTGAATGCTGACGATTATCTTGGTAGATTTATCGACCTCTACAATGATACTGGCTCGAACGGTACAGATGTTATTCTGGCATCAGAGGCTGGAATAGAGATTGGGCTTGGGTCTGGTTTTAGCGCTGAAAGCGGTATCGAAGCAATTGATGGCCTCGAAAACTCTACTATTGTCGGCGATAATGAAAATCAAATATGGGATTTTTCTGAAACCTCAATTTCTGGCATAGACGGAATATACGGGTTTGGCGGAAGAGATGAAATCACCGGGACAAATTTCGCGGACACCGTATATGGCGGTGCAGGCTCTGACACATTACTGGGCGGAAAAGGCGATGATACTTTACATGGCGGTGACGACTCGGATTTCATTGATGGCGGCAATGGCAAAGATACAATTTACGGCGACGCAGGCCACGATACCATCGATGGGGGTAACAGCCGAGACTTTATCTTCGGTGGTGAAGGACACGATACCATCCTTGGAGGCACGGGATCAGACCTTATAACGGCTGGTGCTGGCTTTGATACGTTGGACGGCGGGGAGCACGGCGATCGTTACTTCGTAGGTTTAGAAAACGCGGGGTTTGTAGATACATATAACGATACTGGAACCTTGGGGGTAGACAGAATTTTAGCGACTGACGACGGAACAGTAATCGGCCTAATTGATGGATTTGGGACAAATAGCGGAATTGAAATTATAGCCGCTACTGGAAATCAAGACGTCACAATAGGCGGAACAAACGGTTCTGAAACTTGGGATTTCTCTCAAGTTCGGTTAAGTGGAATTCAATGGATTAATTCGTTGGATGGGCATGACGTCATCACGGCAAATGACCAAAACAACAGTATTGATGCGGGCGCAGGACATGACATTGTTGACGCTGGCGCTGGTAATGATACTATTATCGGCAAAGAAGGTAACGACATATTAAATGGCGGGGACGGTAAAGATCGTCTCGACGGCGGGTCAGGGTTCGACATTCTAGACGGCGGTAATGGTAACGATATTTATCTATTTGGAACAGACTCCAACGGATTTATCGATACAATTGTCGACAGCGGCACATCCACCAATGACAGAATTTATGCAACAGACAATAATGTTGAAATCGGGCTTCAATCGGACTTTTCAACTCTTTCTGGCATCGAAACCATTAATGCACGCCGTTTTGAAAATGTAACCATTGAAGGTTCGGGTGATGGCGTTAATTGGGATTTCTCTGATATCAAACTCATCGGTATTGCTTCTATAAATGGAAATGAAGGTAGAGATATCATTCAGGGCTCAAACCGCTCAGATGTTATCAATGGCGGCGCGGGACACGACCAGCTCTATGGTGGTATTGGCCGCGATACACTTAATGGCGGGGCCGACTCCGACTTCCTTTTTGGAGAACGCGGTCGGGATACCCTATTAGGCGGCGCAGGCAATGACGTTTTAAACGGTGGCCAAGCCCGTGATTTTCTTACAGGTGGTGAAGGGTTTGACATATTCGAATATGGACCTGGTTCTGGTCACGACATCATCACTGATTTCACCTTAGGCGAGGACTTTATTGATCTTAACGGCTTTGACGGCGAGGTTACATATGAAGACCTTCGGTTTGTTCAAACGGCTACAGGTTTAAGAGTTTACATGGGAGACAGTTCAGCAATTCTAGAAAATGTCTTTTTAGATAGCCTCCCCGAAGAGGCGTTCATCTTACCGGAAGTCGAAATTATTGCAGACGAAGATGTCATAATTGTTGGCGGAAATGGAACGGATGAACTGGATGGTGGCTCGGGCAACGACTCGCTCAGCGGCTCTCATGGCGATGAAACCATTCTTGGGCATGAAGGCGATGACATTCTGGATGGCGGTAACGGAAATGATAGCCTATTAGGAGGTAGCGGCAGCGATGTCCTTATCGGTTTTAATGGAGACGACACGCTCTTTGGTGAAGACGGGGATGACACCTTAGACGGCGGGAACAACAACGATACACTAGAGGGCGGAGCAGGCGACGATACATTGATTGGCTTTAACGGAACGGATGTTCTTATTGGCGGTGATGGACATGACAATCTAGATGGCGGCAATGATAATGATATCCTAGAGGGCGGCGCAGGTCATGACGTTCTTGATGGGTTTAATGGTCGCGACATTCTTGATGGCGGTGAAGGGAATGACATATTACTTGGCTTTAATGATGCAGATAGCCTTACTGGCGGTTCGGGAAATGACATCCTGACAGGTGGATTTGGAGCGGACCAATTTGTGTTTAATCAAGGCGATGGACATGACCGAATAACCGATTTCGAAA
>CAZJRU010000183.1:0-3293 GCA_964548315.1 uncultured Hellea sp.
AGGAACGGGAAATGCTCATTCGATATTTTCGGCGTGTCTGGCACGGTTGATTGACGTGTCTGAAACGCCGCGATTTTTCGGACAAGCTTTTTGCCCGTCTTTTTTACAAAAGCGCGGCGCTTATTTTTGAGATGCTTGGGTTTTTCAACAGTGCTGGCCATAATGGACGGGTTTTTAAGAAAGTTTCCGTTCTTCGTCCATCATATAATCTCGCGTCATCGGCAAAGCTTCCACATCTTTGGAGAGCTGAATTTGAAAATTCATATGCTTGCCAACGCGGAAAGAAAGCTCGCTTATGATGAGATAAAATTCCCACATGCGGCAAAACTTTTCATCAAACATCTCGGCCGCCTGCGCGCGGTTTGCTTGAAAGCGCTTATCCCACTCCTTTAGCGTCTCCGCATAATGAAGCCGCAAAATTTCACAATCTGTCACCCAAAGCCCCGCCTTTTCAATCTCGGCAAAGGTTTCAGACAGCGCTGGCGAATATCCGCCGGGGAAAATATATTTGCGTATCCACGCCCCCGTTGTGCCCGGCCCGCCTTTACGGCCAATCGAGTGGACAAGCGCCGATCCGTCTTCCTTGAGTAGCTCTTTGATTTTTGAAAAATACTCCAGATAGTGGGTCACGCCGACATGTTCAAACATGCCAACAGAAACAACACGGTCAAAGGTCTCGGGCACATGACGATAATCTTGCAAGCGCAGATCAACCTTATCTTCAAGCCCCAACTCTTTAACGCGCGCGCGGCCCAGCGCGAGCTGTTCATCAGAGAGCGTAACGCCGACAACATGACAGCCATATTTCTTCGCGATATAAATCGCCATGCCGCCCCAGCCGCAGCCAATATCAAGCACTTTCATACCCGGCTTTAGATGAAGCTTGGCCGCGATATGGGCTTTCTTAAGCCGCTGCGCCTCTTCGAGAGAGATATCAAGGCTGGGCCAATAACCGCAACTATATTGCATGTCCTCATCCAAGAAGAGCTTATAAAAATCATTGGACAAATCGTAATGATGTTGGACATTTTTACGCGAGGCAGAGGTCTTATTGCGCTGATGCCATTTACGAATTTTCTTAAGCCAGCCTTTAAGTGCCTTTTGCAGGGGATGCCCGCGCAAGCCTTCGCGGTTCGCGCCAAAGACATTTAAAAGCCCGCGAATACCGCCCTCTTCACAAATAAGGCTCCCGTCCATATAGGCCTCACCCGCCTTAAGTTCAGGATTCAGGAAAAGCTCGCGGTAAAGTTTCTTATCGGTCAGCCTAATTGTGGCGCTAGGCCCGACGCCGCCCGGCCCATGCACGTGTGATTTCCCATCGACGTCAATAATCGTGAGCTGCCCAACCTTCACAAAGCGCGCCATCATCGTATTTAAAAGTTTCATAACTCGCCTAAACCTAGCTCATATGGATAATGGGCCTATCTATGAAAATTTCTGCCCAGCGTCCATATATATCTAATCACGATTTATTTGGCGAAGCGGGCATTTAGCTTCATAATTAAACTCTGGTTCTATTCTGAAAACTCAAATATGGAATATGCGGGCATACGGCGTTTGAATACAACTGATGAAGGATGATACATGCGAAATTTTGCGCTCGAAACATACTTCTCTAAATGGGAGTTTAGCGCCAAGCATCATATGACGGCATCAGACGCGCAAAGTATGACGATGGGTCAATTGCTCGATATGGCTGGCCTGCCGCAAGATACATTATCAAATTTACATCTTGGCTACACCGAAACATGGGGCGCACCAGATTTGCGTCAGGCAATTTCCGAAACCTATGACACAATGAAACCCGAAAACATTTTATGTTTTGCCGGGGCCGAAGAAGGCGTCTATGCCGCTATGCGTGTGTTGCTCAGTCAAGATGACCATGCCATTGTCATTGTGCCCAATTACCAAGCCGCGGAAACATTGCCTCTTGATATCTGCGCGGTGAGCGGCGTGGGTTTAAATCCTGATAAAAATTGGCATCTAGATTTGGATGATATCCGAAAGGCTATACGTCCTAACACTAAACTCATATCCGTTTGTTTCCCAAACAATCCCACAGGACATATTATTCCCAAAGATGACTATGCTCAGCTCATCCAAATATGCCGCGCCCATGATCTTTATCTCTTTAGTGATGAAGTTTATCGCGGCGTTGAACTTGATACGAGCAAACGTATTGATCAAGCCGCCGATGCTTATGAAAAAGGACTGTCTCTTAATGTCATGTCCAAAGCTTATGGCCTGCCGGGGTTGCGCATTGGCTGGATCGCGTCTGCGGACAAACACGTTCTTAAGGCGCTTGAAAGGTACAAACATTATCTCTCGATTTGCAATTCGGCTCCGAGTGAGCGTTTGGCCGTGATTGCCTTAGGCGTTCGTGAAAAATTACTAGAAAAAAGCCGAAACTTGATGCAGGCGAACGTTAAAAAGCTGGACTCATTTTTCGGCGATTACCCAGAGATATTTGACTGGCAGCATCCAGATGGGAGCTGCATTGGCTTTCCTCGGTTTAAGGGCCGCGGAGGCGTAGAGGCCTTTTGCAAAGATCTTGTAGAAGAAAACGGTGTTCTTCTGCTTCCGGCATCAATCTATCATTCTGAATTAATGAGCGCCCCTATGGACCGCTTTCGTATTGGGTTTGGACGCGCCAATATCGACGCAGGACTCACAGCCTTTCGTGAATTCATGAACCGCAAACATAATGAGCTCGCGCCTTAATGCAGCTTATCACGCAAAGCTCTCAACAATGTGTTGGTGAACTCTGATACACTCTCTGTATATAAACGCTCCATCAACCCAGATATTTAAAATATAAAATATCTTTACCCCAACTGGAGAACACCAATGAGCGCAGCAGCTGAACTTGCAAAATTAGGCCCCCTTTCAAAACTCAATCCCGACGCTATGACGGCATTTGGTGCATTTGATGCCGCAGCGATGGGAGATGGGGCTGTGTCTAAAAAGACCAAAGAGCTCATCGCCGTAGCCGTAGCCCTTACAACGCAGTGTCAATATTGCCTCACTATTCATACAGAAATGGCTAAAAAAGCTGGCGCAACAGACGAAGAGCTTGCCGAAGTGACCTTTGTCGCCGCAGCCTTGCGCGCGGGCGCAGCTATCACTCATGGCGCCAACCACGTTATTGGTTAAGTAACACGCCTTCTAACCTGTAATATTTAAGCCCGCTTGCACATCTTGTCAGGCGGGCTTTTATGTTTTCTAGGTCTTACTGACCGACTTAAATTAAGCTCCCAACGTAAACGCCGGCATATTTTGAATATCTATTGACT
>CAZJRU010000184.1:0-3262 GCA_964548315.1 uncultured Hellea sp.
CCAGCACTCATATATAAGAGATGAATTTGGGTTTTAAAGGTTGGTTTGAAAAAAAATTAAGCTTTGGAGTAGGTGCAAGCTTCTGCCGCGGGAAGATCTTCGGATTTATCCTGAGTTAAAATTTTGACCTCTGGGGTTTGTGAGGCGTCATATTGAACCTCAACTAGTATTGATTGAGAGAGAATGGAACCTTCGCTGGCAATGGTGCCCTTCTCAGAGGCGTAAATAATCTTTGTATCCGTTGTCTCGAATTTTCCACAGCTCGTATTCTGACCAGGGATTTGAGCATTCTCGCCAAAAACATTCCCATTTACAGTTCCCTGTGCGTGCAGCTTCACTGTCACGGGGCCAACCATATCTTTCGTGCTAATAGCAAAGGGAGCATTGGCAAAAACGATAAAGCGACTGAAACCGGGTTCTGACGGAAGTTTAACATTGACCGCGCGCTGCGGCGTTTCAAAGACCTTGCGAAGGTCATCAGTTATACCGGATTTATAAAAGGTATGACCGGCAAAAGGCAGCATCAAGGCTTCTAGAGCGAGTAATCCTAAAACTATATACCGTTTTTTCATGCCAAACCTAACAACAAATGTCTGTTATGAGGTGCAATTTTAGTGCCACAATCACGCAACGGGGCGGGCCCTAGGGCTAGTCATTTCATTGATTAGAGGATATAGCGCGGGCGATGATGGATACTGTGCATAAAGCTTTGATTATGTTCTCAGGGGGGCAAGACTCCGCGACCTGCTTGGCCTGGGCGCTTGAGCGCTATGACTATATCGAAACCGTAGGCTTTAACTATGAGCAGCGCCATGCCGTAGAGATGAGTTCTCGGCAAATTGTGCTCAAAAGTTTCAAAACGGGTTTTCCTAATTGGGCTGAAAAACTTGGCGAGGATCATATTGTTGATTTATCCGCGCTGGGCGCGATTAGTGAAACCTCTTTGACGCGCGATGTCGAAATCACCTTATCAAAAGACGGATTGCCAAGCACTTTTGTTCCGGGGCGCAATTTGATTTTTCTAAATTTTGCCGCCGCTCTTGGCTATCGCCGAGATTTAACGACCTTAATAGGCGGTATGTGTGAGGCAGATTTTTCGGGTTATCCAGATTGCAGAATAGAGACATTAAACGCTCAAATGAAGGCTATCTCTTTAGGTATGGATAAGGCCTTTAAGCTAGAAACCCCCTTAATGAACCTCTCGAAAGCCGGGGCCTGGGACATGGCTTATAAGCTCGGCGGGCAGGCTTTGGTCGAGATTATTCTTGAGGATACCCATACCTGTTACCTCGGGGAGCGCGGGACGCGCCATGACTGGGGCTATGGATGTGGAAGCTGCCCCGCTTGTGAGTTGCGGGCCCAAGGTTGGAAAAAATATTCTTCGGGGCGCTTTAACCGATGAGCTATTCTGTCAAAGAAATGTATCTTACGGTACAAGGCGAGGGCGCACAGACAGGCCTGCCTGCCGTGTTTTTGCGTTTCGCAGGATGTAACCTCTGGAGCGGATTAGAGCGCGATAGAGCTTCGGCAGTTTGCAAATTTTGCGATACGGATTTTATAGGCACCAACGGGCCGGGAGGCGGTAAATTTAAATCAGCTAAGGCTCTCGCCGAAGCTGTGTTCTCTCACTGGCCTGATGATACGCCTCAGAGAGGGCAAAAATGGGTCGTCTGCACAGGCGGTGAACCTATTCTTCAGCTCGACACGGCTCTCATTGCAGCATTGCATAAGGTCGGTTTTAAAGTTGCTGTGGAAACGAATGGGACTTTGAAAGTTCCCGTAGGGCTAGATTGGATATGCGTCTCTCCCAAAGCAGACGCACCTTTGGTGCAAAGATCAGGTCACGAACTCAAGCTTGTTTATCCGCAAGCCGAGAACGTTCCGGAAGATTTCGCCGCGCTTGATTTTGAGGTGTATAGCCTGCAGCCCCTTGATGATAAAAATAAAGCCGCCAATGAAAAGGCGGCTTTCGATTATTGCTTAAAACATCCCCTGTGGCGTCTCTCAACGCAAACGCATAAATATATAGGCGTCCCTTAGTTGCTGAGCACCTTAGCCGCTCTACTAGCATATCGGTCAAATGCGCGATAAGTATCAGACCAAGTTGACCCGAAGCTGGCGTCCCTTATGTCATTTTCATACCAGCGGTAATTAATGTTTCCGAGAGAACGTCCGTCACGGGTCACCAGTTCGCTTTCAATTTCAGCTCCGCCTAAGGCAATGCTTTGAAAGGAGAGACTGACGTCACGACTTTTCTGTTCAAATGTAGGCCGGTTAGGCTTTGCATCAGCCAATGTAACCCGCAATATTGTCGAGGCATTTTCTGAAATAGCGATACCCTTTTTAGAAAACCGTTTTTCGATTTTTGATTGGAGTCTTTTTTTCAGTAAGTCTAAATCTCTATCACCAATATAACCATTATTGGCAAATCCGGAATTCAATCGTAATGAACCAGATCTGTCTCTAATCGACTTAGGCAGATTATTGGCGCGATGCGCTAAATCCTCTGAAAGCCCGATCTCGATTTTAACGGCTGAGGCTAGGGGTTCTGTTATTGTCGAACTATAGCCAAAACTTTTGGCGAAGGCCGTTGCTGAAAATAAGAGGGACGCCGTAAGCAGCGAAGAAGTCAAAATTTTACGCATGGTGGTCTCCGTTCTGTAAGAACATAACACATTTACACGTTTTTTCAATGTTGGTTGTGGGTCACATTGCTGTGAAGCTTATGAAACAACGTCCACTAATACGCCCAAAAGATTTGACGCGCCTTTGAGGGCTGCGAGTTCTGCGTCAAGTTCAACGGCCTGAATTTCACGCGTAACTTCCAGAAGTTTTCCGCCAGTATCGACTGCCCTAGTAGTAAGGCTCAAGACGCGCGCGGAGGTGTCTAAGGCTTTATCCGTAATTTTAACAGGAACGGTTCCCATGAAGTAAACGCCCTTGCCAACAGCTCCGACGGATTTCGCTGCAAATTCACCAGTCTTATAAACGCTTTTACCTGCAAATTCACCAGTTTTATAAACACCCTTGCCTGTGTAGTAGACGCTTTTTCCCGCGATTTCGCCCGTTTTATAAACGGCCTTAAACGGTAACGCGGCCACTTTTCCTGTGGCTTTTGCGACTTGGCATCCCGACAAACCCACGAGGGAAAATGACAAAATGCAAAGGGTGCTAATTTTAAACGACATTGTCTCTCTCATCCTGATATCCAGTCTTGTAACAAAACATCGGTAAAAAATACTTACGAAACACAGTAAATAAA
>CAZJRU010000185.1:0-3232 GCA_964548315.1 uncultured Hellea sp.
AGTATGGCATCCAATACTGCGCCGCCGAGATCGGCGCTTCGGTCTGGGCTCCAGCCAAATTGTGGGTCAGGGGCATCAGCATTGTCTTTGAACGGCATTTCAAGTGTCATGGCCAAACAGTCATATGCATGGGCGGTATAATTCGTGCACATCGTCAGATTTGCTGAGCCGGGGGCGCTTTTGGGGTAACCATGCTTAGTCTGAAAGTCAGGCGAAGCTGTTTTATAAGCCGAAAGAAACGCAGCCAAGTTATCAGCTTGTGTCTCGCTATATCCGGGAATCCCTTCAGCGCCTGCAATAAAATTATAGGGCAGACTTTCGTCACCGTGCACGTCCAGACATAGATCGGGATTGTCCGCGTCCATGGCCTTAATCGTGTGATAAACCTCTGGCGCGGATTGGATTGTCGCTACGCCCCATTCGCGGTTTAAATTTGCCCCCGTTTCATTCGTGCGTAGATTGCCATTTTTTGACCCGTCAGGGTTCATATTAGGGACAATGTGAAACCTCGCCTTTTTACGAAGTGACAGCGAGACCTCGTCTTCATCATCTAAGAGGCGCGCAAGAAACCCTTCCATCCACCACTGCGCCATCGTCTCGCCGGGGTGCTGTCGAGCGATGACCCAGATGGTTTTATCTCCTTCTCCAATTGACAGACAGTCCAGGTCTTGTCCCTGCACAGTTTGGCCTAAAACACGCAGAGAAACCTCAGGGTGTTGCAACGCTTCGGACACAATATTAGCGTGGCGCTCCATCGGGTAAGGCGCAAAATAAGCGTAATAAACAGAGTCATATTCTGGAGTGTGCGCGATGCGCAATTGGCCGTTATTATAAGAGGTGGTGTCGACGCGAAACCAGCTTTGACGGTCATAGCTGGCGCAGGCCCTATAGCCGTCCCATCCACCGGTAAAGGCCGCGTCTTTAGCATTTTCTATCACCATATTTAGCGCTTGATCTTTGCCGCCGCTCACGCGGAAATAAAACCACTGGAAAAACTTAGAGGCATTGTCCGGTCGTATGCCCAGACGAATATTAGCGGCATCTTTAGCGCTATGAACAGTGATATTGCCGCCATCAAATTCCGACGTGATATGAAGGGTCATAATGCTACCTTTGAATATTATGTCTCAATAAATGAGAGGAGATTATCGCCTATGGTTTTAGAAAATCATCTGAGGCCGCCGCCGCCGCCGCTATCGCGCCTGCAACGTCTTCCGTCTTAAGACCTTTCCAAAACACACGCCAATCGCCTTTAATTTGCATACCATCGCAGGCGCGCATATACCAATCATTAAAGGGGTTGCCCATGCGCGAGCGCCAGAAAAACGCTGGGATATCGCTCACCATTATATCCCATATATCTCGCGCAATACCCTCGCCCTGAGCTTCCTTTGTGACCCAAAATTTAGACAGGTAAGGCAGGCTTTCAAGCTGCCTAAAAATCGCGCCGCCGCGATATTCAGACTCGATATATCCTTGATAGATTTTTTGCTCGAAAAATTGACTCGAAATGGTTTTATCAAAGGCGTCTTCTAGCGACGCTTTTAGACGATTGTGATTTAGCTGCTTCATCGTCTTTATCTTCTCAATTGGAGCTGCGCGGCGTATTAAGGTTCCAGACCCCTTGGTCGTGAAAAGCTCTCTTAATAAATTTAGCGGTGACGCGATCACGTAAACGGCTTGAGCGCTGTTATCAGCAGACAGGTCTTTCACCATAGACACAAACCGTTTTTGACCAGGGGATAAAGAGCCTGAAATTGCTTCTCGCTCCAAATGCTCCAGATTAAGGGTCGACAAACGTCTATTATTAATCGTGATGCCGCCGGAAGGTTGAAGAAAGATAACTTTCTTAGATTGCAATTTCGTCGCTAATGTCTTGAGATTCATCTTTCCCTGATGCTCAATCATTTCTAAAATTGTAATGACTCCCTTGCGCGCTGTCTTGCGCACTTCCGGAATCAGTTGATAGCTGGCCGTATCTAATTTCGACACTTTAACAGATGCACTTTGCAAGTCCTTAGACAATCTATGCGCTTGAAACTTCACGGATGTTGGATCGTGATCTAAAGCCCCAATTAATAAAACAGGCGACAAACCCAGATCAAATAAGATCTTCAAGTTACTAATGAGCGCTTCCAGAAGAGGGTTTTTAAGACAGCGCGGGTCAATCACAATAAGCGCAAATTGTTCGGCCTTTTGCGAAAAGAAAAGATCCGCATAAAAGCTTGCCTCATCAATCGCGCCGACCGCCGATAGGCTGCGCAGGACTGTTTCTCGTATCAGCTTGCTCACAGAAAACGTCCTGATATGGCCTTTTGATATATTTGGCCCGCCTGTAGCAAATCGGATTGGCTCACATATTCATTGGGCTTATGCGCTTGCTCCACATCACCGGGTCCGTAAACAACAACATTTAAGCCTGCTTGTGAGAGCATCGCCGCCTCGGTCCAATAGGGTAAGTCGACAATAGGTGTATCCGCAAATAAAGGCTTAAAAGCGCTCACGTCGCGTGCCTCAAAAGGCTCAAACGCAACGATTGTATCAAGCATCGCTTCGGGCGTTGTATCTAGCGCGATTTGTTTTAAAGCCATCTCTCTCATTTTGACGCTATCTCCCGGAGGCGGACGCATAGAGGTCCATAGCTTAGAGCGCGTCGGAATAACATTATAGGCACCATCATTTTCGATATCCCCAATGTTAAGACACAACCCCTTGTAAGGCGCGTCTCCGTAATCGATATGATTGTCGCCGTAAACCCCGTAAGCACTCGCCAGTCTGGCCGCTTGTAGCAATGGCCGTTCGGTAATATCGGCCAATGAACTATGACCGCCTTTACCGACAAATTCTGCTGACATCGCCAGCATACCGCGGTGACGCCGCCCAACTTCGCAGCGCGTTGGTTCGCAGACAATCGCCATTGACGCACTGCCATAGTGACCTCGCCTGATGACTTCCGGCATGACTTCACTGCCGTGTTCTTCATCCCCTGAAAATAGGATAGCGACATCTTGAGGCGGCGTTATTTCAAGCGCCGCCAGTATACAGGCCGCCGCGCCTTTTATATCGCTGGTCCCCAGGCCGATAATGTTAGGCCCGTCCTTTTTTAAAATTAGCGGATCACTTTTCCATCCATCTCCGCTTGGCACAGTATCTATATGAACATTGAGCAGAACCTTGGGTTCACCCCAGCGCGCGAGTACATAACCGCTATCTGATTTTCCGCGAGAGCGGG
>CAZJRU010000186.1:0-3212 GCA_964548315.1 uncultured Hellea sp.
GAGTCCGATATGAAAGATTCGTGCATTTGGGCTAGGCAGCTATAATCTTGACGCGCAGCGGCGTTTTTCCAATCTTGCTGCGCCGCGTGTAAATGGGTCAACCCGCCAGGAATCAGCAAATCATTAGTGGTTTTGGCGATAGAGAAATACATGTCAGAATTTTCATCGTTCGACGGAATTTCCTGAGCACTATCAAAAACACCGTTAATATTTTGCGAATTGATTATTTTTTCGTCGGCTACGGATATCGTTGTAACGTTAGCGCTAAAGCGGTTACTAGGCTCCGGTAAAAGCGTATATTGAATTTTATATCCTGGTACCCCAGCAAAGTCGCACGCTTTAACATCTTTAACGACATTAAAATTGCTATATTGAGAGGCACTCCCTCTCATGACTTGATCGATATATATGCTCAAACCAGCAACATTTAACGATTTTTCATCCAGCATTTGCGAAATCTCTAAATTAGGAACTTGCACTGAACAATCGGATGCCTGTCTTACATGCGGAATCGCCCTAATAAAAGCGAACCCAACTATTCCCAGGGCCGCAAGAGACGCGAGTCCGAAAAAACCTTTTTTCTTTATGCCTGGGGTCAAAACAGGTTGTTTGACGACAATATTTTCAATCTGCAATAAATAGCTGGATTTCGGCAAAGTGATTTTCAAATTTTCCGAAGTTTGATTGAACGTCTCCAAAGCATCGCGCAAACGGTGCATTTCAACGCGAACAATACTGTCATTTTTGGTACTGAATGTCTCATCCCGTCCAAAAACATCTATGGCGATTTGCCGCGTCGTTAAGGTACCTGCCTCGCCTCTCAGGTTTACATTCAAAAGGTATTTAAATAACGCCTGTCTGTTTTTTGAAGACCCTAACGCGCCGCTGTCGGTAATCGCTTCTATAATCTGCGATTTTTCAACCTTAGGTCCTGATTTTATTGACATTTTAAAACCCCAGCGTGCCATCCCTAGCACCCATTAACCCTAGCACATATTCCTACTTGGACAACTTATTTAACGCGGCCGAGCAACGGGTAACTGGCCTCAGGTCTATAAATATTACTGCCGCGCGCGCGCGCATGGCTGGAGAAGAGAAAAAACTCATCCACTAAAAAAGGTTTGCAGTTAAATCCAGCGCGTCGTTTTTCAAAATCAATAATGCGTTCAATCGGCGCCCCGCGTCTCAGATAAGCCAGTGTGACATGGGGTTTATAATTTCTAGCCTCTATCTTTATGCCTGCGCGCCGCGCGGCATGCTTGGCATGTTGATGTAACGCCAATAATTCGTCAGACGCATTTACATCCAACCAAATAGAATGAGGCTCTGATTTTCCAAAATGCCCTGCTGCGCCCAGTGATAATTTGAAACTTGAAAAGGGCTTTCGGGCGAGCTCCATATCTAAGACCTCAGCGTAATCCTCATCCACCTCCCCGTAAAAGGCGAGGGTGATATGAAGCTTCTCTGGCGCAGACCAACGCGCGCCTGAGACGCCCTTTTGCAGACGCTCAATTTGAGCCGCCAAATGAGGCGGTATCTTTATGGCTGAAAAAAGCTTCACGACGGTCTTTATTTTTATATGTTATGGGCCGACCGGGAAGCGATAAGCTTTATATAATACATGTGCCCGTTATTCCAATCCGCACAGCTAGCTTTATTAATAGATTTTCTTTTCAAGTGTGTGCAAAACGAATGCCCAGATAGAGCCGTAAAAAATCGGACCTGCCAATAGCATGATATATTTTTGATTACCGGTCATACCATAAACGTTTTCCGGGATATGCAGCACAAATGTTCCGAGAGACGCTAGCATTAGCCCGAGGACAGCCCCTGATAAGAACATGTTTCTTCGGGTACGGTTAATGCCTATCGCAAAGATGATCGCATTAAAGGCCCCAAAAATAAGCGGCATATTGATACCGACCATCGAAAAATCAAGGTCAGCTCCGCTACGCCGTGATGCGATAGCCAGCCCAAGTAATGGCCAAATCACGACAGGGAGCGAAGAGGCGACTATAAATGATGTGAGGGCATTTTGTTTCATGGAACATTCCTTTGGAATTTTAAAATCCTATCCATCCTTTAAGTACACATATTGCATGACGAATAAACCAATAATTATTAACGGCCGACAGGGCAGCGGTAAGTTTTATGTATACGGTGCGCTTCTTTTTCCATCTCTTTTGTCCATGTAATATCATGTGCGTCGATATTTTCGGTAAGTTGCTCCATCGTTGTCGCGCCGATGATGCTAGAGGTCACAAATTCACGGCTCTCAACAAATTTAAGCGCAAATTGCGCCGGCGTTAAACCCAGCGCCTTTGCCGTTTTATTGCATTCAAGCCACGCCTCATCAGCGCCCCAATATCCCCCCATGAAACTCTCAAACAAGGCCCCGCGTGAGCCTTCTGGGGCTTTGCCTCCATCATACTTGCCCGTAAGAAACCCCATAGCTAGAGGGGAATAAGCGAGCAGGCCAACCTGCTCCCGCATTGCTATTTCTGCGCGGTCATAATCAAAGCGGCGCGCGATCAGGCTATAAACGCTCTGGTTAGACACAAGACGCGGCCAGCCATTTTTATCTGCGAGCTCCAAATATTTCATCGTGGCCCAGCCAAACTCATTGGATACGCCGATATGGCGAATATTGCCCTTTTCAACATGGCGGTGCAGAGCCCCTAAAATATCCTCAAGCGGGACCATCTCATTAGCATCGTAATCTTGGTAGCTATGAAACCCAAAAGGCGGGATTGCCCGGTCCGGCCAGTGGAGCTGATAAAGGTCAATATAATCTGTTTTAAGCCGTTTAAGAGATTTTTCTACGGCCTCATCAATTTGAGCCGGCGTGTGGCGGGTCATCTCATCATTGTCCCGGCACCATGACATGCCCGAACGCCCAGTCAGCTTTGTTGCCAAAATGAATTGGTCGCGGTTTTTACGGCTCGCGGTCCAGCTCCCAATATAACTTTCAGTCCGCCCCTGGGTTTTGGGGTTTCCTGGGATGGGGTACATTTCAGCCGTATCGATAAAATTAATCCCGCGGCTTAAGGCATAATCAAGCTGTTCATGCGCCTCGGCTTCGGTATTTTGTCCGCCCCAGGTCATTGTGCCTAAGCACACGGAGGAGACCTTTATATCTGTTCGCCCTAGCGGTCTGAGTTCCATAAATTAAGTCCTTATCAATCCTTTTTACCCTTAATGCGCGAAGCCCT
>CAZJRU010000187.1:0-3172 GCA_964548315.1 uncultured Hellea sp.
TGAAAATCTACAAAATTATGAACTTATCGCCGAGAGTGTTCAACAAGGCAGCTTAAACCAATTTGGGCAAGGACCTGGCTCAGAAAATCAGATCGCCGTAGGAGCAGTATTAGCCAATGGTTTGGGCTTGTCTGTTGGAGACAGGTTGCTCGTATTCTCACCGCGTACACGGCAGACAATAACAGGCCCCGTCCCGGTTAAGAAGGTTTATACAGTCGGAGCCATTTTTCAGGTCGGATTATACATTACGGATCAGACTTATATTTACATGAGCTTTGATCAGGCAACGCAGCTTTTTGAAGGCGGGCAAGTCTCAGGCGAAATTCAGCTTCGGCTTGAAAATCCAGATGCGTTAGATGAGATGAGCGGTTTGGTTTCAAAAGCGTCTCAGCAACCCGTATTTCTATCAACATGGAAAGATAGAAATGCGACGACGGCAACAGCGCTTAGGACAGAACAAATAGCCATGCGGTTTATCTTTATGGTTGTTGTTATAATCGCCGCATTTCCTGTCTTGGCCTCCATGATTATGCTGGTTAAAAATAAGTCTAAGGACATTGCGATTTTAAGGACGATTGGCGCCACCCGTAACGGTATTTTACGAATTTTCTTTATGTGCGGCGCAATGGTCGGAATCCTGGGGACCTTTGCAGGTCTCGTACTAGGTATTTTGTTTTGTCTAAATATCGGCGGCATTCAATGGATTATCGAAACGGTTACAGGGACCGAGCTTTTCCCCGCGGATGTTTATGGGATTTCGGGTGGAATACCGGCCAAAATAGTTTGGTCAGAAGTCTTTGGAGTAGCGTTTTGGGGCTTTTTAATATCTGCTGCTGCAACGTTTTTCCCCGCGTTAAATGCTTCCAAAGTCGACCCTGTCGATGCGCTGAGGTATGAATAATATGCTTACGACTGCTGGACGACCTATACTCTCGGTTCGCAATTTACATCGGTCCTATCAATCTGGGCCCAAGACTTTAAATGTCCTGACTGGAGCAGACATCGATATTTACCCTGGCGAGATGGTGGGACTGATTGGGCCGTCAGGGTCTGGAAAGTCGACATTATTGCATGCTGCAGGATTACTTGAAAAACCCAATGCGGGTGAGGTTTTTATTAATGGCCGAGAATGCCTCAAGCTTCCTGATGATGAAAGAACCGCTATACGAAGAGCAACAATAGGCGTTGTTTACCAGTTTCACCATTTGCAGAAAGAATTTTCTGCGATTGATAATGTGTCCATTCCGCAAATGATTGCTGGCGTCTCACCAAGAGAAGCGGAAGAAGAGTCAAAACGTCTTCTTGGGATAATGGGGTTGTCTGAACGAGGGCATCATAAGCCAAGCCAAATGTCAGGCGGTGAACAACAACGGGTTGCCATCGCGCGCGCCATATCAAATAAACCCCAAGTTTTATTGGCCGATGAACCGACCGGAAATTTGGATCCGACAACTTCTTCTAAGGTCTTTCAAAGTTTGTTTGATTTGACTCGACTTGAAAAAGTCTCCGCGTTGGTTGCTACCCATAATATGGGGCTGACCAAATATATGGATAGGGTTTTGACGGTCCAAGACGGGCTAATTGTGCCGTTTAACCGTTAAAGCGTTGAGAGACGGCGTAAAAGACAATCCCAAAGAGTATTACACATAAACCAAATATTGCTTTGTGAGGTTCGTTGATAATCACGAAGGCCAACATAAAGGCGGTAATGGCCAAATATATGAGCGGGACAAAGGGGTAGCCCCAAGTTTTGTAGGGGCGCGGTAAATCTGGCTCGCGATAACGAAGAACAAAGACCCCTAAAATTGCCAGAAAGCTATTAAAAGCGAGCATGGCTCCAGCGAAGACAACGATGGTTTTAAAGCTGGACGTCAAAATATATATCAAAGCAATAGCTGACTGAAAGTAAATGGCATTGCGCGGAATATCATCTTTATTGGTTTTCCCGAGAAAGCTCAGGGCCTTAAAATCTTCGCCAATGGCCTGTAGCGCTCTTGGCCCTGCTAAAGTCATGGCGCTGACTGTCGATATAAGCAGTAATGATAACATTGCGCCTGCTATGCGGGCCCCAGTGTCTCCAAAAATGTAATTTGACGCGATGTATCCGAGTTCCACTTGTCCCTCTAACGCGCTCATTGGTGCAGCATAAAGAAACACATAGTTCAGAAGGACATAAAGGACCATTACGAGAGATGTGCCCAAAACTAAGATTTTAGGAAGGTCCTTTTGAGGGTTCTCTAGCTCGCCTGAAATATAAGTCGCGGCGTTCCAACCCGTATAGGCATAGGAAACATAGATAAGCGAAACCCCAAAGGCGCTACTCGTGATGACATCCCAATCTCCTGGTTTAGGAAGAGGGGAAATGGGTTGAGGATTATCTAGAAGTATAAAAGCCGCTAGACAGAAGGCTAAAATTAAGGCGACCTTTGCAAAGGTGAAACCAAACTGAAATTTTCCACTTGCACCTCGGTTTTTGCCATGGACGTAAGTCACGAGTATGACAAGAATGCAGGCTAAACCCTTTTGAAATCCAGCGCTATAATTCCCGGGCATGGCAGCTGTTGCATATTTTCCAAAAGCCAATGAGACCGCGGCAATAGGCGCAGCAAAACCAATGACAGTAGAGACCCAGCCCGAAATAAAACCTGCAATCGGGTGATAAATACGTCCGAGGAAATTATATTCGCCGCCAGAACGGGGCAGGGCTGCGCCGAGCTCTGCATAGGTTGCCGCCCCGCAAAGTGAGGCGATACCGCCGATAATCCAAAGCATCATGATCGCAAAAACGGATTGTATATCTGCGACTTGAAAGCCTAGAGACGTGAAGACTCCAGTTCCAACCATATTCGCAATTATTACAGCGGCGGCTGTGCGAGGAGTGTAAAACTTTGCCATAGACAGGCTATGCCCTTTGCAAGCATAGCCTGTCTATAGCCAGGTGGGATTAGAATTAGAAAATAAACATATCTTCTGTAATGGCGTCGATTGCGAAGTCTTCTAGGAGGATGGATGAGTCTTCATAGTCAATGCGTGTGCCTGTATCGGTTGTTACAAAACTCAAGTCCTCGAACGAAATTCCTCCATCGAAAGATGTGAAATCAATGACGTCTTGACCGCTTTCGAAATCGGTTATTCGGTCATGTCCATCGCCTTGATTAAACACAAATTGGTC
>CAZJRU010000188.1:0-3121 GCA_964548315.1 uncultured Hellea sp.
CAAAATCGCGGAGATGACAAATGCCTAAAGTTCTTATTGCTGATAAAATGTCGCCTTCCGCTATGGAAGTTTTCAAAAACCGGGGCGTCGATGTTGATGTCATTACCGGCCTTACCAAAGAAGAGCTCATCAAAATTATTGGTGAGTACGACGGTCTTGCTGTGCGCTCATCAACGCGGCCTGATGCTGAAATCATCACAGCGGCCAAAAACCTCAAAGTCATAGGACGCGCAGGAATAGGCACCGACAATATTGACAAGAAAAGCGCAACGGACCGCGGCGTTGTCGTCATGAACACCCCGTTTGGGAACGCCATTACGACAGCTGAACATGCCATTGCCATGATTTTTGCGGCAGCCCGTCAAATACCCTCCGCCTCCGCGCGAACACAAAACGGCGAATGGCCAAAGTCAGATTATAAAGGCGTTGAGCTTTACAACAAAACGCTCGGCGTTATTGGGTGTGGCAACATTGGCTCACTCGTCATTGAACGCGCCCTTGGCCTAAAAATGAAAGTTATCGGTTTTGACCCCTACCTAACTCAAGAACGGGCGGTCGAACTTGGCATTGAAAAAGTTGAACTTGATGACATCTTCAAGCGGTCTAATTTCATCACGCTTCACACCCCGCTTGTCGAAAGCACAAAAGGTATTGTCTCTCGTGAACGTCTCGCGATGACAAGAAAAGGCGTTATCATTGTCAATTGCGCGCGCGGCGGGCTAGTTGATGAAGACGCGCTTAAGGACGCTCTTGATTCTGGGCATGTACGCGCGGCAGCGCTTGACGTGTTTGAAGTTGAACCCGCCAAAGAAAACATTCTCTTTGGCACTAAAAACTTTATCGCCACGCCTCACCTTGGCGCTTCGACACTCGAAGCTCAGGAGAATGTCGCTGTTCAAATCGCAGAACAAATGTCTGACTTCCTCCTTACTGGCGCTGTGTCCAACGCATTGAACACGCCGTCTATTTCTGCCGAGGAAGCTCCTCGCCTTAAGCCCTGGGTCGACCTTGCTGACAAATTAGGCACCTTGATGGGGCAGCTTTTACATTCTCCCGTAAAGAATGTTGAACTGACCTTTAAAGGCGAAATAACAAAGCTTAATACCAAACCTATGTCAGCCGCCGCTCTTGCAGGGCTTCTGAAAAACGCCATGCCAGAAGCCAATATGGTCTCAGCGCCAACTCTTGCCAAAGAGCGCGGCATTGAGGTCAAAGAAAGTTTCATCGATGAGGCCGAGCGCGCAGATAGCCTCATTAGGCTCACTGTGGAAACAGAAGAGAGAAAGTTTGCGATTGTTGGCACGATTTATCGTGGAGAACCGCGGATTGTCCGGCTCTTTGGCGTACAAATGGATGCCGCCTTCTCTGAGAATATGCTCTATATCCGCAATGATGATAAGCCCGGTTTTATTGGAAAGCTTGGTAATCTTTTGGGTGAAGCCAAGATCAACATCGCCACATTTTCTCTGGGCCGTGTGCAAGAAGGCGGCGAAGCGGTGTGCCTTGTCTCAGTCGATACAGAAGCCTCGCCAGACGTTATCGATGCCATCAAATCACTTGATCACGTAAAGATTGTCGACAACGTCATTTTATAATCCTTTGGAGGGGGTGAACACCCCCTCTTATATGCCCGCTTTATGACAAAGCGCATAGATATATGAACCACTGTTAAACTCGGCATTCAGCTTACGAATATGTGTTTAGACATATAGTGTAGCTTCTATAGTCATGTCCTATCTCATGACGCATCTGAAGAAAGACACTGTATTTATGCCACGACTATCATCATTTATGCCACGACTATCATCGCTTCATGCAATCCTTATAGCCATGGCGTTTAGCGCCGCTCTTCCCTCACAAGCTCAAACACAGAACGACACATCATCTTGCCAGGCTTTCTCAAATTATGGCGGTATTGTCGCCGATTTTATCCTGCCCATGAGCCTTCGCAGTTTTGCCGCATTGAATAGCGGTAAAGATCAGCAAATCGCCCAACAATTCATCTCCAAAGTTGATCGTGAATTACGCCCAGCTGACGAGCAAGTTTTTGACCGATTAGGTGAACAAAATTCAGTTCTCTTCGAAGAAGCCGCCACCGACTTAGCCATTAACATGGTGCTAGAAGGCCATGCCGCAAGCCGACAAGAGGTAACAAATGTCATGAAACAAGAATGCCTAAAAGCCGGAACAAACCGTATTATTGAGTTTCAACGCCAATCCTATCAAACTGAGTCTCAATCTCGTTCAGTACCTTGAGACACAGCTTTAAGCTGGGGTTCATACCTATACTGTCATTATCGACTGCTCTAAATTTAATATCTCAAAAGCAGCTCATGAAAAAATCAACATTCCTCTTAGCGAGTTTGGTGACAATCCTAAACTCTACCCCTTCATTTGCGCAAATTTCTGAAGTCAGGGTTGGGATTAGTAACTTCGACGAACAAATTCTTGATCTCGGTTTTTCCGCAATAAACGGCCGCGAAAATAGCATTGCTATAAATACAGAAATTATTTTCGATGAACCAGAGTTTTTAAAATGGGCCCTAACACCGCAACCCTATATAAATGGAACTCTGAACCTTGAAGGCGAAACCTCATATGGCGGCGCAGGACTTTTATGGCGTCAAACATTTGGAGAAAAGGCTTATGGAGATTTTTCTTTTGGCCTAGCCGCGCATACAGGAAACACTAATTCTGACATTGATAATGAACTTTCATTATCTGAATTTTTAGAACTTACAAATTCTGAAATTTCATTTGGGTCGCGCATTTTATTTAGGCAACAACTCACTTTCGGATATCGTGTCACAGATAAATGGGCCCTCGAGATATTTGGCGAACACTTATCCAATGGACAGATTTTAAGTTCTATAAATGAAGGCGTGGACATTTTGGGGTTAAAGGCCGCCAGACGCTTTTAGTTTGCTTGTAGATAAGTCGTTAAATGGATTCGCATTCTGTTGTGAATCCAGCTACAGACTTGAAAAGTCTGAGAACTAGATTCTTTAGGCGCGGCAGTATCTGTCGCGCCTTTATTATGAGGTGAATGTCGTGGCGAATGTTGTCGTAGTCGGATCCCAATGGGGCGATGAAGGAAAAGGTAAGATTGTCGACTGGCTTT
>CAZJRU010000189.1:0-3118 GCA_964548315.1 uncultured Hellea sp.
GACACAGTTTTAGTAACCGCAGGCGTTGCCCGCTCAATAGTCCGAGCAGGTGTCTTGATAACGCGGCGAGTTTCCTGCTTCGTGATCGCTGGAACGCGGCGCTCAGAAACCTGAGCTGGCGTTTTCACGACACGGCGAGTGACTTGCTTTGTTACCGCTGGGATTGTGCGCTCAACAGTACTTGCTGGCGTTTTCACGACACGGCGAGTTTCAAGCTTAGTAACAGCTGGGATAGTCCGCTCTTGTGTCCGAGCCGGCGTTTTAACAACGCGGCGGGATACAGTTTTCGTAACAGCTGGAACAACACGTTCGACAGTCGATGCCGGTGTCTTGATGACGCGGCGCGTCTCAAGCTTAGTGACAGCTGGTATCGTGCGCTCTTGCGTACGAGCTGGAACATCAACAACGCGGCGTGTCACAGTGGCTGTTTTAGCCGGAATGACGCGCTCTTGTGTAGACGCTGGTGTCTTTAAGACACGGCGAGTGCGTGTTTTTGTTACCGCTGGTATTGTCCGTTCTTGTGTCCGAGCCGGTGTTTTAACAACACGGCGGGATACAGTCTTGGTAACCGCTGGGATAACGCGCTCAGTCGTAGTTGCGGGCGTTTTGATGCGGCGACGTGTTTCCTGTTTCGTCACAGCCGGAATTCTCCGTTCTTGTGTCGAAGCTGGCGTCTTCACAACGCGGCGTGTAACAGTCGCTGTTTTCGCTGGGATCGAACGTTCTTGTGTCCGAGCCGGCGTTTTAACAACACGGCGTGAAACCTGCTTGGTTGTCGCTGGAATAACCCGCTCTTGTGTAGAGGCTGGACGATCAACAACGCGGCGAGTAACCTGCTTTGTTACAGCTGGAACAACGCGTTCTTGTGTCCCGGCCGGCGTTTTAACACGGCGGCGAGTTTCCTGCTTAGTTACAGCTGGGATAACCCGTTCTTGTGTCGTCGCAGGACGGTCAACAACGCGGCGTGTGACAGTAGATGTCTTTGCCGGAATTGTGCGCTCTTGCGTCCGAGCCGGTGTCTTAACAACACGACGTGTTACCTGCTTGGTTACAGCTGGCACGCGGCGCTCAACAACTTTTGCTTCTTCAGCAATTTCACGTGTCGCGATTGATCCGATTTGCTGAGCAGATCCGCCTCCTGAGGAGCGAACGTTGCTTGCACCACTTGCGCGGCTTCCACCGCCAGCTGAGTCAGCTGAACGTGCGGCAGAGGATGAACGACCATCACGGTCATCACGGCCATCTCTATTGGAGTCTACGAAACCAGAGATACGGCTTCCGCCACCATTTCTGTATTCTGCGTATCCGGCATCGCCAGGACTTAGAACACGAGCTGGCGTACGTACGACGCGGCGAGTTATTGTTTGTGTTTGAGCCGGAACAGGGATCTCACGGGTTGTGGCCTCACGGTCAACAACACGCTTTGTGATTTGCTTCGTTACAGCTGGAATTTGACGCTCAACTGTGCGGGCGGGTGTAACCACAACCTGCTTCGTGATTGTCTTATACTTCGCTGGGATCAAGACACGACAGAGAATTTCACCTGTTTGTGAAACGATTGTCTGTGTAGATTGAACAACTTGCTCAGATACACCGTTAAAGACAGTGAACTGACCATGTGTGTTTGTATTGACTTGTCCACCTGCACCAAGTTGACCAGCATTGATGGCTTGGCTACCTGGCTTCCACTCTTCACGAGCTGGCTCAACAAGAACGCGCTCAGAGCGTGTTTCATATTTCGCTGGGATGACGTCGATATCAACACGAGCTGGCTGAACAACGATTGTTTCAGAGACTGACTTGTAAGTCGCTGGTACAGTTTCAAGACGTACACTCGCTTCTTGAGAAACAATAGTTTCAGTTACAGTGTCATAAGTTGCTGGAATGACGATTATTTCGCCAGACGCGTCTTGCTTAACATATGTTTGCTGTGACGAGCGGAATTTCGCAGGTACAGTGACATATTCAACTGACTCTGGCTGAACAACAACAGTCTCAGAGACGGTCTCATATGTCGCCGGAATTGTCACAAGCTCTGTAGAGGCTTCTTGAACAACAACTGTCTCCGATACGGTTTTAAACGTAGCAGGGATAGATACGAGTTCTGTAGAGGCTTCCTGAACAACAACGTTCTCAGTGTAAGTCTCATATGTGGCTGGGATAGCGACATATTCTACTGTCTGAGGCGTAACAACAACTGTGTCAGTTACTGTTTTGAATGTTGCTGGGATAGTCACAAGCTCTGTAGAGGCTTCGCGGGCTACCACGGTCTCAGTGACTGTTTCGTAAGTCGCTGGGATTGAGACAAGCTCTGTAGAGGCTTCTTGAACAACAACAGTTTCAGAAACTGTTTCGAAAGTCGCTGGAATTGTCACGAGTTCGCTAGACGCTTCCTGAACCACAACAGCTTCTGTGTATGTTTCATATTGAGCCGGGACAGTGACGTAATCAACTGATTGTGGCTGAACAACAACAGTTTCAGAAACTGTTTCGAAAGTCGCTGGGATTGTCACAAGTTCTGTTGACGCTTCTTGAACCGTGTAGGCCTCTGTAACAGTTTCGTATGTTGCAGGGATTGTAACGAGTTCAGTTGACGCGTCTTGAACAACAACCGTCTCAGAGACAGTCTTGAATGTTGCAGGGATTGTAACGAGTTCTGTAGACGCTTCTTGAACAACAACAGGCTCTTGAACTGTTTCATACTGAGCTGGAACAGCTTCGTAAGTCACAGATTGCGGCGTTACGACAACAGTCTCAGAGACTGTTTCAAACGTTGCTGGGATTGTCACGAGTTCTGTTGACGCTTCTTGAACAACAACTGGCTCCGAAACTGTTTCGAATACAGCAGGAACATTTTCATATGTCGTTGTAGCAGGCGTTACGACAACAGTTTCTGACACTGTTTCGAACGTTGCAGGAATAGTCACAAGCTCAGTTGACGCTTCTTGAACAACAACTGTTTCTGACACTGTTTCATATTCAGCAGGAACGCTGACATATTCAACACCAGCAGGCTGCACAACAACCGTATCAGTCACTGTTTCGTAAGTCGCTGGGATCGAGACAAGCTCTGTTGAAGCTTCTTGAACCACAACAGTCTCAGAAACAGTTTCATATG
>CAZJRU010000190.1:0-3118 GCA_964548315.1 uncultured Hellea sp.
CCCGCACTAAAGCGGGGATCGACGGGTTTTACCGTCGGTTTAGCGGCTATTGCCATGATATGCTCCATACGCTGCGTTTTTGTACAGCATCTAAAGTGCGCTCCAGTGGGGGAGCGTGACCCACGCGCGCTTTAGGATATGGAGAGGGGCTGTGTCAATAGGGCGGTTAGAGGTGTTTAAACCGCGCCTAAATGAGTTACCAACTGGCTTTTGCCTTGAAAATGTAAGGCTCAGGATTATTTGAAAATTGGCGTTGGGCTGATTTGTCAAAATTCAAATAAAGTTTTTCATCGACACGCGTAAATTGATTTGTCCGTCCGACCTTCAATTCTCCATGAGAGAGTGCGACGGGGCACCATCCGCCAAATTCAGGAATATATTTTTTAGGATCAGCTTTAAAAGCGTCGCGGTTTTTTTCGTTAGAAAAATACCATTTCGTATCATCCCATTCAGCGGCATATTTCCTTTTACCTTTAACGGGTTTACTGCCTTCCGAAAATGACACAACGTCCCTACCTCGCAGGGCGACCTTTTTACCTTGCCAACTTGCACGAGGCGCAGTCCTATGGTTTTCAGCAACTTTTACCGGCGCAGTCTGAATTATCTGAGAATTTTGCGGCGCTATGTCTGAGCTTTGAACTTGCGCCAATGCGATAGGGGCAGCGGCTAAGATTATGAATGGCGCTAGAAAAGCCCGGACTTTACGTGAAATTTTCATTTTATACCTGTGCATATAAGAGTTAGACTTCCGTGCCTTATACCGAAATTAGGCGCATAAAGATATAGTTTTGTCTGTTAATTCGATATGCCTAAGCCGAAATCAAATTGGCCTTTGTTTCATCGCGGTGCTTCTTAAGGTATTTCATGAAGGGCGTCCCGCCTGTGCCGACATCTGTATCATTACCCGCCGTGCTCTTGCCCTGCTTATTGATATAGCTGGCCGCATATTCTAGATGACGCGTGCGAAAATCTGATATGGCTTGTACATTGCTATTATAGGCCGCCGCCAATCCTTTATGTCCTGCCTTTTCAACAAACCCGCGTAGACGGCTTTGCGCGCGTACATCGTCAATAAAGCGGCGGTGGTCCGTTGGGCGGTAAATATGGAGTTGATCCAAATAAGCCTTTAGCGGATCAGCCGCGTGACCAATCCCCAGCAAGGCGTCCATTGCTGGAACAATAGATGACTGCGAGCCGGTTTGTCCGCGAAAGGCTTGGGCTTCATCGCCAAAGCGCGTGCCCTCATAAATAATCCCATGGGGCAGGGCAGGGTTATCCCGCCAGCCGTGAATATAGGGGCGCACGCGTTCGAAATAAACATAGGGGTCGCAGCGCTCTGGCATACGGTCAAAAATGGCGTTTATCTTAGCCCAGATAGAGGCCATCTCTTCCAGGTGCTCGCGCACGCCTCCTAAATCATCATTGTCAATCGCCTCAACTATCGGCCCCATAAGGGCCAGCGCCGCGCCTGCCTGTGCCTCTATCGCGACATGGACGAGTACGAACCAGGCTTCATCTTGCCCGCCGAGGAAATGCTGGAGCATATAAATGTTATCCAAATCAATTGCGCCCGATGTATCAAAGCGGCCCCAATTATCGAGCACATAGCTGCTGTAGGGGAGCAGGGGTTGCTGTCCCAAATGATCGGCAATGGCCACCATTGGCACTGCAAGGCAGCGCGGCAAAACTGCCGGGGCCTCGGGCTCACCCCAGACATAGGCTTGCACCATGAAAGAATAATGCACCATCAGGCGCCGCGCCTGCGCGTCGCTGCAGCTGGCGAGGGCGTCTTTCAAATCCGTCTCTGGTAGGCTTTGTTTTAGTAAATGGCGCACTTGGCCCGTGGGCAATATTTGCGGAAGGCGCATGGCGACTTCGCTAATGTGTCCAAGCTCTCCGCTCAGCTCAATCTCTTCGGCGTTAAAGCGGCAAAGATACCCGCGTTCTTTAGACATATCATAAGCGTCAAGATTCAAGGTTCTCACGGCGGCATCCTTTACAAATAATAGATTTGACGCAATTATAGTTGGAAAGAGGCGCAATTATGCGTCTTTAAGGGCCCAATAATAAAGAAGCTTGCAATTAATGATCGAAATTGACGATATAAATACGAGAATATTGTCCGTCCTTCAAAGGGATGGCCGCATCAGCAATATCGACCTCGCGGCGCGAGTCGGCCTCTCGCCCTCCGCCTGTCTGCGCCGCGTCCAAGAGCTCGAACGCAGCGGCGTAATCAAAGGCTACCGCGCTGTCATAGACCGCGCCGCCACGGGGACGGCCTTTACGATATTTGTCACGGTTGGCCTTTCGGGCCAGCTAAAGACCCATGCCCAAAACTTTGAGGCTGTCATGGCCGCGACGCCCAGCGTTCGCGAATGTCACAACATCACTGGTTCGGTTGAGTATCTGCTGCGCGTCGAAGTCGCTGACCTCGCCACCTATAAGGATTTTCACGCCAATGTCTTAGGAACGCTCTCACAAGTCAGTAGCATCACCTCTCATATCTGCCTGGGCTCTCCCAAGGACGAACGAGATCTTGTAATGGGGCGTAGGTAGGTAAAATTAGAAAACGGTAGTTTATGGGGCAGTCGTGACTTCAGCCGCTAATCCACCAAGCATTTTTTTAATGTTAGGAATGGGAAGCTCGGCGCTATCTAAACCATGAAGTTTTGCCTCCGCTTCAATATCAGTATAGCTTAGTTTAACGGCGTCGCCGTCTTGATAAACATGCATTTTGAGCGGGAGGACAATTCCCATTTGAGGGTTGCGCGTCATTAAGGGCGTGCCGCCCTTAGGGTTCCCAAAAATGAAAACTGTTGAGGGGGCGAGGGTTTGACCAGCTTTGGCGGCCCCTGCAGCATGATCAATTTTAGCAAATAGGTTGAGAGGCCGTTTGTCGAGGCCTGCCTCCAGACGGGTAACTGTCTCAGAAAAAGTGTAAGAGCTTTTAACTGTATGTATAGCGGGTGCATTGGTTTTAGTCATTTGAGTTCCATGTGTCTGGGAGTCTGAATTTGAAGGCTGTGAAGAGTTTTGAGAAGCAGGGCTACAGCTAGCCATAATTAAACTAAGTCCCGTTATGAATATAGTGGATAGTTTCATGCGGTCTCCGTCTCGG
>CAZJRU010000191.1:0-3110 GCA_964548315.1 uncultured Hellea sp.
CTCAAAATAACAGAAGAAAAAAAGTCACAAAAATCAATCCTCACAAACTCAGGCGGGTTTACGCAAGGATATGACTTATGTTCCGCTCTCGCCCTCGACATCTTATGACCCCGTAGATTTAGCCCCTATTGCGGCGCGCTATCAGCTTTTAATCGGCGCTTTTATGACTTTGTTGTCGGCGGGGCATTATACGCGCCTGCCCGTTGCCGCGCAGCGTATATATAATGTGGTGCGTGTTTATATAAAAGCCTGCGCCCATAATCGCCATATCGCGCTTAAAATGGGCATGTTGTCCGCCCCGCTTTGGCGCGCGCGGGTGTTAAAAGAGCTCGGCGGGGCTCGTAAGCTCTCGCACTGGCTACAGGCCTATATGCGGGCGGCGAATATGTTGCCCGCGTCCAGCAAAGCTGCGACGCCGTCTCGGCCCGCTTGGCTTGATACGCCAGAGCGGCGCGCGCAGTCTGAGGCGCTAAAAGCCTATAAGCGCCTCTGCGCAAAGGCTTGTGTTCCTACGGGCACCTATCGCGACCCCTATAAAATGGACCGTGAGGGACATTTCCGATTAGCCCCGATATCGCGGCAAACAACCGATAGGCCGCGTAGCACCTCTATCTATACGGCGCAGACTATAGGCGACTATCGTTATAACCCCATCCCGGTTTTAAGACCCGTAGGATATGGGCCCGCTATTGTCACGCCGCTTGAATTTATCGCGGCGGCGCGAATGGATATAGACAGGGATAACGCGCTGGCTGTGACAACGCCTGCTGTAACAACGCCTGCCCTGCGCACACTTAGCCAAGATACGACGGATACAGACGCAGATACATTTTATCCCCTGCCCGAATTTATCGGCCCGAAAACCTATTTCAATCTGTTTTTTAAACCGCCCTAAATTTTACGATGTGCCGCTTTTATGTAACCGTAAGCCTGCTTACGGAGCATATCCGCATGGGCGAAACTCTTATTGGCAGTTTTGGGCCTGAGGTAGAACAAAGATACAGGCCGGGAGCTCCTGATTTATCGCGTAACGCTCCCAGATGATTTCATTGGTTTTTTCCCCGTTATAGAATAGCCGCTCTCGTCCGGGCTGCACCCAATCATCGCCGGGGTTCGAATAAAAATCTGAATAGATACGTTCGTGCCAGCCCCGCGCCGTTTCAAACCCTGCCATAAGAATTTTATAGCCCTCATGGGAAATCGCAAAGGTTGTCGGATGTCCTGACGGGTCGGTAACGCGCACCATAAAGGCGGACGTCCCGTCGACCATATCATCGGGCAAACGCTCGAGTTGATAACCCGTCTCAAGGGCATGACGAATAGACCCAAAACCAAAATTTGAAGACCAGCCGCGATCGGCCGCCGTTTTAGGTTGCGCCCCTTTGTCCGTATAGGTCGTCTGCCCGTCATAACTAATATTAATGACCGCCTCGCCGTCCCTAACAGAATAAATGCGGACTTGGTCATCGTGCTCAGAGAGGCGGTCCGGGCCAAAGACCCGCCACATTTTATGGGTCTCATGGCTCAAAGATTGACCGTTTTTATAATAAATTGCGAAGCCCGATTTAGACAGCGACTCTGGCCGCGCCCATGTCAACCCGCCAGCCGCTTTATGGGCGCGCGTTATAATCTCGGCCGCCGTGACGGAGTTATAATTTGTAATCAAAGCGGGGGTTTTAAATGTGGCTTTGGTCACGCGCTTTGGTTGGGTGATTTCAGTCACAGTTTTGGTGACGCGGCTCTTTGTGTCTTTTTTGAAATTCTGATTTTTAATTTCAATACGATCGCACCCGCCAAGACTGACGGCAAGGCCAGCAGCAAGGCTCAACGATAAAATAAAATTGCGGGTTCTTTTCATCATTTGGGATCTTTTTTTGACGCGTCCTCGTTATCCGTGTTTCCAAAGTCCCATACCACAGGAACCCCATCTAGTTCCTCTTTATAATAGGCCTGAAAGCCGGGCATCTTCACTTGGTTCAAAAACCCTGAATAAGCCATATAGGAAACCAGAAAACGTAAGTCCTTCGCCCAAGGCGGCATAAATTTTGGCGCGCGCATTCTATTTTTGCTGGCCATTTGCGCGAGGGCTGGCACATCTTCAATGTCCATTTTTCCGCAAAATAGGATGCGAATAAGGTCAGCGCGTCCCAGCTTGACCACGGTTCGCATAAAATTGTGCACGCGCAAGAGCCCGTTTAAATACACCATATCTTTGGTAAAGGGCGCCCCGCCTGTCGTCACCCCGCCCCTAAAAACACGTCTCGCATTTTCATAAGACTGATCGGGGTCATCTGTGCGCTCAAGGTAGAAATCAAATATCTCTTTAAAGTCCGCCCCTTCAATCGCGCTTTGGATAGCAATCACGCGGTCAGATAAGCGCCTAAAGCGGTGCGGGTCCATCGCCCCGCTAATGAGCTCAGCAAAAACGGCCAAGCCTTCTTGGACCTCGGTCGTGCCGGCATGGGCGCGGCCTAAGATTTTAAAATGCGGCTGCGCGCGGCCATTGAGCGCCGTTGCTGTATGAATCAAGGCTTCATGCTGGAGCAATTGCTCAATGTCACGTTCTGTAAAATTCGCGCTCTCGCGAATACGAATGCGGGTGCGCCCCGCCACAGCTTTAGCCGATAAGCTTGCCGACAACTCCACCGCCGGGGCCTCTTCGCCAAAGTGATGCGCTAGAAGCGGCGTGAGCTCGGCGACAAATTCTTCGGCTGTTAAATGAGTCTCATACCCTTCGATGACGAGTTTTGAAAAATCCAAACCATCTAACGTCCCGTCCATATGACGCGCCAAATCTATAACCCGGGTTTTTCCATCAAGCATCAAGCGTGTCGGCCGTCCGAATAACTCCACGGAATGTTCAAAAAATTCAGGCGTCCCGCGTGAGGAAATAAGGTGGGTTGTCACATGTAAGGTATCAGCTAACCGCCCTAGCCATTCAAAGACAACATGGTCTCCGTCTATATGTTTACGGGCCTGCGCAATATATTCGCGCGGGGCCGTGACATCTATGGTGGCGTAATCAGGGCGAGGCAATATGCCTTGTTCTAAAAAGCGGGCCTTATGATCATCCTCCCACGCGACAGACGACAAGAGCCGCATGGATTTAC
>CAZJRU010000192.1:0-3103 GCA_964548315.1 uncultured Hellea sp.
GCTACTGCCCCGGGCGATAATCGCGTTTGGCATGTGGCAGAACCTCTTCTAGCGTCATGGGCATTTTCTTATACTCTCCGCGTACAAAGAGCGGAACTTGATCGTTATAATGCGGCGAGTTTTCATCCAGTGTCGCCGCGCCGTATTGATGGATAGATTTCAAAACTAGCTCTCCCGCCGCGTCCCAATCCGCGTACATGATATGCGTATCGCCCGCAAAAGCGTTCATCACGCCGTCTTTGGAAATGCCGTCACGGTCAGCGTAAATGGCGCGCAGCACATCAGGCGCGCCGCCTAGCGGCAAGTCAACATCGCCGCGCTGGATACGGTTTATCTCGCCCCACTCGGGATCAATGCGGCCAAAACGTTCTTTGATTTCAGCCGCCGTTTGTTTGAGCGCCTCTAATGGCTCCGCTTCCTTTTCAATATACTCATAGCCAAACGCGCGCATGCCTGTGATGACAGCGAGCGCGGCACCGCGATTGTCTGCGGCCGTATCCCCGTTCCAATTACGTAGCACTTCCTGCGCTTCTTTAATCAGCGGATCGTCCGTTTTCGTCGTGACAAGATCGACGACCATTTGCATTACTTGAGACTGCGGATCGTAGCGCGTATCGGCGCGGTAACGCAGCAATTCCTCTTCTGAAATCGCTTCATCCTTTTCAAATAATGTCAGCGCGCGGCGCGAGCGGTTTGTGATCCGTTTTTCAATGCCAAAGGTTTTCGAATAATCCGAGCGCTGATTATTACAGGCCTCATCCGTAATATCGAACGGCGTGGCATTGGCTGAGAAAACCCAGCCACATTCCGGATTCCATATCTGCGGCAATTCAGACACAGAGCGGTAATCTTTCCACATCAGTTTAGGCTGATCTCCCGGCAAGACCTTATCCCACTCAGGACCTTCAATCCGGCTAGGCATTTTAGCGTTATAAATTTCGCCAATATTCCCCTCCTTATCGGCGTAAACGATATTAAAACTCAGCACGCCATTTTGCGCGATGGCGGCGCGCCACTCGCCTAGGTCTTGCGCCTTGCCCATCTCATACCATTGCTGCACCGCGCCGACCTCGCCCAGCCCCGCAAAGCGAATGGCGTAATGCCCTGTAGGCGTGCTGAGAACAGGTCCGTGCTGAGACCATAAAACATCGCGCGTTATAGGAAGCGAAAACGGCCCGAAGAGTTTGACCCTAAATTTGGATTTGGTGATGTCAAAATCTTGCCATTGACCGTCCAGCTTATAACGCTTTGGCTTTTTCTCATCATCGACCTGGAGCGCGTAAACGTCGACTAAGTCAGGTTGATTGACCGTATGGGTATAACCCAGATTAGGCGTGACGCCTTGGGCTAAGATGGGCGTACCGGGGAAGCCAGCCCCCGCAATATTAAGCCCCTCTTCTGAAACCATATGCGCTTCATACCACGCATAAAGCCCGGTCATGGGCTGATGGGAATTGACGATAAGGCGCGTATGACCATCGTCAGAGCGCGAGGGCGCGATCGCAAACCCGTTTGAACCTCTTACAGCCTCGGGCAAGTTTAAATGACTGGTTTGCTGCCAGGGCGAAACGGCGGGTTTATCTTCCGCCGTAAATAAATCCTCTAGCGCGCCGTCAAGCCGGTAGAAAAACGGCGTCATCCAGGTATAGCCTGCGACCACATCATGGGGCGTGACGGGTAAAACACCCGCCGCAACTTTGTCAGGATGCTCTATGCCGTATAAATTAATCGCGTCAGCATAGGCTTTAATAACCGCGCGTGTTTTAGGTTTTAGCTCCGTCCCATATTTTGCCTCTACCGCCTCTCGAACCTTGAAGAGGTCAAAGAGATAATCCTGCGGGGCAGAGTCCTTGCCCTTATGTTGCGCGCTCATGCCCCGCGCGCCGATCAAGCTTTCTTGGATATGTTTCCAATCATCTTCGGCGTGGGCATAGCCAAAGCCAAAGCTGGCATCGGCGTCGCTTTTGCCGAAAATATGCGGCACGCCCCATTGATCACGAATAATGCGCGCATCGTAATTTGCGGCGGCGGCATGTATCGCCTCTGCGTCGACATCCGCGCCTTTGGGGGTTATCCAGCACACGGGAATAGATAAAATAGCAATAAGGACCACAGCCCCCAATAATTTCCAACGCATAGCCATACGCCATTACTGACAGCAACGGCCCTAAAACACAAATAACAGATTTAAAATACAGGCGCGGGTACAGGCTTAATCTGGGGATGGCTTCGGGGTGGGCCCTACGCATTGATTATCCTGAGCGTCTTGTTCTTTTTGGATACCATAAGACGGCATATTTTGCTTACGCTCCGCCTGGTCCTCCACGTCTTGTTCAAGGCGCTGATCAAGACATTGGGCGGCCCGAAATTCAGCGGGGTAAATCTCTATCGGGTCAATCTTGCTATAATAAATCTTTGGCTTCGGGGCTCTTTTAACGGCAACTCCCATCGAGGCCTCGCTCGCTTTGCGTTTTGGGACACGGCGCAGCGCCGCGAGCCGAAATTGCCCCGCGCGGTCCACCTTCACCCGGTCACGCAAAGACGTTGGGCTTGAGAGCGACCACGCCTTCTCGCGCTTCCTATGTTGCTCACGACACGCCTTTTGAAAGCGCGCGCGGTAGAGCGCCAATTGCGCCTTTTTCAAATTCGCTGCCCGCGCCAATAATTGCGCGCGGCTCGGAGCCGCTTTGGGCGCTGGCTCGCTTCCGCCCCATAGCCGCGCCATCGCGTCTTGCCTTAAGCTCATCACCCGTTCCCAGCGCGCCAAGGCCCGCTCTCCGCCCAGCTCGCGCAGCACCCGCGCGCGCCACTGCGGCGAGGCCAACATGTTGAGCTTACGCTCCATACGCTGATTATGCGTTCCCGCCGCAATCAGCGCGCTCACCGCGCGGCTAATCTGGCGCGAGAGACGGTCTAGCTTTCCGTTTCGTCCGCCATAATTTCCTTGGCCCAACACCACAGATAATAGCGCGCAAAGCCCGCGCAGCGCAGCGTTAAGCGGGGCCATATCAATGAACTCTGGCAAGTCATAAGAGGCGAGCTCTGGGCGGTTTAAATGAGAAGAAGGATGTGAAGGCGTATAAGTCATGACCTCAAACTAGAC
>CAZJRU010000193.1:0-3097 GCA_964548315.1 uncultured Hellea sp.
CGCAATATCGAGCTAGCCAAGACGCGCAGGAATTCAAAGAATATATGTCTGAAAATCAAGGTGAAATACCTCCCGAGATTTTAGATAGAATGCCTCGCTCAATGCGTGAGCAAATGGAAGCCCCGCCGGCAGAGCTCCCAAAATTATTACATAATTCTACCTTCTATCCACTCTTAGCTAAGATTGGGGATGGCATCCGCGCTTTACCCTTTACAAAAATGCGCTCATATGCAGACCGTATTAAAGCTGGCGATATTCAAAGCATCGTCGAGGAGATCAAGTAAATGGAAAACCCAAGCTGCGAATTTGATCCAAACGAAGATAAAATTCGCGAAGAATGTGGGGTTTTTGGAATTTTCGGAATTGATAATGCCGCCTCTTTGACGGCACTTGGATTACACGCCCTACAACATCGCGGGCAGGAAGCTTGCGGCATTGCTAGCTGCGACGGAGAGACTTTTCATACAGAGCGTCACTTTGGCCTCGTCGGCGATAATTTTACGGGCGATGACCCCTCTGAACGTCTGCCGGGACATATTTCAATTGGCCATAACCGCTATTCAACCGCGGGCGGGCAGACGACACTTAGAAATGTACAGCCCCTGTTTTCTGAACTGCACACAGGCGGATTTGCCCTTGCCCATAACGGACATCTGACAAATGCCTTTACCGTTAGAGAGCAGCTCGTCGAAGCAGGCGCACTTTTTCAAAGCACATCCGATACAGAAGTGGTCATCCATCTTATAGCCCGCGCAAGAAGCGGAAAATTTATTGACCGTTTTATTTCGGCCGTCCGGCAAGTTGAAGGCGGCTTTGCCTTTGTCGGCATGACAAATGACGTCTTAATAGGCGCTCGAGATCGCCTAGGCATACGTCCACTTTTAATCGGCCGGTTAGGCAATAGCTATATATTGGCTTCAGAGACCTGCGCCTTTGATATGATATCTGCTGAATTTATACGTGAAGTGGAACCTGGTGAAGTCGTCGCGATTAATTCTAGCGGGATACGCTCATTCCGTGCCTTTCCTAAATCTGCTGACCGCCCGTGTATTTTCGAATTTGTCTATTTTGCGCGCCCTGACAGCATTGTCGGCGGGAAGAGCGTCTATGAAGTGCGTAAACGTATGGGACAAAGACTGGCGCAAGAAACACCCGCCGATGTCGATGTTATTATTCCCGTTCCAGATAGCGGCGTCCCTGCGGCGCTCGGGTTTTCACAGGAAACAAAAATTCCTTTTGAATTGGGAATTATTCGCAATCACTATGTTGGCCGAACATTTATTCAGCCCACACAACAAATTCGGGATATGGGCGTCAGGCTAAAACATTCGGCCAACCGTGCCATGATTGAAGGTAAACGCGTCTTACTCGTGGACGACTCGATTGTCAGAGGGACAACCTCAACCAAAATCGTCCGCATGGTCAAAGCAGCCGGTGCAAAAGAAGTTCATTTTAGGTCCGCCTCCCCGCCAATTAAATTCCCGGATCATTACGGTATCGATATGCCGACAAAAGAAAAACTCATTGCCGCGAATTATTCCTTAGAAGCTATGACAGAAATGCTCGAAGTCGATAGCCTTGGCTTTCTATCTGTTGAGGGTCTCTATTGGGCTATGGGCGAAGAGTACCGCTCAGAAGACTGCCCGCAATATACCGACCATTGCTTTACAGGCGCCTATCCAACTCCGCTTATAGACCGGGACCGCAAAATGCTTGATGGGTCCAAACAATTATCCTTCCTGGTCGAGATCGCCTAAAATCATGACGCAAGCAGACCTCGCAGGACGTGTCACATTAGTGACTGGCGCTTCGCGCGGCATCGGTTATCACGCCGCCCTCGCCTTAGCCAAAGCTGGATCACATGTCATCGCCATAGCCCGCACACAAGGAGGATTAGAAGACCTAGATGACGCGATTTCTGCTAGTGGCGGCGAATGCACTCTGGTGCCTATGGACCTAAAAAACTTGGACGGAATCGATCAGCTTGGCGGCATTATTAATGAACGATGGGGCCGCTTAGATGGATTATTTGCAAATGCCGGTATTTTAGGAGAGATTACCTTAGCCGCGCATACAACGCCCAAAACATGGGATGATGTTATCGCCACGAACCTAACAGCTAACGTTAGATTGATTAGATCCCTCGACCCGCTTTTAAGGAAATCAAAGGCGGGACGTGCGGTTTTTCAAACCTCAGGCGTCGCGGCTTCTCGGCGGGCCTATTGGTCTGCCTATGCAGCGTCTAAAGCTGGGCTCGAAGCCTTTGTTCAGTGCTACGCAAAAGAGGCCGAAAGTTCGCCCTTACGAGTGAATTTGCTAAACCCGGGCGCGACACGGACAGCCATGCGGGCCAAAGCCATGCCTGGCGAAGACCCTGCCTCGCTCCCTAATCCCGAAGACATTGCCCCGCTCATAGTAAAAATGTTATCTGAACAGTTCGCCGAAAACGATACGATCGTAACTTATCGGGACACAACTTATTTCGCCTCTTAAGCCCAAACAGAGAGCTTTACCTCTTAATTGAATTCCGGTTACATTGCGATAATGGATCCAATTATTACATCTAAAAGACTTATAATGCGTCATGTCGGCTGCGATGATGTAGATAATATTCAACGCTGCATTCTTGACTCGCGCATATATGAAATGGTGGCTCGAATACCGCCAAACCAACCACGTAACGCCACCCAAGACTGGATATCAACCCACGCTGAAGCCCGAATAGCCAAGACGGATTTCGTTTATGCCATCACGTTAGAACAAAAATTTATAGGTATAATCGGCCTTCATCGACCCACGACGCGTGATTTATTTGAATTGGGATATTGGATGTGCCCAACGGCTTGGGGAAAGGGATATGCAACAGAAGCAGGAAAAGCCGTATTGTTAAATCTGGATAGAAGCCTTGGCCCGCAAAAAACCCGGAGTGGATATTTTGCGGATAATCTTGCCTCCGGCCGCGTATTAGAAAAATTGGGATACATTCAAACAGGCCTCGAGCAGGCACATTGCGTGGGGAGAAATAAGACACTCCCAAAGGTCATGCTAGAACGCGCTGCGAGTTGAGCGCCTTGCTCTATTAAAATTCAATAACACT
>CAZJRU010000194.1:0-3088 GCA_964548315.1 uncultured Hellea sp.
CTACATAGAAGGCATGGCTTTCTTGGCTTTTTTCTCCATTTCATCCATGTCAGGTTCCCCGTCAGCAGATAAAAGCACCGCAATCCAGCGTGTTGTTGGAAATTGCGCTAATATAATCATGATAACCACTGTTAACGGCGCGGATAAGAACATGCCAACTCCGCCCCAGAGCGCACCCCACAGGGTTAAGGACAAGACCACCACCAAGGCGGAGAGATTCATACTATCCCCCATCATTTTAGGCTGTATCGTATTCCCAATAACAAATTGAGCCCCAAATAATGCTCCCGCTAGAATCACAATCGGCGTGACGCTTTCAAATTGAACAATGGCGAAGGTCACCGGAAGGACTATCGCCGCGAGTCCGCCGACAATCGGGATGTAGTTGAGGATAAATATCAAAAGCGCCCAAAATAGCGCGTTATCAAGTCCCAGCGCCGTCATCGCCACATAACTTACAAAGGTCTGCAAGAGACTGATGATGGTTTGAACCCCTAAGTATTTTTCAATAGAGTGGCGGATACGTTCCCCAACTTTGGCGGCTTGAGCGCGCTTATTAATATCTGGGAAAAGATCATCCATTTTTTTGGGAAAACTTGACTGGGCCGCGAAAAGAAACGCGACATAGATAGCAATGAGCATAAAATTTGACCCAAAGCTTTTAAGCGAGCCGACAATATCAGACAAAAACTGCGGTATACGCTCCTCAAGGTTTATTTGATCACTAATTGCCGCTAAATGAAAATCTTGTTTCTTAAAAACATTTGCCGCGATTTTAGATACCTTTCCATCCAGCCATTGAAAAATGACTTCTAGTCGTTTGGCGTAACGCGGCGACTGCTCGACAATATCAATCCCCGTTCCGGTTATGATAAGCACCACCCCTGTCAGGCTCGCCAGGACGGTGAAAACAGCGACGGTTAAGGCAAGCCAATACGGAAATTTTGCGGATAGCCCGTAAAGCCAGCGCGCCAGGCCGTCTATTGTCAGCCAAATAAAGAGCGCCAGAGCAAATGGCGTAATTAAATCTCGCATGAAGTACAGGCTTGTTGTCCCAGCAATAAAGGTGAGAATTAAGAGGCAAGAGCGAACTGTATTATCCATAATCACGTCTATGCGTATAACCGCCCTGCCCGTCAATATTGCATTCGATTTCAAAACCCCATAAGCAGTGGCTGACGATGCCCTGGTAGCCTTAAACGGCACAGATGCGGCGATAATGAAACAGGGACTCTCATGAGCGATTCAATTTTTGTAGGCACAGACGCCGATGACAATCATCAGCATCTTTTGTTTAAGCTCGCCAATCGCCATGGGCTTATCGCCGGCGCGACAGGGACAGGGAAAACGGTCACGCTCCAAATTTTGGCGGAAGGCTTCTCCAAAGCGGGCATTCCCGTATTTGCCGCGGATGTGAAAGGCGATTTATCGGGCCTTAGCCAAGCGGGCTCAAAAACCCACAAGCTGCATGACAAGCTTGTCGCCCGCGCTGAGAAAATTGGACTTATCGGCAATGATTATCAAAG
The DNA here is from genome assembly GCA_964548315.1 of uncultured Hellea sp. Classification (GTDB taxonomy): domain Bacteria; phylum Pseudomonadota; class Alphaproteobacteria; order Caulobacterales; family Maricaulaceae; genus Hellea. Next base: position 1,527 of record CAZJRU010000194.1, read on the forward strand.
TATGCTGGGCGAAGGATATGATTATGAAGCCATGCCGACAATTTTTTGGGACCTTTACGGCAAACAAGGTCACCCCATTCGGACAACCATTTCAGAAATAGGCCCGACGCTTCTCTCGCGCTTAATGGAGCTAACCGAAACGCAAGAAGGCATTCTAACCATCGCCTTTGAAGTCGCCGATGATAAGGAAATGCTCCTCCTTGATATGAAAGATCTGCACGCTCTGCTCAATTATATCTCAGATAATAAAGAACAAATAGGGCGCGAATATGGGAATGTGACGACGCAATCCGTAGCCGCTATTCGGCGCAACCTTCTCAAGCTTGAACGCGCGGGCGCAGAGCAATTTTTCGGAGAACCTGCGCTCAAACTTGAAGACATGATGCGCGTTAATGAAGAGGGGCGCGGCCAAGTTTCTATTTTGGCCGCAAATGAGCTGATTAACTCCCCCATGCTCTATTCGACATTTTTACTCTGGCTTCTCTCCGAGCTTTTCGAAGAACTCCCAGAGGTCGGCAATCCCGATAAACCCAAAATGGTTTTCTTCTTTGATGAAGCGCATTTATTATTTGATGACGCGCCCAAAGCTTTAGTCAATAAAATCGAACAAGTCGCGCGGCTTATCCGCTCTAAGGGCGTGGGGATTTATTTTGTCACACAAAACCCGATGGATATTCCCGATTCTGTTTTAGGTCAGCTAGGCAACCGTATTCAACATGCCCTGCGCGCCTACACGCCCAAAGAACAAAAAGCCATTCGCGCGGCCGCGAGTTCCTTTCGCGAAAACCCTAGCTTTGACACTGAAGAGGCGATTACAGATTTGGGCGTCGGCGAAGCCCTTGTCTCTATGCTCGATATCAAAGGCGTGCCGGGCGTTGTTGGACGCACCCTTATACGCCCGCCGGCCTCTCGCCTTGGCCCTGCCACGCCCGCTGAGCGCAGCGCCATTCTCGAAACTAGCCCGTTTAGCGGGATTTACGACACCGTCATTGACCGCGAATCCGCCTATGAAATTCTCGAAAAGCGCACTGAGGTCAAAGAGAAAGAAGACGCCAAAGCCGAAAAAGAAAAAGCTAAGAAAAAGGTCAAAGCCGCCAAGAAAAAAACAGCGCGCAAATCTGGCCGCCGTAAGAAAACGGCCGGCGATCACTTGATGTATGAAGCCAAGCTTGTCGCCCGGCAAATCGCGCGGCAACACGGGCGGAAAATTTTGCGGGGTCTGCTTGGCTCCATGACGCGCCGATAGCTTATGCTGACCCGCTTTGCGCCCTCGCCTACGGGTCTGTTGCATCTCGGCCACGCCCATGCCGCCACCCAGGCTTTCGGTTTTGATAAAAACATTCCCTGTCTTTTACGGATTGAAGACATTGATAAAACGCGGTGTCGTCCAGAATACAGAACCGCCATATATGAAGACCTCGACTGGCTCGGGTTTGATTGGCCCATTCCTGTGCGCGTTCAGAGTCAGCACAAAGGCGCATATCTGGACGTCATTCATGATTTAAATGAACGCGGCCTACTTTATCGCTGTTTTAAAACCCGCAAGGAGCTGAGCGACAGCC
>CAZJRU010000195.1:0-3083 GCA_964548315.1 uncultured Hellea sp.
AATTACTTAATCAAGATTTTTCGGTCTTGAAAAGTATTTTATGCGGCTTTCGGAATATTTAGTTACGTTTATTTTTTGATTTCGCTTTTGATTTGGGTTTTTGGGGCCCGCCCTGAATTTTATGAGGCACATCGATGATGAAACGCGCGCCAATTATCGCCTCCTCGGCGCCCAATCGGTTCTCCGCCCAAATTCGGCCTTTATGGGCGGTGATAATTTGGCGGCAAATCGCAAGCCCAAGGCCCGAGTGGGACCCAAACTGTGCGCCTTTGGGCCGCTGGGTGTAAAAGCGGTCAAAGACTGTTTCCAGATTATCCGGCGGAATACCCGGGCCATCATCATCAATCGTGATAATAACCCGCTCGGATTTGGCGCCCATTTTTACCTCGGCCTTCACCCGCACCTCTCCGTCGACATCAGAGAATGTTAGCGCATTATCAATTAAGTTACGCAGGACTTGCGCAAAAGGCGTTTCAAAGGCGCGAATATAGATCGGCTTATCAGGGTTAATCTCGCTTTGGTTTATAACATCAGGCACATCGCCGCTTCGCGTTTGTTCGTAAAATTCTGTGATATTATTAAGTATCTCAGAAACATCCAAAGTTTGCGCGGTTTCACGCGCAAGGTTCGCATCAACTTTCGAGGCTTTCGAAATATCGGTGATTAATCGGTCCATGCGCGAGACATCCTGCTGAATGATGTCGATTAACTTCGCGCGCTGCTTATCAGTCTTGGCCACGCGCAATGTATCAGAAGCAGAGCGCAATGAGGTGAGCGGGTTCTTGATTTCATGAGCGACATCGGCGGCAAAATTCGCGATATCGTCAATGCGGCTATACAGCCCCAGGGTCATATCCCCCATCACCTCAGAGAGATCGCCAATTTCATCCCGACGTTTTGTAAGGTCCGGTATAGAGTCGCGATTATCGCTGGAGCGCGTGACGATTTCCCCAGCCCGAGCTAGCTTTCGCATTGGCAAAGTGACGAATAATGTCAGCGCCAGTGAGGAGAGCAAGGTCGCTAGAAAAGCCAGCGCAATAATAGGCGCCAACGCCTTGCGCTCCGCATTGACGATGGTTTCAACGCCGCGGCTCTCTACGGTGACCACGCCTAAAACTTGCTGCACGCGTTTGACGGGGCGGCTGACGGTGACGATAAAGGCGTCATCTTCGGTATAGCGAACGCCGGACATATCATCACCTTCTAGGGCGGCGCGTATATCGCCTTTGAGATTTCGCCGCAGGCGGTCGCGGCGCTCTTGGCGCCAGGGCAAATTATGCAAAGTTTTGCGGAGCCATTTATCACCTTTCTCTCGCCAGAGCTGCGCGCGCGGCGGCTCTGGCTGCTCGGTGATAATCGGGTCCAGCGAAGAGACAGCAATGGTGTCATCCATAACATCCGTGTCGGCGAGGATGAGCCCTTGCTTGTCATGTAACATCACGCGCCAATTGTCAGGCACATTGACCCCGCGCAGGACCTGCTTTGCGTTTTCAATATCCAGCTGAGCCGCCGAGCCAAAGCCCGTCGCGTCTTGGCCCATCACCGTTGTAATTGTGGAGGCGAGCGAGCGCAGGTTATCGAGCTTGGCGTCAATTAAGCCCTCTTGAAACCGGTTCATCGTCAAGGCCCCGACGACGAGGATGATGAGGCCGATGAGGTTTGATAAAAAGATATTACGGGTCAGGCGCGAGGTAAAAACAGACCGGCGCGGCCGCCGCCTCCGATCTTTGATTTTCACGCCTGTGTGTTTGGAACTCGCGCCCGCTGGCGCGCCCATTTTAGGCTTCTCTATATTTGTATCCAACGCCATAGAGCGTCTCTATACCATCGAAGCTCTTATCCGTCTTGCGGAACTTTTTACGCAGGCGTTTAATATGGCTGTCAATTGTGCGGTCATCGACATAAATTTGATCATCATAAGCCGCGTCCATAAGCTGATCGCGCGATTTCACATAGCCCGGGCGTTTGGCAAGACTTTCGAGAATCAAAAACTCGGTCACAGTCAGGCGCACAGGCGTACCATCCCAGGAACAGGCATGGCGATTGGGATCGAGCAAAAGCTTACCGCGGCGAATGACTTTTTCATCGCCTTCTTGCGGAATAGGCATTTCAATATTGGTCAGCGAGGCGCGGCGCAAAACCGCCTTGATGCGCTCATTTAAAAGCCGCTGAGAGAAGGGCTTGGTGATATAATCATCCGCGCCCATATTCAGCCCAATAGCTTCGTCAAATTCATCATCCTTGGAGGTGAGGAAAATCACCGGCAGATTTGAGCTTTGGCGCAAACGGCGCAGCAGCTCTAACCCGTCCATGCGCGGCATTTTAATATCGAAGACCGCGAGATCCGGCGGGCTTTTCTTAAGCGCTTCAAGCGCGCTGACCCCGTCATGGAATTTACGCACCTCATAGCCCTCACCTTCGAGGAACATAGAGACTGATGTTAAGATGTTCTCATCATCATCGACTAAATAAATCTTTGCCATTCTTTTTGCTCCAGCCCGGCGCGGTGAATATAGGCTCCCTTTTCCCGGACGCCCCTCTTGTACTAAACTCATTGTCTGCATGTCCTCAACCCTTTCTCGCATTTGATTATTCGCTTTTAGGGGGTCAATGTGGCGAGGCTTTGACGAAAAGCTGCCTTATTTTGAACAAAAGGGTTATTGCGGCGGGGCGCGCGAGCCCCTACATAGCTCCTATAAATAAGCCTAGAGAGAGACACATGAGTTTTTTACAAACCATTTCACACCACCTGATTGCCCCTGTTTTAGGCTTTCTGGTCTTTGTGATTTTTGCCGAGGTGATCTTTAGCTGGCTTATCGCTTTTAACATCGTCAATTTGAAAAATCCGATGATGGCGCAAGTCTATAATGTGGTGCGTACACTCTCGCGCCCGCTTTTAGAGCCCTTTCGCAAAATCATCCCTGCCGTGGGCGGGCTAGACCTGTCCCCCATCGCGGCGCTTTTATTGCTCAGCTGGGGACAATCTTTGTTCCGCGCAGGCGGGCCAATCTTTGGCATGTTGGGCTAGGGCTAAATTAGCTTTCGCGCATAGGATAACGCTCGCGGCCCATCGGGTGACCGCT
>CAZJRU010000196.1:0-3061 GCA_964548315.1 uncultured Hellea sp.
CTCACTCCGCGCTGGCTATAAGGCATGGGTGGCGCGCTGGCGAGTATTATTTAGTGAACGAAAATTCAGCTAGTGCGATTTTACCTAAGCTTTTTTCAGACAAATCCGCTGCAAACTGCGTGATATGTTTATCTAGGGTAGCAATCACCTGTGGCGACCCGCCGCTTAAAATTCCTTCAGAAAAAATAGGCTTTAGATCAGATTGATTCTGTAAGGCTTCGACATAGGTTTTTATGCGCGTAAAAAAGAGCTGCATCATAGGTTTAATTCGGCGCTTTATACCCGTATCAGACAGTCCTTCCTCACGCATTGCAATTTCAAAATCATCGCGCATGACATCATAGAGCGCCTGAGACAGTCTTTCACCTTGCGTGCCGTGGCGCTGTAGAGCGGCCAGCACCACAGAGAGATGAAGCGTGAGCAAATCTATTCGGCCATCATAATTATCTGCGATTTTTCCTTCCCCGAAAAAAACGGGGTTGCGAGCTTCACGCATCAAGCGCGCATAAATACGCCTAGCGTCTATGAGCGCCGTATCTTTTTTTCCGCGCAATCGGCTGAAAATTCCAGTCATTTCGACTCCATTAAATTTACATAAGGGTATTGCAAGCCTCAGCGGCTTTCGATACGCATAGGCGTACTCACTAAGGAACAAAAGTTTTTTATGTCACACAGACTTGTCAAAACTGTCGCACTTATTGGCTTGGCCATAGCAATAAGCGGCTGTAACCCTATCCTTAGGACACATGGCTATGTACCAACGGCTAATAACAAGCCCCAAGAAGTAAACCCAGATACAGATACAAAAGCGACTGTTCTCGCTCGGCTTGGTAACCCCTCGGTTAAAACAACATTTGATGAGGACCTCGTGGAGGATACTTGGTATTATATGAACTCGGTTCGCCAACGTTATGCCTATCTGCGGCCAAAGATTGAAGACAGAAATATAACCGCTGTGACCTTTAATGAAGACGGACAGGTCACTAAAGTAGCGGAGTACGGGATCGAAGACGGGCGCTATGTGAATTTTGTCGATAGGAAGACACCAACACGCGGACGCGAACTGACTGCGCTCGAGCAAGTGTTTGGAACAATCGGACGTCTGCCAACAAGTCAGCTTGGAGGGCAGCAAGATATTCCCGGGGGGGGCGGAGGGCCTGGCGGTCGGTAAAACGACACAGCCTTCCATTGAAAAGTCCGAAACAAGTCAATTGCTTCGGACTTTTTTTTAATCCGAAATTCCGAATTTAAAAATGTGTGTGGCCTGTTTTTTCTATGTCTATTGTCTCGCCATTTATCGTAACAGTGACGCCCTCACCTTTTTCTACTTTGCCTATTCTAGAAACTTGCAAACCAATTATTTTAGCGGCCGTTTCAATGGCGGCACGATTCGCTTCGGGCACCGTAAAGCCGAGCTCATAGTCATCACCATGGGTAATCAAACGTTTTAACGCCGCAGTGGAATCTGCTTGTTCGTCCCGCCATATTTGAGAATGCGAGGATAGGGGAACCTTATCGCCTTCGATTGTTATGCCCATGTCGCTGGCTTTAGCAATATGTCCGATGTCGGCGATAAGCCCGTCAGAAACATCCGCGCAGGCACTCGCATATTCTCTTAAGGTCTTTCGGAACAATAATCGCGGCTCAGGATAAAAATAAGCCTCTTCAAAATGTAAAAGCGCATCAGCAGATGGAATTGGCGATAGCTTGTGCCCTAAAACAGATTGAAGACCTAAAAAGGCATCTCCTATCGTACCCGTGACCCAAACATCATCCCCGATTCGAGCGCCGCTGCGCCGCACCATGTCACCCTTTGGAACTTCGCCAATCATTGTTGCGGTTATTACCATCGGACCAGTTGTGGATACAGTATCTCCGCCTAAAAGACTAAAGCTGTAAGCCTCCTGAACTTGTTTTAGTCCTGCGGCGAACCCCTTGAAATAAGCGTCATCAATACCGCGGGGCCATGCTATTGACAGTAAATACCCTACCGGACGCGCACCTTTTGCGGCCAGGTCAGACAGATTGACTCTTAGCAATTTCTCTGCGCTATCGCCGCCGTAATGACCTTCTGGGAAATGAATACCCTCTACCATCGAGTCTTTAGTAAGAATAAGGTCCTTACCGGCATTAGGTGTTAAAATGGCAGCGTCGTCTATCAGACCTAAACCGCCAGGCCCCGCTAACGGAGCAAGGTAAGTTGCAATGAAGTCGAACTCATTCATGCCCAATAGAGGGAGCAATGATGCCAAATTCAGCTTTGCGAACACCCTTGGCTATTTTATCGAGCGCCCCGTTAACAAAGCCCCGTTCTTTACCTTCAAAAAAGTCAGCCGAGATTGAGACATATTGATCGATTATGACAAGGGCTGGGATATCGGGACGGCGCTGTATTTCGTAAGCACCTGCACGCAATATAGCCCGAAGCGTAAGGTCTAAGCGCTTAAGAGACCATTTTTCTGAAAGGGTCTGAGAAATGGCGTCATCAATATCATCTTGAAATTTAATCACCCCTTCCACGACGTCTTCAAAAAATTCTGCGTCTACGCTCGGCGCACTATCTTCTACGGCAAAACGATGTTCAACAAATTGCTTGATAACGGTGCCGCTTAGGTCTTCACTCATATCTAGTTGATACAAGGCTTGCACAGCCGCAGTTCGGGCGGCGCGGCGAAACTTTGAATGTGGACCCTTGGACATTATTTGGTTTTAGCTGATTTAGCGGTTTGGAGCTCAGAGCGAATTTTAATCATCTTCAGTGCTGCATTAGCCGCAAATCCGCCTTTGTCCTTCTCATCCTTCTTAGCCCGTGCCCAAGCTTGGTCTTCATTCTCAACGGTAATAATGCCGTTGCCAATGGCTAGCTGTTGATTAACGGCAAGGTCCATAATGGCGCGGGCGCTTTCCCCGCAAACATAATCATAATGGGTTGTCTCCCCGCGAATGACACAGCCTAATGCGACATAACCATCGAAATTAGACCCGGAGGCTTCTGCCATCGAGATGACATGCGGAATTTCTAACGCGCCGGGGACATTGACCTTTTGGATGTCGACTTTCG
>CAZJRU010000197.1:0-3058 GCA_964548315.1 uncultured Hellea sp.
AGCCCCTGCGTAATCATCGAGACTTCCTGCACGCGGTTCGTGTTTGAGTTCATAGAATTCCCGCCCGTAAGAAGCTGGAGGTAGTCAACCACAATCAGGTCAAGACCGACCATGCGTTTTAGCCGTCTGGCCCGCGCGGAAAGCGCGCCAATGGAGAGCCCGCCCGTATCATCAATATGGAGCGGAATACGGCTAATCTCTTCAGAGCTATCGCGAATATGTTCATATTGCTGCGAGGTAATATCCCCGCGGCGAATTTTATGTGACGGCACGGTGGACTGCTCTGCCAAAAGCCGCGTGGCTAATTGTTCAGAGCTCATCTCTAGGGAGAAAAAGCCGACAACGCCGCCTTCTGCGGTTTTCATAATGCCCGCTTCATCACGCTCGGCGCGAAATTTCTTAGCGACGTGAAAGGCAATATTTGTCGCCAAAGATGTTTTCCCCATAGACGGACGACCCGCAAGAATAATGAGGTCCGAGCGGTGAAGCCCGCCAAGCTGCCTGTCTAAATCTGTCAGCCCAGTAGACGCCCCAGACAATTGCCCATCACGGGCAAAGGCCGCCGAGGCCATTTCAATAGATTTAATCAGAGCGTTTTCAAAAGTGACAAAACCAGATTGCGTCCCGCCAATTTCCGCGAGGTTATAAAGCTGGCTTTCTGCCTTGGTGATTTGGGCTTGGGCGTCTTCTTCACTATCGGGGTTTGTCGCCTCAGATTTAATTTCGTCGCCCAGACGGATAAGCTCACGCCGCATCGCCAAGTCGAAAATAAGCTTGGCATATTCCGTCGCCGTCGCTCCGGGCGGGGCGTTGTCTAAAAGCAGCGCAAGATATTCAACGCCGCCAATATCGACGAGCGTTTCATCTTGGCTAAAGCGGTTCTTGAGAACAATCGCGTCGGCGAGCTTTCCATGCTCGATTAAGCTGGCGATGGATTCAAAAATTCGCAGATGTATCGGGTTGTAAAAATGCTTGGCTTGGACAATGCCCGAGACGCGGTGATAAATTTCATTATCATAAAGCAAGGCCCCTAACAGCGCCTGCTCGGCCTCTTGACTATGCGGAGTCGTGTCAAGCTCGGGCGTAAGGCCCTGATCATTGTCTGCTAAAAATGCCATGACCCCTCTATAGTTTATATCGCCTCAGAAACATAGAGCCGAAAACATCTTCTCTGAAAATCTTTTGGCGATTTCAGAAAACACCTGTGAATCATGGGTATAAAAAAACAGGCACATCACTGTGCCTGTCAGGACGCTGGGTAGGGGGAGGACCCAGCGTTTTTTTTGAAAGCCTAAGCTTTTGAGAGCTCCGTCATCAGGCGGTCAACATTATCGGCCAGCTCGCCAATATTATACTCTATGTTGTCAGCCGAGACCGCGCCTAAAACTTCGCCGGTAAAGCTGTCGACAAGAAGCGCCTTGGCTTTGGCTTTTCTCCACACCTTTTGGCTTTCATCCATTGTCAGCCCTGTATTTTCTAAGGCGCGGCTTCCAAAGCTATTCCACGATGCGTCACGGCCAAGCCCGTAAAGAATAACATGGGAGTAGCCTTCCATCGCCGCGGTCATGCGCACTTCGTCAATGCCGTTATAGCTATCGGCGATATGGATCGGCGTCGCCGGAACATATTTAAGGTAATCACTCACGCTGAGCATAGACACATCCATGTCAGAGCGCTTGTCCAAGAATTTCCAATCTGTCTCTTCGCTATAGGTGACAGGTATCATCCGGCCTTGTTCAAGACGGGCAACCGCGATCTTGGCGCTTGTTGTTAGCGCCGGCGTCGCGCTGGCTGTCTGCTCTAATGTTGGCCCGTCAAAAAGTTCGATTTCATAACCTGGCAAGGAATATGGGTTCGTAATCTCAAGCGCGCTTACGCTATTGGCAAAGCCTGTGATGAGCGCGGCGATGCTGGCCGCTTTTAAAATTCTCTTTGTGAATGTTGTTGTGGTCAATGTTGTGTTGGTAGATGTTGTCATGGTTTTCAGCCCTTTGAGTTAATGTGATAGGGTCTTATCGCGCCCGACTAGGGCGAGGCTTTGCTGCAAGTAAGATGATTTCAAGGCAATATTTTTAGAATATGGCGAGCGGGCGGCAAATGTGGCGAGAAAGCGCCGTAATATGATTAATCAAAATAAAACTTAGCCCGCGATGCTTTCATGTTAGGGATAAGGCGAAAGGACGGAGTTTAAGTATGGCCGCAATCCTCAAAGATTTAAAAACACGTTTGGAAAATGCGCTCGGCAAAGCGCCAGGGGTTATTTTAAATACCCTCACCCCGTCATCGACTTACCGCAAAACAAAAGGGCAAGCCTTTGGCCCCGGCGCGCGCGACACATTAGATATATATCGCGCGAAAAATCCAAAGGCGGACGCGCCTGTGCTTGTGTTTATTCACGGCGGCGCTTGGGATAGGGGCTCAAAAGATTTGTATAAATTCCTCGCGGAAGGCTTCACAAAATCCGGCTATGATATTGTCCTGCCCAATTACCGCATATATCCCGAAGCAAAATTCCCAAACTTTTTAGACGACAACGCAAGGGCCGTCGCCTTTACAGCCACGACCTTTCCGGGTCGCCCGCTTGTTTTAATCGGGCACTCGGCTGGGGGCTATAATGTTTTAATGTTAGCCCTGCGTGATGAATTTTTGGCCAAGGCGGGTATAAAGCTCTGCGAGACCATCATCGGGGTTATCGCTTTGTCCGCCCCCGTGGGCGTCATCCCGCTTAAAGGGGCGCGCCTGATTGAAATTTTCCCAGACGCTCACGCGGGCGAGGACGGCATTTTAAATGTTGTGAGCGCCCCTACCCCGCCCTTCTTTCTGGGACACGGGGAAAAAGACACCACGGTTAATCCTGTAAACTCAACATTACTGGCCGAGAAAGTCACCGCGCGCGGCGGACGCGCAGAGGTCAAAGTCTATCCAGGCCAAAGCCACATCGGCCCCGTCAAAGTCTTGTCGCGTCATTTTGAAAAAAGCTCCACATTGAAAGCCGACATCCTAGAGTTTCTAGAGAGCCTACCCGCAGAAGGCCCGAACTGCCTTTAGGAAAACTGAA
>CAZJRU010000198.1:0-3044 GCA_964548315.1 uncultured Hellea sp.
CGTTATTGACTGTTGAATATGTGCCGAGGGTCGTTAGGTTACGCGATCTGAAGCGCCAGAGATGAAAGCGTTAATGTAAAACGGACTTATGACCCGTTTTCATGAAAGAAAAAAATGACTGATACGAATGATAAAAAACCAGCCCGTAAGCCCTTGTCGCTAAGTGCGTCAGGCCGAGGTTCTGTGCGGCAAAACTTGTCTGGCGGCCGTAGCAAAGCTGTTGTGGTTGAGAAGAAGAAAAAAGTTATTATCCGTCCGGGGCAAAGCCAGCCCGGCGCTAAAGCTAGCCCAAAAATTAAAACACCTGACACGGGTAAGCCTAAAATTGACGAGGTTGCGGAAGCTGCTAAAAAACTAGGTCTTTCCAAATCCGAATATGAAAAGCGCCAAGCCGCTCTCAGCACAGCGCAAGCGCAGCAAAATGAGCGCGCGTCAAAACGCGCGGCTGAACAGGCCGAACGTGATCGCCGTATGGCGGAAGAACAAGCGGCGTTAAATGCGAAGAAGAAGGCTGACGAAGAAGCCGAGCTGCGCCGCATTGAAGCCGCAGAGGAAGAGCGGCAGAAAAAAGAAGCTGAAGCCCGCAATGCTCGCAAACCTGTTGGAGCCCCTGCTGCGCTCAAAAAGGAAGAAGATCAGAGATCTGAAATCGAGAAAGCTGGCGGACGCATAAAGAAAAAACGGTCCGCCCCGCCGCCAACACGGTCAAAGGGCGAGACCAAGCGCCGACGCGGAAAGCTTACAATTGTCTCTGCCTTAGCAGGTAATGATGAACGGCAACGCTCTTTAGCCTCTGTAAAACGAGCCCGGGAACGTGAAAAGCAACGTCAACGCGGGGGCGGGGGCGAAAGAGACAAAGTCCAGCGTGAAGTTGTTATTCCTGAAGCGATTACGGTTTCTGAGTTGTCAAACCGCATGGCGGAACGTGCACGCGATGTCGTCAAATACCTTATGCAGCAAGGTACAATGGCGACGATGAATGATGTGCTAGACGCTGATACAGCGCAGCTCATAGTGGAAGACTTCGGTCATACGGTTAAACGCGTGGCTGAAGCAGACGTTGAAGAAAATTTCATCATCGATGATACGCCTTCTGACGAGAAAGACAGAAAGCCTCGTCCGCCTGTTATTGCGATTATGGGCCATGTTGATCACGGCAAAACGTCTTTGCTTGATGCCTTACGGACTACGGACGTTGCTGCTGGCGAAGCTGGCGGGATTACCCAGCATATTGGCGCCTATCAACTTAAGCTTAAGTCTGGAGACCAGATCACAGTTTTAGATACGCCAGGTCACGCGGCCTTTTCTGAAATGCGCACACGCGGCGCGGAAGCTGTCGATATTGTCGTTCTAGTGGTCGCAGCTGATGACGGCGTAATGCCGCAAACAATCGAGTCGATTAAATATGCGCAGGCGGCTGAAACGCCCATGATTATTGCAATCAATAAAATGGATGCCTACGAAGCTAACCCGACGAAAGTTGAAACTGATCTGTTGCAACACAATGTTATCACCGAAAGTATGTCGGGTGAAACGCAGGCTATTCAAGTTTCTGCCAAGGAAAAGACCGGATTAGACGATCTCGCGGAAGCGATCATCAATCAGGCTGAGTTGATGGAACTGAAAGCCAACCCGACGCGCAATGCAGATGGTTTGGTTATCGAGTCCAAAATCGAAAAAGGGCGCGGAGCTGTTGCAACATTACTTGTGAAACGCGGAACCTTACAGCGTGGGCAGATTGTTGTGGCTGGTGAATATTGGGGCAAGGTCAAAGCCATTATGGATGAGCGCAACTCTCAGCTTAAAGAAGCAGGCCCGTCTACACCTGTCGAGATTATGGGCCTCGACGGAGCTCCGGCTCCGGGTGAACCTTTTGCCGTTGTCGAATCCGAACCCCGCGCACGTGAACTGACAGAGTATCGTCAGCGTAAAGCCAAAGAAGCATCTGTGGCTGGTCCGTCCGCTATGGCGTCTATGGAACAAATGATGGCAAAACTTGCCAATAAAACCAGTTCTGAAATGCCCTTATTAGTTAAGGCTGATGTCCAAGGTTCGGCGCAGGCGATTAAGTCATCCCTCGAAGCGCTTGGTAATGAAGAAGTGAAAGCTCGGGTGGTCTATAGTGCCGCTGGCGGTATCTCTGAATCAGATGTCCAGCTTGCTGCGTCATCTGGAGCGCCGATCGTTGCCTTTAATGTTCGCGCGAACCGTCAAGCGAAAGCCTTGGCTGAGCGCGAAGGCGTTGAAATTCGGTATTACTCGATTATTTACGGCTTGATTGATGAGATTAAAGGCGCGCTTGAAGGCATGCTGGCTCCGGAACGCCGCGAGACATTTATTGGGTATGCGAAGGTTCTGGAAGTTTTTGATATTTCTAAACTTGGTAAAGTCGCCGGCGCCAGGGTCACAGAAGGCCGCGTGGAACGCGGGGCGGGTGTGAGGTTATTGCGCGATGATGTTGTCATTCACGAAGGCGAGCTCTCAACCCTTAAGCGATTTAAGGACGAAGTTGAGAAAGTTCAATCGGGTATGGAATGCGGTATGGGCTTCCTTGAATATCACGATTTGAAAAAAGGCGATATGATCGAATGTTTCACGGTTGAGATGCTTGATCGCAAATTGGATTAATCTTTATCCCTTTTGCCTCATCTTTGATGAAGATTTAATATGGCTAAAAACCGACCACCGTCACAACGCCAGCTTAAAGCTGGCGAACTTATTCGCCGCGCTTTGGCTGATATTTTGGCGCGTGAAAATTTGCGCGACGCGGATCTGCAAGGCGTGTCCGTAACAATTTCCGAAGTGCGGGCGTCGCCAGATTTAAAACATGCAATTGTTTATGCTTCTCCCCTTGGCGGAAAAAGCACCGAGGATATGGATAAGGTCATTGCGGCGCTACAGCGCTGCGGGTCTTTTCTGCGCGGCAGGCTCGGCAAGGAAATGGAAATGAAATCCACGCCGCGCCTAAAATTCGTGGCTGACCGTAGTTTTGATACCGCCGAAGACATGGCCAAATTACTCGGCCAACCCAAGGTCAAGCAAGA
>CAZJRU010000199.1:0-3040 GCA_964548315.1 uncultured Hellea sp.
CCGAGGCATATGTCTGTCACGGGGGGGTAACTTAACTGGAAAGCCTTGTTAAAGCTATGGCTCGTATCTGGTTTGATGTACTGGCCGCTTATGAGGTAATATAGGTCCATTTTTTAGGTCCCATAATTAATCGGCGGCGGGGGCCAGGAGTATTCAAGTTCCCAGAATTATAGGCACTATCTCCCTGCCACAGCAGCGTAGGGTCAGTCTGAGTTTTATTAAACTGCGTTTCAAAAAACTCTGGTTCGTGGTTGGATATGTTCTCGTAAGCCATATCCGCAGATTGTGACGTCATTAGCTTATGGAGTGATATGAAAGTCGGCGGAAAGACAATTCTATCGGGGTTGGGAGTAGAGCTGACAATTTCCCGGGGACATAGCCACTCAAACTCCTTAATCTCGCCGTCGTCAATCTTTACGGGAGAATCTGGTGCTTTGGCGATGAAAAACCACGTTGAAAATCGCCGCCGTTCTTGAACAGGAGGGGTCCATAATGAAACTGGGGTGAGGTTATCAGGCAATAAGGTAAGTCCAGTCTCTTCATGGGCTTCGCGTATTGCGGCGGCTTTAGCGCGGTCTAGTTCTGGCGCGCCTGGCGCATCACTTGGGTCAACCCGCCCGCCCGGAAAGACCCAAGCGCCTGCAAAAGCTTTAAGGGCACGATTACGGCGTAGCATAAGCGTTTCTACCCCGCCGGGCTTATCACGTATTAAGATGACTGTGGCGGCAGGTATAAGGGGCGAAATGGGTTCGGCATTTTGCATCGCTTAACTATAGAGCGCTTCGAAAATAGCCTTCGTAATCATTTAAAACTAACCTCGCAACCGCCGATGCCCTCAATGGAGACATGCATTGAATCGCCTGCTTTGACGGGCTCCAAAGGAACGAGGGATCCTGATAAAATTATTTCACCAGCTTTAAAAGGAATTCCGCGCTCACCTAAGGTATTAGCTAACCAAGCAACAGCAGCCAGCGGGGACCCTAAGGTGGCTGACCCTATGCCCTCAGACAAATGTTTGCCGTTTTTAGTGACGACGGCCTTGCAAGCTAGTAAATCGACTGTATTGGGATCAACCCAGTTAGAGCCAATGACCATTGTTCCGCAAGATGCGTTATCCGCAATGGTATCTTGTATTTTAATTTTCCAATCTTTAAGGCGGCTGTCCACAATTTCAAAACAGGCTGCAACAGATTCAGTTGCGGCGAGGACGTCTTCTTCGGTGACGCCTGGCCCTTTTAGGTCGGCCTTAAGTTTAAAAGCTATTTCAGCTTCTGCGCGCGGCAAAATCATGTTCTCGGTATAAACAATATTATCTTTAGCCCACATATTGTCCGTGAGAAAACCAAAATCAGGTTGATCAACACCGAGCATGTTCATTACAGCCTCTGAGGTAATGCCAATCTTTTTTCCAATATCCCTTTCACCGTCAGCTTTACGCATAGCGTAAACCGCCAGAGAAATTTCGTAAGCTTGATCAATAGTAAGATCTTCATGAGTATCTGTAATCGCGTCAATCGGTTTACCTTTTCGCAAGGCGTTATAAAGCGCCTGCGCAGACGTTTGGATGATGTCGACTTTTTTCATTATGTGTATTATTGGCTTTAAGAAATTCAATGGCAAGCGGAGAGTTTAGGCGAGAGCTAGTTAAGACGCTTATTATTGAGGTGAGTGTGGTTGCATGGCGCGAAGGAATTGCAGCGCGTAAGATAACGCAAGGGAGTTCATATGAGCAGTCAACTTTCTAATGATAAGCTAAAATCATTTTGGATGCCGTTTTCATCGGCCAAGGATTTTCGTAAAAACCCCCGTATGATTGAAGCTGCAAAGGGTCATTATTATACGGCTGAAGATGGCCGCCAAATTTATGATTTCTTTTCGGGTCTTTGGACAACGAATGTCGGGCATTGCCATCCAAAAATTGTTGAAGCTGTGCAAAAGCAAGTTGCCGAAATGGATTATGGTATCACCTTCCAAATCGGCTCAGCTAAAGCTTTTGAAATGGCTGAAAGGCTCTGCGCGATGGCGCCTGAGCCTTTCAAACATGCTTTCTTTACAAATTCCGGATCAGAGTCTGCGGACACTGCACTTAAAATTGCGCTCGCCTATCACCGCTTTAATGGGCAACCAGAGCGCACGCGCCTTATCGGTCGAGAACGCGGCTATCACGGCGTAAACTTTGGCGGACTTTCTGTTGGCGGTATGGGGAATAACCGTAATATGTTTGGCGCTAATCTTCTGCCGGGCGTTGACCATATACGGCATACATTTAACCTGTCAGAAAATGCCTTTAGCCGAGGCCTGCCGAAATGGGGCGCGCATTTGGCCGAAGACCTACAGCGGCTGTGTATTTTGCATGGCGGCGAGAATATAGCGGCAGTCATTGTCGAACCTGTCGGCGGCTCAACAGGGGTTCTTCCGCCGCCTGTCGGCTATCTTAAAAAGCTGCGCGACATATGCACGGCGCATGGTATTTTACTAATCTTTGATGAGGTGATTACCGCTTTTGGCCGCATTGGGTCTGCTTTTGCGGCAGAGCATTTCGGCGTTATCCCAGATATTATCACGACAGCGAAAGGCTTAACTAACGGCGTTATCCCAATGGGGGCCGTGCTGATTAAAGATGAAATTTACGAGACATTTATGAGCGAGTCTCAAAAATCAATCGAGTTTTTCCATGGCTATACATATTCAGGTCACCCCGTTGCAGTTGCGGCAGCTATGGCTTCACTTGAGATTTACGAGGAAGAAGGAATTTTTGAGCAATCGCGCGCCCTAGCGCCGCATTTTGAAGACTTGCTTCATAGCGTGGCGGGTCATGAGAAGGTCAAAGATATTCGCAATTACGGCATGATGGGGGCGATTGAACTTCATCCGCGTGACGGCGAGCCTGGTGAGCGCGGCTTTGACGTTCATAAATCCTGTTTCTGGGATGAAGATGTTCTTGTCAGAAATGGCGGCGATATTTTGCAGTTTTCGCCTTTCCTAAATTCTGACCCTGATGAGCTAACGAAAGCAATGGACGCCATCACGCGCGCCATTA
>CAZJRU010000200.1:0-3021 GCA_964548315.1 uncultured Hellea sp.
CTTGCTCCGATTGACATTATAAAAATCACCGAGGGCAGCGACAATCTTGCGAGGCTTTTTGACATTAAGGCGTCCGTGACCGCAGCGAATATTATCGATTAAAACCATATCGCCTTGTTGCCACGTAAAGAGCGTCGAATATTTCCATGCCGTATCAATAATCGCCTGTGTTTCCGCTTCGCTAATCTCGCTTCCGTCGCCCCAGAGGGTTTTCAAAAAGACCTTCTTGCGCGTGAATTGACTCTTGACCAATCCCGCTAAGGCCAAACGTAGGACAGGGTTAAATCTATGCTTGAATTTATACATGTCATGTGGCGTCGCATATGCATTTTGTAAGGTCAGGTTCAGACATTTCCTGCCCGTGGTAGGCTCGATAACGCAGGCAGGCAGCGCGTTGCGGGTAATCAGCCCGCCGTCCTCTTGCCATTCAAATTCGAGGCCTTGACGGCGGCAGGTCTGCTCGGCCTCCTCGCGGGTCTCGGCCTGTAGGCTGTCCATCCAGGTTTTGTAGACATTGAGAAAGCGCGCTTCTTTGTTGACGAAATAGCGCTGATAAATAACGCCGAGGTTCTCGACCTTGTCTTGTATCTCAGGCGGCAGGTTTTCAAAAATCGCGGCCGCGTCAAATATAGGAGTCTCGCCGGCGCGCTCTGGCGGCGCGTCGCAATAGAAAAAGAGCTTGCGTGGGCGTCTTTGGACATAGCACATTTCCGTATGAAAGGGCACGACAAAGAGCTTTGGGATTTCGGTTGAGGTATAGAAATTTTTCGTCAAGCGCGTACGCGGAGACGCGCCGGCAAGATAGGTTTCAAACTGAACATCCAAATTCTCAAGCAGCTTATTGGCGTCTTCAATCGAATGAAGCGGCCAATTGCGTATGAGAACTGCGCCATTCTCGACAAGCGTATCTTTGAGAACAGACAGCGAGGATTGATCGCTGAGCAGATCCGTCCCAGCGCCAAGCTTATCCGCGTCAATCACGGCCAAAGCCGGGCTTGAATTTAAATTGTCTTTGGATAGTTCCGAGGTCTTTAGAGCTCTGGCCTGTAATGTCACGATTGTCGTCCCCAGTTATTTCAAGGCAAACTTAAAAGTAGTCAGCGACAAAATCAATATGGTTAGCAATTTATTAATCCGTGATTTCAAGGTGTTATATGTCGATTAAACCTATTAGACATGTAGGACTTAGGCTATCGTATAAGCCTATAAAACCGCCGCTCAAAGGAACGACACTATGTCTGATGACCTGACCCTTAATCGCCGTAGCCTAATGCTGGGCGCCTCCCTCGCCGCCGCGAGTTATGCAACGGCATGCACGCAAGCTCCCGGGGCCGCCCAAGCCTTAGCTGCTGACGCAGTTGATCTGACAGGTTTGTCTATTTTAATTACAGGGTGTTCCTCCGGATTTGGCCGCTTAGGCGCAGAGCATTACGCCCGGCTAGGCGCGAAAGTTTTTGCCACCATGCGCAACCTGCCCCGCCCTGAAGCGGCTGAGCTTGAGGCCCTCGCTAAAAAAGACGGGCTCGACATTACCATATTCGAAATTGACATCACGAAAGACGCGCAGGTCAAAGCGGGCGTTGCCGCAGCGCTGAGCGCAGCTGACGGCAAAATAGATGTGCTGATCAATAATGCGGGCATGTCAATTGCGGGGCCTATCGAAGCGCAAGACATGATCGCGACACAGCTTATTTTTGATACAAATGTCTTTGGCGCTCAGCGTATGAGCAAAGCCGTGCTTCCCTCTATGCGGGTCAATGGCAGCGGGTATATTTTCAATATTAGCTCACAATTAGGCCGGATTATCATCCCGGGATTTGGGCAATACTCGCCAACGAAATTCGCGCTCGACGCCATGAGCGAGCAACTCGCCTATGAAGTCGCGCCTCACGGCATCGACGTGACAATCATTCAGCCTGGCGGCTATCCGACAAAAATCTGGTATAACCAAAACGCCCCGTCAGCCCGGCTTAAGACCCGCTTGAGCAAAGACATCCTAGACGCCTATCCGCATTACACCGAAGGCCTGGGCAAACGAGAAGCGGGCGGCGGCGAGGCTGACCCGATGGATATTCCGCGCGCCATTGCGGGCGCAATTGCTACGCCCAAAGACGCGCGGCCTCTGCGTATTGCCTTGCATCCCGTGGCCCGCCCGCAAGAAGCCATCAATAAGGTCTCCGCAAAAATGCAAATAGCCGTTCTTGGCGACTCACCAGTGGGAGGCATCGTCAAAGCCGTATTGGATTAAAAAGAGACGGTTTTTAAAGAAAGTGCCCTTTAGGCTGGCTTACGATTTAAAATCGAAACGTTCCCGACAAGCACCATAAGCATACCAATCACGAGCGGCGCTGTGATTTTCAAATCTTCGAAAAAGACAGAGAGCAAAATCGCCATGACAGGAAAGGCAATCGTGGCATATCCAGCCTTATTCGCGCCGATACGGCCAAGCAGAGTCAAATAAGCCCAGAAAGCTATGACCGACCCAAATACCGCCAAATAGAGCAGTGAGGCGACATAAGGAAAAGACCAGTCCATCGTAAAGCTCTGCCCCTGCCCTAACGCGATAAGCGCCGTAAAGATGCATCCGTAAAGCATAGCCCAAGCATTGCTCTCCATGACTGGTAAACGACGTTTTTGCGCCGCCTGTGATACCATATTGCCAAGCGAGGCAAAATAGGCCCCAAGCATACCGATAACCGCGCCCGTGAGTGTCGCATCGTTCAAAGATAATCCCTTAATCGAGGGCCAGAACATGAGGCTTAACCCTGCCAAGCCTAGAATTGCGCCAAATATAACGCGCGGACCTGAACGCGTGCCAAAGAATATCCGCGCATTGAAAATATTCATCCAGCTCACCATAGAAAAGATAATCGCCATCAGCGCAGAGGTGATATAAGTCTGGCCGACATAGACGCAGATATAATTCAATCCAAAGAGTAAAAACCCCATAGCCAGAAAAATCCCATGAGTTTTCAAACTAAATTTCAAATTCAATTTTTGCACCCAGCACCACAGAAAAAT
>CAZJRU010000201.1:0-3015 GCA_964548315.1 uncultured Hellea sp.
AGAAACTGCCTATCCAATCTGTCGTGGGTAAATCTTCGGGAGCAACTTCGGCCCATGACGTATTTTGCGGGACGAGGCCCTCGACCGATACAGCAGTTTTTTCCGGCTTAAATTTAGATAACCCACCAAGGCTGGCACACCCTGATAAAGTCATCACGCTTGCCGATATTAATATCGCGAAACGCATTTGTCTCTCCTTATGAACTTTGCATACGGAATAATTAGCGAAAGTCAATGAATAATTATTGAAAAACAATAATAATATAACCCTTAACGGCACTTATGCCCTGTGTATTACGTTTCAACAGCTAAATAAACACATTACAAAGTTGCAATCTATGGGCTTTTCTAGTCATTATGAACTCAGCAGTTTTTAAGGCTGTAAAAGCATATCTGCAGGCATAAAAAAGGCGGCCAAGGCCGCCAAATTCAATAAGATTATCGAGACCAAATTATCTCAGACGCTTACGGCTTGTCGGCGTCGGTCCTAGGGCGCGAGTAGAGCTACCGCGACGGCGGCTTGCCTGATAGGCGACAGATGAATGGGCTTTACAATAAGGCTCATCCTTATCATCGGTCTTACGTCCACAAAACCGAAACTCAGATGCACTCGGGTCGCCAATTGGCCACTTACACATATGATCTGTAATCGTCAAAATGGTCGCGAAACGGCCATCTGCCATAGGCAGAGCCTCAATCGGCGGCGGGGCTGGCCTTGGCTGAACCGCAGGACGCGGTGCACGCGGCGCTGAGGGCGTTGCGCGGGGCCGTCTGGCGCGGGTGACCGCTTTGCGCGCCTTCTTCTTAGCTGGATTGGATGGTTTCGCGCGGCCAGAGAGACCAAGACGGTGGACTTTACCGATCACCGCATTACGCGTGACGCCGCCAAGCTGCTTGGCGATTTGAGACGCGCTCAATCCGTCAGCCCATAACTTCGTTAGAACTTCTACCCTGTCTTCCGTCCACGCCATTATAATCCCCTTACCTATAGAACGCGCAGATAGCGCGTCGTTGAACACCAAAATAATGAAACACTATATATAGTATGGAGCGTTTAACGCTCCCTTCATCCTCTACCACATCATGTATAGAAATTAGTCCAAACCACAAGATAAAGTTTTTACCTATCCACAGAAATCAATATATAGTAGAGGTAAATTTTTCTAATTTTTGACAATTTACAAGGCTTGGCTTGCAAAAACACCCATGTTACGCCGAGTTATGACACAGACAACACATAACCCGCCTCAGAGCGCCCCTATCGCCAGAGATTTCGGCGCTGTGAATTGGATGGGGCTCGCCTCTCTTTATAAAAAAGAGTGCCGCCGCTTCATGAAAGTCTTCCCGCAGACCCTGCTAGCGCCGATTATCTCTAATCTATTGTTTATGACGGTCTTTGTCCTTGCCTTTGCGGAACAGCGCGGCGGCGGGAGTCCTGAATTTATCAAATTTCTTGCCCCCGGTCTGGTTATGCTCGGCATATTGAACAATTCCGCCGCCAATAGCTCCTCATCTATGATGACCAGCAAAATGAACGGCAGCATTATTGATGTATTAATGCCCCCGCTATCTTACTTCGAACTTGCCATAGGCTATATCGGCGGCGCAATGACACGGGGGATATTTGTGGCCATCGCGACAGCTGTTGCCTTGTCAATTTTCTTCACCCCTCTTATTCCCGTGAAAATTTGGGCCGTGATTTATTTCAGCGTCATGGCCGCAGCAGCGCTAGGCATGATTGGATTATTGTCGGGAATATGGGCTGAAAAATTTGATCAACTCGCCGTGGTCAATCAATTCATCATTCTACCGCTCTCTTATCTTTCAGGCACATTTTATCATATTGATATATTGCCCCCGCTTTTTCAGAAAATTTCTCTCGCTAACCCGCTCTTCTATCTGATTGACGGATTTCGTTACGGCTTCCTTGGCGTCTCTGATGGTAATGTCATAACGGGCGCTATCATGATCGCCATTATAAATATCTTCCTCTTCGTGCTAGTCCTGAAAGTTCTCAAATCAGGCTGGCGGCTCAAAGCATGACTCAGAGACTAAACATATTATTCTGTTTATTCCTTGCGGCGTGTAGCGCCAATGAAACTAAAGAAACTATAGCTCCTGTTTTAGACGCCTCTAAAGAACAATCGCTTGGCCAAAATCATACTGTAGGGAGCAATGAATTAAATACAGAAATCATCACAGCGCCTCCAAAACCTATTGATAGCCCTGCACTTCAAGAACCCAAATATGTTTATGAAGACCGCCCGCTCCCGTCTTTAACGGCGCTACCAGCCGTGAACAAAATTTTTCCAAATCTTATTCTCGGCCAAGTAACCCACAAACCAAGCGATATTAAAATCACGACTCAACAAGACGCTTGCAAAATCGAGCGTGCGCCCAAACTTCCTATGCCCTCAACTTTAAAGTTCTCGCACACCTCGCCAGACAAAACGAATGCGCTTTATGTGGATGAAGGCTTTAAGGGTGTCGACCATGATGTTTTAGACAGCCTATCCGCTGTCATTGACGGAAAGGGCCGTCAGGCCATGATTGTCACGCCATCAGAATCCATTCTTATGACAGTTAAAACTGATTACGGTATTGGTTTTCAATATAGCCAAGGAAAGCTTTCTTGCTCAATTGGGCACGGTATATACGCCGTCAAACAGTTTGGCTTTATAACTTATTATACCCACGACGTGGACCTACAGAGCAAAACAGAAACCCTCTCACTTCGGGGACGCAAACGCGATGAATGCTTAACGCTCATTGATAAAGACAATACAGAATTTGTTGCCGTGCTTCCAAGACCGCACGATGCTGATTATATGTACCGCTTACTGCGTGAAACTGGCACAAGAGAGCCCGTGTTCACTCGTCTTTCTTGGCTACCACCTCAACACCAAATAACCCAAGGCGTCAAAACATCTCTGACATCTCCGCTAAATAATTGCGAAAACATTTCCAACGCTATTTTATTAAAACATTCACCCGTAATATCTACATATGGTATTA
>CAZJRU010000202.1:0-3008 GCA_964548315.1 uncultured Hellea sp.
TCTAGTTATGTATATAATTCCCCTATTGTCGCTATGTGCAATTTGTTGCATAGGTAGGCATGGGAAACGCGACAATATTTGATATGGTAATTGTGGGGGCCGGTCTTTCTGGGGTTGGCGCGGCTTGTAGATTTCGAACGCAATTTCCTGATGATAAGCTTGCTGTTTTGGAGGCGCGAGACGCAATTGGTGGAACATGGGATTTATTTCGTTATCCCGGAATTCGGTCAGATTCAGATATGCTTACATTAGGTTACGACTTTCGGCCTTGGGAAGGCGACAAGACGCTGGCTGATGGTACAAGCATTCGCAACTATGTCCGCGATGTCGCCGACGAGTATGACATCATCCCATTTATTCAGTTTCAATCAAAAGTCACTAAACTTGCATTTTCATCGAAGACCGACCTTTGGACCCTAACGATATCAGATCGTTCCACGGGGAAGAAACGTCAAATTCAATCTCGGTTTATTACCTCGGCTGCAGGCTATTATAATTATGACCAAGGCTTCTTCCCTGAGTTTGAAGGCCATGAAGATTTCAAAGGGGACATTATTCATCCCCAACATTGGCCCGACGGTTTTGACTATAAGGGGAAGAAAATTATTGTCATCGGGTCAGGAGCAACCGCTGTAACTCTAGTGCCCGAACTCGCCAAAGAGGCCGCTCATGTTACGATGCTGCAGCGCTCGCCCTCTTATATTGCCTCCATTCCAGCCAAGGATAATCTCGGGAATTTCATGCGCCGATTATTGCCGGCAAAAATAGCATTTAAAATAAACCGGGCCAAAAACATTTGGATCGCGCGAACGATGTACATGCGCGCGCGCAAACGCCCCGAGAAAACTCGAGAGTGGTTTAGGAAGAAAACCCTCAAAGCGCTCGGCGATGATTACCCTGTCGATAAACATTTCAAGCCCTCATATGACCCCTGGGATCAAAGGGTGTGCATGATCCCTGATGAAGATTTATTCATTGCCATGCGTGAAGGCCGCGCAAGCATAGAAACAGATTATATAGACCGTTTCACGCCACATGGAATATTACTAAAATCAGGCGATAAAATCGCAGCCGATGTAATTATTTCAGCAACGGGTCTGAATGTCGTTTTTAATGGACAAGCAGATATATCTGTAGATGGACAAGCTATCGATATATCCGAGAGCTTCGGATATAAAGGGATTATGTATTCAGCTGTGCCCAATTTGGTGTCTGTCTTTGGTTATACCAATGCTTCATGGACACTGCGCGCAGATTTAATTTCACAATTCGTGGTCAGAGTTATTAGCCATATGAAACAAAATGGATATACGCGGGCCATGCCGATGGCCCCAGCTAAAATGGCGCGGCGCCCTTATTTGGACTTTCAAGCGGGATATTTACGCCGCGTTTTTGACCAGCTCCCCGCCCAAGGTGACAGACACCCATGGCAAAACTTGCAAGATTACAAGGTCGATCAAAAATTGATGTTGCGTGATCCCATTGATGATGGCGCACTCGTTTTTTCCACTATTCATGAGACAAATATTAAATTGGCCGCAGAATGAAAATGAGCATTTTCAAAGATAAAGTCTGCGTTATTACTGGCGCGGCGTCAGGCATTGGCCGCGCGCTCGCCATCGAACTTTCCGAAGCTGGCGCTACATTAGCGCTTAGCGATATAAATGCGGACGGGTTGGCTGAGACTATCGAGCAAGTTGGCGGCGCCAATAAAGCTATGAGCGATGTTTTTGACATTGCTAGCGCGGACGACATAGCCAGCTATGCTGACAAAGTTGCCACCACTCACGGCGCGGCCGATTATGTGTTCAACGTTGCGGGGCTCACGCGCGTGGGCAACTTTGTAGATACACCGCTGGAGTCCATGGAAAAAGTCATGGACGTAAATTATTGGGGCGTAGTTCGCATGTCCAAGGCCTTTCTAGGTCAAATCCTTGAGCGCAAAGGGACCTTGGTGAATATTTCTAGTGTCTTTGGGATAATTGGTTATGCAGGACAGACCCATTATTGCGCGTCAAAATTTGCAGTGCGCGGCTTTACCGAAACCCTCGCCCAGGAACTTCGCGGCACTGGCGTGGGCATTTGCAGCGTTCACCCTGGCGGCATCGCGACAAATATCGCCCGAAACGCTATCGCGGACAAACTTCCTGATAACGGCGTCACCCGAGAAGAGCTTGACGCTGGGTTTGACAAAATGGCCATAACTTCACCGAAAAAAGCCGCCCAGGTCATTTTAAAAGGCGCCGCCAAGAAAAAACGCCGCATTCTTATCGGCGGAGATGCGCGCTTTATTTCAATCGTCTCCCGGTTATTTCCTGTGCGATACGCTAAAGTCATCGAAAAATACGCTGGGGAAAATACAGTTCTCGGTCAGAATAACTCGCTCTAAACACTATATTGTGAATAACTGGTTCTACGATACATTCTTTACAGCTTGCCCGCCTCCCCTATCCCGACTAAAGCCCCCCTATGGTTAAACAGACTCCTATAATCGAACACAAATCCCAAATGATAGAGCACCTGATAGGGGGCTGTAAGCCTAAAAGCGATTGGCGTATCGGTACAGAGCATGAGAAGATTGGCTTTTGCCTAAAATCTCTCAAACCCATCCCTTATGAAGGCGGCATCAAGACAATATTAGAAGGGATGCAGCGCTTTGACTGGGAGCCTGTTTTTGAAGGCCCCAATGTGATTGCCCTTAAGCGCGGCGGAGCATCTGTCTCGCTGGAGCCGGGCGGTCAGCTTGAACTCTCTGGCGCGCCTTTAGAGCATGTACATCAAACCTGCGCCGAAGTTGCCCGTCATCTTCGTGAGGTAAGAGAAGTTGCTGACGAAATTGACGCTGGCTTTATTTCACTAGGTTTTCGCCCAGACACCCGCCTAGAAGATGTGCCCGTCATGCCCAAAGGGCGCTATAAAATTATGCGTGAATATATGCAAAAAGTTGGCACATTGGGCCGCGAGATGATGTTTCGCACATGCACGGTTCAAACCAATTTAGATTTTTC
>CAZJRU010000203.1:0-3003 GCA_964548315.1 uncultured Hellea sp.
CGAAAGCCTTGTTTAACATCTATACGAAAGCCTTCATTAACTTGCCTCTGCCACTATAGACTTATGGTCAGCATCGCTAAAATTCCTGCTAATGAAACGCTCGCGATTTTCTTGGGTCATTTATCAGGCGAGCGCCGCTTGGCTGATAAAACCGTCGAGGCTTATCAACGCGACCTGTCCTCATTTTTGGATTTTATGTCGTCCCATTTAGACAAAGCCCTTCACTTAGGCGATTTAGCCAGCTTAAAACCCACAGACTTCCGAGGGTATTTGGCCTATAAAAGACGCGGGGATAAACCTTTATCTGCCGCCTCGATACAGCGTCAACTCTCGGCCATCCGTACCTATTACAGATATCTTGAACGGCGCTGGGATGTTAAAAACGCCGCCCTGCCGCTTATTAAAGGCCCCCGCACAAAACGCACACTGCCTAAGCCCTTGAGTATCAGCGGGGCAAAAGACCTTATTTCTGAAGGCACGCTTATGGGCGCGGAGCCTTGGATTGATGCGCGCAATATCGCCGTGCTTACCCTATGTTACGGCGCAGGCCTTCGTATTTCAGAAAGCCTCAGCCTGACGGGCGCAGACTTGCCATTGAAAACGTCTTTGCGCCTCACAGGGAAAGGCGGTAAAACTCGGCTCGTCCCCATATTACCTGTGATCCGCAAATCTGTTCAGAAATATATGGAGCTAAGTCCTTTTGATTTACCCTCTGATCAACCCATTTTCCGCGGTGCGAGAGGCGGCGTGTTAAGACCAGAAATTATCCAAAAAGAAGTACGTAAACTTCGCGGCGCGTTAGGCCTGCCCGAAACCGCGACCCCCCATGCCTTGCGTCATAGTTTTGCGACGCACCTCTTGGCGGGCGGCGGGGATTTGCGCACCATTCAGCAATTACTCGGCCATGCTAGTCTTTCGACAACTCAGCGTTATACAGATGTTGACGCCAGCGCCCTGATGCGTGTTCACAAGGCCGCTCACCCCAGAGCTTGAAAATTTAGCATAAAAAACCCGGCCATAAAGGCCGGGAAAGGTTGAAGGGGGGAGTTCATGCTAATGAACATCTTCATCTTAAACGGCGCGCAAACGCGCCGCTGTGACGACGGTCACGCTTTTTCTAATATCGGAATTGTTGAAATTGCAGTATGGAAATCATTCTCAATACGAGCCTTTTTTACAAAATGAGCCAATATTGCGATTTGCATAATCAAGACACCTAAGTAGATCCCAACGGTTAACCAATCAAATGAGAATCCGCCCTGTATAGTTCCCATTGTTGAGGCGATAGCCCAAGTTATGGGAATGAGGACGACTAAATTTCTAACAATCGCAAAGACCAAACCGTAAAAGGTTCCCGTTAAAAAGAGAACAATTAGGCCCTCCATTGGAAAGCTCCCAATGTGATAGGCGGCGAAGCTTAAAGCGGCCATCAATATACCCGCAATTATACCAAATGCCCGTTCAAATCTGAGCTGTAGCCAACCAAATACAAAAAGCGGTTCCCAAAACGCAATCGCATTATAAGCGATGTTCGGTAAAGGGTCCCCGTCAAATCCATCTAGAGCGACCTTTAAAGACGGATACATTGACGCGCCGAGCACAGCCGAAATGAAAATAGACGTCAGCAACCAATTGCGCCCTATCCCTAAACCTTCAAGTCCCTCACCTCTCATTTTTAAAACGACATATGCTGGCAATGCGGTGTTGAGAATTAAGTGCCCTAAAAAAATGAACCCAAAGAAGAATATAAAGGGATGATCAAAACCGTAATTGGTATTGAAGTAATATATCCCCGTCATAGCAAGAACCGAGGCTAAAGCGAGCCATGTATCTAACTCAGGTTTAAAGGCAATCCATTTTCTATTATTAAGCTTCGGCTTCATTTTTACTCCATTGTCAAACTAGTTTGTATTTCAAACTTGACACAATTAAGTTTGTATTGCAAACTAATTTTAATATAAATTATAATTTAAAATTTTCAGGAGATGAATATGACGAAAACTGAAGTTATTGAGGATATTGCATATGCAAGGTCAATCGCCGAACAAGGGGCTAGAACCCCGCTATTAGGAAGTTCTATAAGTTTAATGTGGGGACTGATGGTGATTCCAACCCTAATCCTTCATGGGCTTACACTCATGGGGAAGTTCCCTTTATCGCCTCAAAACATAGGAGTCCTATGGGGTGTTTATGGCGCAATCGGTACATTTGGGTCTATTTATTTGGGCCGTAAAATAGATAAGCAGCCCGGGGCCAAGTCTCAAATAAATCAAGTTGGAGAAGTCTTAGGCATCGGAATGGGTATACTCATGGCGGCTTTTGCTATTACGACGGTTTTCATGGTCGTCTCAAAAGGCCTGCCCGGTTTTTTATATAATATGATAATTGTTTTCGCCTTTAGCCTCATTACATTAAATCTTGCAGTCTTAGCGCGTCTTACAGGGCATACTTATATGAAAATTGTTGCCTTATGCTCAGGCGCCATAACGGTTATCACCTATATGTTAGTGCAATCACCAAATATCTATTTCTTTGCCGCCTTTGGTGTCATCATTACGCAAATCATCCCAAGTTTAATTGGTCTTAAAAAAGAAACAGCCAATGTCTGATAACCCAAACCTCAATCTCGACGCTATAGATGACGTTATCCATGGCCGTCTTCGGCTGGGCGTGATGGCTTACCTATCTGCTGTAAACCCGGCTAGTTTTCCCGAGCTTTTGAAAAAGACGGGCACGAGTAATGGGAACCTGTCAACTCATCTGACCAAGCTTGAAACGGCTGGATATGTAAAGCAAGAGAAAGGCTATAAAGGCAAACGCCCGCAGACTTTGGTACATATGACCGACGCGGGGCGCGCGGCGTGGATTTCATATCTGGACGCGATGCGCGACTTACTCGGCTGATGCTTACCAAAAATGTTGAAAATGCAGAATAAATTTTGCAATTTGACTGAATCATGGCATGAGAACAAATATGGAACCTTTGATTTCATATTCAGGCCT
>CAZJRU010000204.1:0-2986 GCA_964548315.1 uncultured Hellea sp.
TGGGCCGCGAGATGATGTTTCGCACATGCACGGTTCAAACCAATTTAGATTTTTCGTCTGAAGCCGATATGGTCAAAAAATTTCGTGTTAGTCTTGCGCTCCAGCCCATCGCGACCGCTCTGTTTGCGAACTCGCCCTTTATGCATGGGCAACTCAACGGGTATAAATCTTACCGCTCGCGGGTCTGGCTAGACACTGACCCGGACCGTACAGGGATGCTCCCGTTTGTCTTTGATGAAGGCTTTGGTTTTGAGCAATATATTGATTATGCGCTCGATGTGCCGATGTACTTTGTTTATCGCAACGGAGAATATCTAGACGCCTCTGGTAAATCATTCCGCGATTTCCTGAACGGCACGCTTGATACTGTGCCGGGCGAAAAACCTTCACTCGCCGACTTTGATAACCACCTCTCAACAATATTCCCCGAAGTCCGCCTGAAGACATTCTTGGAAATGCGCGGCTGCGATACGGGGCCCTGGGGCGAA
Organism: uncultured Hellea sp.; assembly: GCA_964548315.1. Lineage (GTDB taxonomy): Bacteria > Pseudomonadota > Alphaproteobacteria > Caulobacterales > Maricaulaceae > Hellea. The sequence continues at coordinate 489 of CAZJRU010000204.1, forward strand.
CTTTGCGCGATGCCGGCCTTTTGGGTGGGGCTTCTTTACGATCAATCGGCATTAGATACTGCGTGGGACCTCGTTAAAGATTGGACGAATGAAGAGCGCGAACAGCTTAGACGAGATGTGCCCAAAATGGGATTACAAACGCTTTTCAGAGGACGTACGATTCGCGAAATGGCAATCGCCGCTTTGACCATTTCAAGAGAAGGCCTAAATGCAAGAGGACGCCTGAACGCTCACGGTGAAAATGAAACTGTCTTCCTCCAAGAACTTGATGAATTTGCGCGAACAGGAAAATCCAATTCAGACCGCTTAATTGAGAAGTTTAACGGCGACTGGAACGGTGATATTTTAAGGGCCTATGAAGACTGCCGATATTAAGACGTTTAAAACGTATCTGAAATTGTCAGGCCAATGCGCCGACCTCGGCGGCGACCTTGTTCTTGTATTTCTATAAGATCGCCTGTCCGGTTTAAATCAAAAATGAACCTGTCTTGTGTTCTCTCCAAATTCAGGAAATTTGTAAAACTGACTTGCACGCGCATTCCCAGAACGTTTTTATGGATGATATCGAACCGAGAAAATGGGCGTTCAAAACGCGGTTGAAATATTTGATCTATTCGAAAAAATTCACTATTTTGGAATTGCCGAAACCCTAATCCCCAAGCCCAATCCGTATTTGGAATGTCGTGCGTCAAGTCGAAGTTATATTCCCATTCCTCGGTATCATTAATTTTCCGAGATTGGCCTGTTACAGGATCATCAATTTCACTATCACTTAAGCTTCCACCCAATTGCAAGCGCATACCATTGAGGCCTAAGTGGTCTAAAATCCATGTTGTATTTAGCTCTACGCCATATAAAAACGCCGAATCCAAATTGCCTGGACCTTCGCTCCCATCGGGAAATAAAATACGATCAATAGGATCTTGAATATCTCTGGCAAAAACCCTTAGCGTCCCCGAAAAAAACTTGTCGTCTTTTCGTTCAACTTCAATCTCGCCGTTCCAAAACTGGGTGGGCACAATGTCAACATTTCCGGTATTTGCAAAATCTTCAGTTAAATTGACTGAACTCACAAAGGTTCCAAAATCTAATTGCCCCACATCGCGTTCTAGACGGGCTCGCCATGTATATCGATCGGACTGCTCGTAACTCAGAGATACAAAGCCTTTTGGCCTAAAAAAATTACGCGCGGGATTATCATCTGTTGTTACTGCTAACTGCGAATATTCTGCCCCTAGCGATGTTTGCAGTTTAAGTTTATCTGTAACCGCCCAGCCATGGGTAATATTAGCTTCCGTGCGCTGCTCCTCCACGCGGACATTCGTTATCTCGAGAGGGTCGTCCGTAGACGAAAATTCGGTCGTACTATCAAGGCTATTAAACGCGCCTTCCCATGATAATTGCCAATCATGTTTGGCCCCAGTTTTCCAGCTCAGTTCACCCCGGCCAATAAACTCAGCCTCTTCTTCCAGATTATTGAATTCAGAGAGAAAAGGGTCTGCATTTTCAACAAACTCCTGAAAGCTATTATTGAAATCACTTTCCTCAAATCTGTGCAGGCCAATGAGTTTTAATTGCGTGTTACCAATTGGAAAAGAATAGTCCGCGCCAATTTCATAAGTATATTCATCTTCGCCATTGTCAGATAGACTCTGCCCCGTATCTCCGATGTCGGAGCGAGCAATAAAGGCTTCTCGGTTCCCACCGCGGCGATTAAAGATTGACCCGCTTAAATTCAAATTCGCAATATGACTGTCTTTGGGAGTATAAGTGAGATTCAAAGATAGGCTCGGGCGTTCTGCCGCTAGAAAAACATCTTCCGTGCGGTCTTCAAATAATACTCGATCGCCGTCAAAAAATTGTTCAACGCCATCTTCCGTAAAAGTAAATTGATTAGCCTCCAAACTCGCGACATATGAGAGGTCACCCCAATTACCGTTTACGGAAATTTCGCCTTCTAGAATTTGAGGTTCAGTCCCTTCTTCAAATCGCGCACTATATTCCCAATTTCCTGAAATCTTGTCAGTGTTAGAGACAATATTTGCGACTTGCCCAGACAGGCCTGGTATATCCAGCGAAGCCCCATCCAATATTTCAATGCGGATAACATTATTTGCGGGAATTCTTCCCAATATATCATTTGCATTTTGAGATTTGGCCGATGGTCGGCGGCCATTTATCAATATATTCAAACTTGCTTGGCCGAAACCACGTTGATTGTCGTCGCTATCTTGTAGTGTGAAACCAGGAACACGTGTTATCATATCCTGCGCCGTATTGGGTTGGAATTGTTCAAAATAATCCAAGGTATAACTTTGCGCCAAACTTGACTCTTGCGCAAAAGCACTCCCAGACCAAATCATAAAGCAGATAATAATGGCCTTCAATTTATTCGATATGTGAAATTCGTCTCCCACGCGCTCCAATAACCCAGAAAGCCCCTGACTCAACTAAAAATATCGTGATACAGAAAAAAATTTCAAACTGTTGCAATTGTA
>CAZJRU010000205.1:0-2986 GCA_964548315.1 uncultured Hellea sp.
TCGACAAGATATTGATAGCTGGCTTCGTCATTGGCCAGTAATCCGCCAAGTTTAGGAATGACGTTAAAAGAATAGGTGTCATATATCTTGCGCAGGATTTTGTCCGGCGGCGTTGAAAACTCTAAAACAAAGAGACGACCGCCTGGTTTCAACACTCTGAGGAAATCTCTAAGCGCCATATCGCGGTCTGTTACATTACGAATGCCAAATGAGATTGTAATCGCGTTGGCGTAATTATCTGGAAAGGGTAGGCTTTGCGCATTCCCGCAGACCCGCGTTAAATCCATGCCTGCATCTTTTTGGGCGTCTATGCCCGCAAGCAACATCTCGGCGTTTATATCACAAATAATGGCGCGAGCAGGATCGCCGCCGCGCCGAACGCGTACTTCTTCAGCGCGCTTGATAAACCGGCGGGCAAGGTCACCCGTGCCGCCCGCGACATCAATTAAAAGCTCACCGGGTTGCGGATTGAGTTTCGTTATTGTGAGGTCTTTCCAAATGCGGTGCACGCCCATGGACATAGCGTCATTCATGAGGTCATATTTTCCAGCAACCGCGTCGAAAACCCCGCGCACACGCGAGGCTTTTTCCTCAACGGGAATATCCTCAAAGCCGAAATCTATCGTTTTATCGCTCATACTCTTATGTGCCATGTATTATGGGTTTGGGCTAGAGGACAGAGCCGCGCATGTTTAGGCACGTTTGTCCCAGAAGAGGAGCTCTGTTTTATTGGGGCTTAGCTCAACCACGCCGTAGGCGGCTGTGCGTAGTTTTCGCGGTGTGTCAAAATCTGGATTTGTTATAACGTCGAGGACGAAACGGGCCACGCCGTTACTGGTCACAACAAGGATGTCCTCATTACTTCTGCGCTGGGTATCAAAAAAGGACACCCATGCGGCAATAATTTCTTCGGGGTCTACCTTCCAGCCCTGCGGGGCGATGGCGTCGATATCCCATAAATCGAGGATGTCTTGCCCGAGGCGCGCGACGACCTCGGATTCGGGCTTATTTTCATCTTCCCCGTAATCAATCTCGGTAAGAAAATCTAATGTCTCTAAAGGTGTTTCTTCGCTGATAATCGCGACTGCCGTTTGTTGTGTTCGGATGAGGGCAGAGCAATAAGCTTGGGCGAAGTTAAATTTCGAAAGTGCGCGGGCTAATTCTTCGGCCTGCTGGCGTCCAGAGGTGGAGAGGGGCATATCTGTTCTTGCGCCCACGCGCCTGACGATATCACCTTTATCGAAAGTATTGCCGTGGCGGCAAATGAAAATACGGCTCATGAGAAGGGGTCACCATGCTCGCGGATTAAACGCTCGGCCAGCGCCAAATCTTCGGGCGTATCAATGCCAGGCGTTGCGATTTTGGGCGGAGCTACTTTCACGCATGTAATGGACAGCCCGTTTTCTAAGAGGCGTAATTGTTCCAAGCCCTCTAACTTTTCGAAATGGCTTTCAGGCCAATTGACAAATTGCTCTAGCGCCTCGCGCTTATAGGCATATAGGCCGACATGACGGCAGACCGGGGACATATCCGAGCTTTCGCGCAATTGAGGTTCTTTGCGAATGGCTGGTATGATGTTTTTTGAAAACCAGATTGCCTGATTATCAGGACCAATGATGACACAGGTCCCGCTAAAGGGCGTGGCTTTTTTGTGCTGGCGTAGCGCGTCTAAAGCGGTCCATGAGAGCTGAACATAAGGTGTGGCAACATCGGCTCCGCTTTTTAAGGCCTCTCCGAGAGCAGTTACATAATCGACGGGCGTAAAAGGCGCATCGCCTTGCAAATTTATAATGATGTCGGGCGAGGGCGTTGATAATTGGCCAGCGGCATGAGCGCGGTCACTCCCGGTCGATAAATCTTTATCAGTCATGAGGGCAGGGATGTTATGGGTTTGGCAATGGGCTTTAATCGCTTCATGATCTGTTGCCACGACATAGTCACACCCGCCAATTTTTTCTGACGCTTTTTGGGCAATGCGGGCCGTTCTGCGCACCATGCTAATGCCGTTAATTTCGGCTAAGGGTTTGCCTAGAAAGCGCGTCGACCCATAACGGGCAGGAATAACAATAAGCGTACGCATGGCCTAGAGGTAACCTTCTTCCAATAAGCTTTTCATGTCGATGACGCCGAGCGGGCGGCCGTCTTCAACCACAAAGCCATTTGAGATGCGGTTTTGTGTAAATAAGTCGATGACCTCTTTCATAGGCATTTGAGGCGATAAAGACCGCGGTGAAGGCGTCATGATTTGCAGGGCTGTCTTTTTGGAAAAATTAGCGTCCAGTGCACGCCTTAAATCGCCATCTGTGATTATGCCTATCATCAGGCCCTTATCATCAATCACCGCGGCGCAGCCTTTTGCCCCTTTTGATATAGCTGTAATTGTGACGTCCATGGCCGCATTGGCCGAAACCGTGGGTATATTTTTGGGATGGGCAGCGAGCCATTGGGCGACAGTTTGTAATTGGAGCCCAATTTTGCCGCCCGGGTGACGTTTGCCAAAATCCTCCAGCGTAAAGCCGCGCTGCGTCATGACCGCGACAACCAGCGCGTCGCCTAGCGCCAGTGTATTTGTTGTCGAGGTTGTCGGCGCAATGCCGTTAGGGCAGGCCTCAGGCGCTTCGGGCAGGCGGAGCGTGACGTCGCTATAATCTGCCAGCGTTGAGGCGGCGTTTTTCGTTATACTGATGACGGGGACAGTATTGGCCTTGGCAAAGAGTAAAACATCGCGCAGTTCGCGGCTCTCGCCGGAATTGGAAATCGCCAGAATTACGCAGCCTTTGGACACCATTCCCAAATCGCCGTGACTAGCTTCGGTGGGGTGCATGAAAAAACTGGGCGTTCCCGTCGAGGCGAAACTGGCAGCAATTTTTTGCCCGATATGACCAGATTTTCCTACGCCAACCACAATCAGATAGTTCGGCGCTTTAAGGATTAGCTCAATGGCCGCTTCAAAACTCGAATCAATGCAGTCCGTTAAGGCCCTGAG
>CAZJRU010000206.1:0-2952 GCA_964548315.1 uncultured Hellea sp.
TGGCAATCTAGCTATTGTTACGGCGCTCGATTATGCGACTTACCGGGCTGGGCATTTAGAGTGGCAAGCACGCGCGCCTAAACTCGCGGCGTGGCACAAAAAGTTTGAAGTAGATCCCTATTACAAAGACACTTACGGCTATTAAGATTATAGTTGTTGTAAACAAAAGATAAGGCCAAAATGAAATCCCGCATCTTCAAAGGCTTGGCAGTATCTCTTATTATAGGGTTCATCGCGTTCTATTTTTGGCCAGAGAAGCGCTACAAACCTTTTCAAGTTGATGCTAATTTCCAAGCCCAAGTCGATGCTTATCATCTACCAGACATGCCGCCCGATTGGACATGGCAGCGCTTTGAGACCTCAGATGGAACTGGACTGCGCTGGGGAGAAACAGGAAATTCAGGCGCGGCAAAAGCAACGCTCATCATAATTCCAGGATATACGGCAACGATGTCGATGTATGGCGAACATGTGGATATGCTCGCGCGGCAAGGCTATCATGTTGTCGGAATTGATTTGCGAGGTCAGGGCGGGTCGGATCGATACCGCGACAGCCAACCCGAGAAGCTATGGGTCAAAAATTTTTCTCAATATTCCAATGATTTAGCGGAGTTTATTAAATCCTTTCCGCAAACCACCCGCCCAATAATTCCAATGGCCATCTCATTTGGTGGTCACGTCGCCATAAGGATGAGCGGCGATCATCCGGGTTTAGTCGATGGTCTTTATTTGATGGCGCCTGCGGTTATTCCCAAGGCGGGTGAGTTGGCGTTTAAGCAGGCTAAGTCTTTAATGAACTGGTCCCGCTGGTTAGGGAAAGGCAAACATTACCTTCAAGGAGATGATAATTGGAAGCCGTTTAGCGACGACCTATCGATCGCCAATATCGACATGTGTAGTTCAAACCCCAAAAGACTCCCCAATCGAGATGTTGTTTTCACGCGTTATCCCGCAGAGCGCGTGGGCGGCGTAACGGCGCAATGGGGCGCAGAGTTTTTCGAAAGCAGTGAATATATACGCGAGGCAGGATATCTAGAATCCATCGACGTTCCTGTGACTATGGTGTCTGCATCTGTCGATCATTTCGTGGTCACAGAAGAAAACCAAAAAGTATGCGATAGCCGGTTTTCAGATTGCGTTAGGCTTGACTTAATTGATGCGGGTCATTGCTTGTTTCAGGAGTCGGATGCTCATTTAAAACAAATATTTACGGCGTTAGATGAGCTTACGCTTCGTGTGTCGAAGGTTACTTCAAAGTAGCTTTAAAAAATGCGGGCATTGAATCGCCAAAACCTTCAGAGGTGTTTTCTTTAAGCGTATCTTTATAGCGCCGTTTACCGTCTTTGCTTGACTTTCTTGTGTCTTCTTTATTGCGAGATCCGTTTTTACGGCTTCTTCCCTTATCCTGCGATTTAGGTTTGCTTTTAGACGGCCTGTCTTCACTCGATTTATCAGTGGATTTCTTTTTAGATGGCGCAGCTTTAGACTCTTTACGCGTCTTCGGTGTTTTGGAAAGCTCTTCGACCTCCGCTTCAGATTTTTTACGTTTGGGCGCTGCGCGGCGCGACTCAACTTTCTTTTTGGGTTTAGTCTCGGTCTTGTCTTCTTGCGCTTCAGAGCGCTCAGGCGCCTTGCGGCGCGGGCTATCATTAGAGTTGCGATTACGGCCTCTGGAGCGATCGTTTTTTCCTCCTCGTCCGCGTTTATCGCCACGTCCGGAGCGGTGCTTGCCGCCATCTTTAGGGAAGTTTTCGATCCCCGGAATGTCAATTTCTTCGATACCGTCGACTTTGATTAGATGAAGTATAGCGTCGTAATTTTTTTGGTCCAGACGGGCGACTAACATGATGGCGTCACCTTCACGTCCCGCGCGACCTGTACGTCCAATCCTATGAACATAATCTTCTGAATGGTTTGGCACATCGTAATTAAACACATGGCTTACAGAAGGGACATCAAGTCCGCGCGCGGCGACGTCACTGGCAACAAGCAGTTTGATTTTTCCGCCCTTGAAATTTTCCAAAGTTTGAGTTCGCAAAGATTGGGCGAGATCACCATGAATTGGTGCGGCAGAGTGGCCATGAACGTTAAGCGATTTCGCAACAATATCGACATCTCGCTTACGGTTACAAAAGACGATACCGTTTTCGACCTCTTCATTATCAATGAGCCACCTGAGCGCCGTTCGCTTTTGCTTAGGATCAGATGAGGGGACTCTTACAATACGTTGCGTGACTGTTTCCGCTGTCATGTTACGGCGCGCAACTTGTATCGTGATGGGCTGATGTAAAAACTGATCGACGAGACGTTTGATTTCAGCAGGCATTGTTGCCGAGAAGAAAAGAACCTGACGCGTAAAGGGCGTGAGTTTAAAAATACGCTCAATGTCGGGAATAAAACCCATATCGAGCATACGGTCTGCTTCATCGACAACGAGGGTCTGCACGCCCGTCATAAGAATTTTACCGCGTTCAAACTGATCTAACAAACGGCCGGGAGTCGCGATAAGAATATCCACACCCTTCATAAGTTTACGGTCTTGTTCCGCAAAGGACACGCCGCCAATTAACAGTGCCATTTCAAGCTTAAGGTACTTACCGTAAAGCTCGACATTTTCAGCCACCTGAGCGGCAAGCTCGCGGGTTGGGCACACGATAAGGCAGCGTGGCATACGCGCTCTTGCGCGGCCCTTGGTCAGTTTATGCATCGTCGGGAGCGTAAAGGCCCCCGTCTTGCCTGTGCCTGTTTGCGCAATGCCCAGAACGTCACGTTGCTCTAAGGCAGACGGGATGGCGCGGGCTTGGATAGGAGTCGGCTTTTCATAGCCCATATCATCCAGAGCTTTTATTATCTTTGGATCTAGGCCCAGTTCTTTAAAGGTGACCTTTACGGCTTCATCAGCCGGAATTTCTTCAGTTTCTATTTCGGATTTCAACGTGTGTCTTTCAGACA
>CAZJRU010000207.1:0-2939 GCA_964548315.1 uncultured Hellea sp.
TAGTGCTCAAGAGATAGTGCTCAATAGATCGCTAAGCCGCTTAAGGGTTGGGCGCCGCCTTTTTGGCAGTCTCAGGAATGTGCTTTTCCATCGTCTCGGCAAGCCCCATCATCGTGTCCATCATGCCGCCCATGGCTTCTTCATCTGAAAAGGCTCCGAGCATAGCGCCAAAAGCCTTGTTGAAATCAGGCAGACCGTCGGGTCCCGTTTTAAAAACGTCGTCTTTGTCCATTTTCTCGGTAAAGGCCTTGGCTGATTTCTTCATCGTGTCTTTGAACTTTTCGTCCTTCATTAATCCCATCATATCACCCATGATTGCGTTCATATCCGGCATTTGCTCAAGGACGTCTTGAATTTCAGCTTGAGTAGGTAGTTGCGGCTTGGTGATTTTTTGAGGGGTTTGCGGGGCAGAGGCTTCAGGGTCTGGATGGGCGTGAGCTATAGACGAGAGGCTAAGGGCGGTCAGAGATAAAATGAACGTGCGAAACATAGTCATGCCTTTAAAACGTTAATGTCAGTCTTTCATAGCAAATCAAAGATGAACAGAAACAGAACTAAATGAATAGGCTTATAAAACGCAGATTATCAGGTCATGAAAAAATAAGGGAGAAGAACCTCCACATATGGAAACATCCAGCTCTTCTCCCTGCGCCCCGTTTATACCCTGTTAAACTATTGGGAGAGCTAAAAGCGTGACGTAGGTCACGATTCGCGCGTTTTGGGATATTTTTTACTGACATATCTTTGTGAAAACCGTAATGGGCGGCTCATGACGGGTTCATCAAAATTGATATGCGTAGGGGCAATTGCGGGGGCTTTCGGCGTTAAGGGCGAAGTAAAGCTCAAGTCTTTTACAGACGTCCCGCAAGATTGCGCCAAATATGGTCCGTTATCAGACCAGAGCGGGAAGATTATCTTAACGCCTGCAAAGCACAGATTGGTTAAGAACTTTGTCGCGGTCACGGCGCCTGAAATCAAAACCCGAGAAGAGGCCGAAGCCCTAAAATCGACAAAGCTCTACGTTTCGCGCGGCGTGTTGCCAGAACCTGATGAAGATGAGTTTTATTTTACAGATTTAGTCGGGCTAGATGTTAAATCGACAGAAGGAAAACGTGTTGGAAGCGTCATAGCTGTGCATGAATTTGGCGCAGGTGACATGCTTGAAATTAAGCCCAAAGAGGGCGCAAGTTTCTATCATCCCTTTACGAAAATCGCCGTTCCCAAGGTGGATATTAGCGCGGGACGGCTTATCATTAAATTGATTGAAGCCGATTAACGCCAAAAACCGTCAGAATTGTAACGAAATTTGCACTTATTGCTGTCAGAATAGAGTGGTGAAGGGGCTTGTCACTTATTAGCAGTAGGCTAAAGACACGCGGATAATAGACGAAGGCGGATTTCTATGTGTGGAATTATCGGAATTGTAGGCACGAGCGAGGTAACAGATCGCCTCGTTGACGGGCTTAAGCGGCTAGAATATCGGGGCTATGATAGTTCGGGTATTGCGGTTCTCGATAAGGGCAAATTAATTCGCCAGCGCGCCGAAGGAAAGATTAAAGGCCTCGAAGGCAAACTTCAGTCAGACCATGTCGACGGCCAAAGCGGGATCGCGCATACGCGCTGGGCCACGCACGGCGTTCCAAATGAAACCAACGCCCATCCGCATTTCTCCGGACGCGTTGGCGTGGTGCATAATGGCATCATCGAAAACTTTCTCGATATTCGTAAAGATTTAAAGCATCGCGACTTTAGAACCGAAACAGACACCGAAGTTGTCTCTCATCTCGTGGATGAAGCGCTGGGCACGGGCCTCTCGCCCAAAGACGCTTTTTCGCAGAGCCTGAAAAAACTCAAAGGGGCTTATGCCTTTGGCGTTATCATTGATGACCACCCAGACCATATTTATTGCGCGCGGGCAGGTTCGCCCTTGGCCATCGGGATTGGTGAGGGGGAGATGTATCTGGGCTCAGATGCTATGGCGCTCGCGCAGCTGACAACAAAACTCATTTATTTGGAAGAAGGCGATTGGGCCGTTATGACTCCGACGAGTTATGATATCTATGACGTCGATGATAATAAGGTTGAGCGCGAAATCACCATATTAACGGGCGGTCCGGCCATGGCGGAAAAAGGCAATTACCGCCATTTCATGCTTAAAGAAATGTATGAGCAGCCAGAAACAATTGGCCGTACGCTCAGCAATTATATTGATGAATATCGTTTGGGGGCCAATGTTCCTGCTGATCTCGATTTCTCAAAATTCGACCGTATTATCATTATCGCCTGCGGAACCGCCTGTTACGCGGGGATGGTGGCTAAATATTGGTTTGAGCAAGCGGCAGGTCTGGCCGTTGATGTCGATATCGCTTCAGAATTTCGTTACCGGGAGCCTGTTCTCTCTAAAAACTCCTTATTCATTGCTGTCTCCCAATCGGGCGAAACGGCGGATACTTTGGCCGCGTTACGCTATTGTAAAGAGGCAGGGGTCAAGACCGCTGCGCTTGTCAATGTCATGACATCGACCATGGCGCGCGAAGCTGATATTGCTTTGCCGATTAACGCGGGACCAGAAATTGGGGTAGCTTCGACAAAAGCCTTTACCTCACAGCTCACGGCTTTGGCGTCTCTGGCCTTAGCAGCGGGTACGGCGCGCGGAACGATATCTGAAGACGACCAAAAACGCATAGCCACAGCGCTGATTAAAACACCGCGTTACGTCAAAGAAGCTTTGCTTCTGGACGGCGAGATAGAAGCCATGGCTTTTGATTTTTCAAAATCCAAAAGCGCCTTTTATCTGGGCCGTGGCAGCCAGGTGCCGATTGCTTTGGAGGGCGCGCTAAAACTAAAAGAAATTTCTTATATTCATGCTGAAGGTTACGCCGCAGGCGAGCTTAAACATGGCCCCATTGCCTTAATCGAAGACGGAACCCCCGTCATCG
>CAZJRU010000208.1:0-1694 GCA_964548315.1 uncultured Hellea sp.
GCGGTGGAATAGGCTGCGCCCGCCGCGTCTGCGAGGCGGGGTTTGTTAGGGCTCATATCAGACACCATCCCCGCCATAGCGGCAAGGCCCAAATCAAGCGCGTCAAAGGCGTCAAAGACGGGTTCTTTATCTTCTTGCATATCTTTGGAATAGGCGAGGGGCAGCCCTTTCATCACAATTGTTAGACTGGTAAGCGCGCCCATAATACGGCCAACTTTGGCGCGTATAAGCTCTGCCGCGTCAGGGTTGCGCTTTTGCGGCATTATAGAACTGCCTGTTGTAAAGGCGTCAGTCAGCTTGATGAATTGGAACTGCGCGCTGGTCCAAATGACGATTTCCTCAGATAAGCGCGAGAGATGCGTGGCACAAATACTGGCCGCAGACAGCGCTTCAAGCGCAAAGTCCCGCGCCGAGACGGCGTCAAGCGAATTGGCCATTGGCCGGGCAAAGCCGAGCTCTTTGGCGGTGGCTTTGCGGTCAATGGGATAGGGCGTTCCCGCCAGCGCGGCCGCGCCGAGCGGACTTTCATTCATCCGCGCGCGGCAATCTTGGAACCTTGCGCGGTCACGGGCAAACATTTCCAAATAGGCCAGCATATGATGTCCAAAGGTCACAGGTTGCGCGCTTTGCAGATGGGTAAAACCAGGCATGATAGTGTCCGCGTTCTCAGCCGCTTGGGCGAGGAGGGCGCGTTGTAGCTTTTCGAGCTGGGCGTCAAATTGGTCAAGGTGGTCACGTACCCAAAGGCGGAAATCTGTCGCGACTTGGTCATTGCGCGAACGGCCCGTATGTAGGCGCCCTGCAGCGTCCCCGATTTTATCTTTCAGCCGGCTTTCAATATTAAGATGAATGTCTTCCAGATCACGCGACCACGGGAAAGTTCCATTTTCAATTTCTTTTTCAATCTCGGTCAGGCCTTTATGAATAGCGCGCATATCCTTTTTGGTAATGATGCCCTGCGCGGCAAGCATGGCCGAATGGGCTTTAGAGCCGCGAATATCTTGGGCGGCTAGGCGTTTGTCAAAATCGATTGAGACATTAATGGCCTGCATGAGCTCCCCCGGAGACGCGCTAAAACGTCCACCCCACATCTGTTGGCCTTTTGAGTTTTTTCCTTTAGGACTTTTTGCCATGACTAAATCTTTCATATCACTGTCAAATGCCATCCGAGGGATGGTTATTTTTGGGCTTCTAGCGATATTGCTTGTTATTGTGCAATCCTGCTCTCAGCCGAAAACGGGTTTAGACCAATTTGCTAAAGACAGCCTTAAAAAATTGACGGTTTTACAAAGCCCGCCCGCGCAGCCCCCTTTGCCGTATTTATTGCCTGACAAAACCAAAATGACGCTCTCTGACTACAAAGGCAAAGTGATTTTGCTTAATGTTTGGGCGACATGGTGCGCGCCCTGTATTGCTGAAATGCCTACGCTGGACGCGCTGCAAGCAAAACGCGGCGGCGCCGATTTTGAAGTGGTCACTGTGAGCCTTGACCGCACCGCCGAAGAAGCGGCCAAGTTTTTAAGAGATAACGGTATTGATAATTTACAAGGCTGGCATGACGGGAGCTATAGCACGAGCTCTAAACTTTTATTGCCAGGACTTCCCACATCGGTTTTTTATGATCGACGCGGTCGCGAAGTTGCCAGAGTGTCCGGCGAAGCCGAATGGACAAGCCCAGAAGCTTTGGCTTTGAT
>CAZJRU010000208.1:1794-2917 GCA_964548315.1 uncultured Hellea sp.
AAGCGGTCACATCCAAATCCGCTAAAAAAGCGGTCCAAAACGCCTTTGACATATGGCGAGATGAAAGCGGCCAAGACCTCTCATATGTTAGCCGCGTTTTGGCGCATTCCATTGATGCAGGTTAAGAGAAAGAGGTAAGCCTTAAAATAATCAAACCCGGCAACGCTCCACATGTGAAGCACTACCGGGTTCTCATCCTACCATAACGGGGGGTTAAGGTAGAATTCTATTAGGCCGTAGACAATATATCCTAAAGTTGAACTGAAAATGAACAAATTGACTTAAAAGGTTAACGCGAGGTTTTTGGCTAAGAGCTAGTTGACGCCAGTACTTCCGAAACCGCCTTCACCGCGCGCTGTGTCTGATAACTCCGTAACGCGTTCAAACTCTGGCTGAGTTATGGGGGCGATCACCATTTGAGCAATGCGCTCCCCGCGGTTTATCGTAAACGCCTGGTCCCCGTGGTTGATTAAAAGTACTTTGACTTCCCCGCGGTAATCCGCGTCAATTGTGCCAGGGGTATTTAGGCAAGTAATCCCATGTTTATAGGCAAGACCAGAGCGCGGGCGGATTTGAGCTTCATATCCAGCAGGCAGCGCCATCGCCATTCCCGTCGGGACGAGTGCGCGCTCCCCCGCTTTTAAAATCATAGGGGTGCCGGCCGGAAGGGCGGCGCGAAGATCAGCGCCCGCCGCGAGAACGGTTTCGTATTTTGGGAGTTCAAGATCTCCGAAATGATCCAAAGTCTTTATCTCGACGCGTAAGCTCATGTGAGGTCTCTTTTGTTTTTATTATTTGAAATGCTTGGAAATTCTTTGGGCTAATTTTTTCGCGGCGTCTGTTTTGCTCAGGCGTGGCCAGCTATCGGTCTCGGTGTCCGTCACCAGGATCATGCTATTATGGTCACCGCCCATGACATCGCCTGATACATCATTGGCGACAATCCAATCGCAGCCTTTGCGCAGGCGTTTTGCCGTTGCGTGTTTAATTACATCATTAGTCTCTGCAGCAAATCCAATGACAAGCTTTGGGCGTTTTTTAGACGCGCATAGCGTTTTCAAAATATCTGGATTTTCTTCGAGCGTGAGCGGCGGGATAGCCTTGCCGTCTTTCTTAATTTTCT
>CAZJRU010000209.1:0-2914 GCA_964548315.1 uncultured Hellea sp.
TCATAGCGTCGCCTGCTTTGGCGGCAGCGTCTTTCGCGCTTCCAGCCAAATCACCAGCTTTGTTCATAGTGGCAGCGCCAGCATCTTTTGTTGCGACGGCTGCGTCTTTTGCGCTATTCGCGGCGTCTTTTGCTTGTGAGCAAGCTGTGAATGTTAAAGCTGTCGCAGCTAACATTGCTGTTAATAGTTGTTTGTTCATTATAGGTCTCCCAATCTACACACACTTAATAAATCATTAATGCCGAGAGATAGTGACGTCAAAACGAAAATTGTAAAGCCATAATTACAGAATCTTAACACTATTATTGGCCGATTAGGCGTTGATACAGGCGTTGTTCCATATACCCATCTGCAGGCAATCCTTGGGATTTTTGCCAAGCTCTAATAGCTTTTCGCGTATTTGGACCGATTTGACCGTCAACGCCTCCCACATCAAACCCAAGTGCATTGAGCTTAGCCTGCATGGATTTTTTGTTACTAAAGGACAGGGGTTTGTCATTTCTTGGCCACGGCGTTTTAAGAACAGAGTTCCCACGTAGGGCTTCGCCGAGCACAGTTATACCCATAGCGTAGCTTGTTGAATTATTATATTTTTTGATGACATCAAAATTCTTGAACGTTAACAGTTTGGGCCCTTTATGGCCTCCAGGGGCAATTAATTTGGCGTCCAGCGCCATAGCCGCGTTTGACCAGTTTTGATTGTTGATGGGATGTACGCCAAGGGCGCTCCATTCGGCTACAGATTTCTTGCTCCCTTCGACATAGCTATAGTCGAAATTGGGGCCGACCTTGACTTCGGTCATAACCGGTTCGTGGTAGCGCCAGCCGTGCCGAGAGAGATAATGCGCGGCAGAGCCCAAGGCATCACCCTCATTAGTCCAGAGATCTTTATTGCCATCGCCGTTAAAATCGACAGCATAGTCTCTAAATGTGGTGGGGATAAACTGAGTCATACCCATGGCTCCCGCCCATGACCCTGTGAGTTGATTTGCACGAATATCGCCGCGGCGCAGCATATCTAAAACCGCAAAGAGTTGCTCCTCGCCAAATTTCTGACGTCGCCCCTCAAAAGCAAAAGTCGACAGCGCGCTTATGATATCATGGGTGCCCAATATTTTACCATAAGCTGTTTCCAGGCCCCAAATAGCTGTCAGGATATGCCGCGGGACTTGGTAGCGGCTCTCAATCTGCTCAAAGACTTGGCTTTGTTCAGATAACTTCCCTCGGCCTTTATTAAGTCTGTCGGGCGAAGCTGCGCCGTCAACATAAGACCAAATGGGCTTGGAAAATTCAGGCTGTTTTTTATTCCTGTCAATCGCGCGCTCATTAATGACGGCAGGACTAATCAGGCGCGAGACCATATTCCGCTCATACCCTTTTTGTACGGCGCGGTTTATAAAATCATTTTTCCAAAGCGTGAACCGTTCTGTCTGGGATAAGTTAGCGCCGGGCGTAATCCGTCCCGTTGTTACAGCAGGAATGGTTGTGCTTTGTGCTGTCCTAAGAGACGGGGTTGTTTTGGCCGGCTGAGCCGAGCTTGCGCAGGAAAATAAACCAATAGATGCGACGGTTAAAACCGGTATTAGACTATGAGACCACATAAGCCTTGCTATCAAGTTTTATCGATTCTGGCTAGGCTCTATTACAGAAATAGAGCTAACGCCTAGCCAGCATCTATAATTTTAAAGGTCCATCTGCGGGCAAATCAGGAACTTTTGCCCTGTAGATTTGGCGTTATATTTTTTAACGGTCTGCGCATCCAGCGCCTCAGAGAGTGAAATTTCATCGGTGTAATGACTGGCAAATGTGGTGGTCAATTCTTTGGCGACACGCATGCGCAAGCGGTTGCCGACCTCCATACCTGCTTTAGCGAGGAAGTTAGGCATGAGCCAGCCGCCCACACCCCATGCCATGCCGTAGCCGCGCGTAAGCGTTGTCGGCGAGGTATCGAGCGCGCCGTAAAGATAAACCTGCTTATGCTTGATAGAGCCGTAAATACTATAAGCGCCGGGCGTTCGCGCCGCCGCGGCTTCCATAGCGGCGAGTATATCAGAGCCGAGTTGTCCGCCGCCTGTTGCGTCAAAGCCAAGCGTAGCGCCGGTTTCGTGAATGGCGTCGGTCAGGTCAGTCATGAAGCTGTCCGCGCTACTATTGACGATATATTTCGCGCCAAGGCCTTTAAGGATATCGACTTGCTCTTGGCGGCGCACAATATTGACGAGGTCAACGCCGTCGGCTTGGCAAATTTTATTGAGCATTAGTCCTAGATTTGATGCCGCCGCCGTATGCACAATCGCGCTGTGGTCTTCCATACGCATATTCTCAACGAATGATAAAGCGGTTAGCGGATTTACGAAACTCGACGCGCCGTCTTTGGCGGTATTGCCCGGCAGAAGCGGCAGACATGAGGCGGCAGGCAAGCAGACATATTGCGCGTACATTTGCCCGCTAAGCGCGGCAACAGTTTTGCCCATTAAAGCCTGCGCGGCTTCGCTTTCGCCAGCGGCGACAACAGTGCCCGCGCCCTCATTGCCTACGGGTAGGGATTGCCCGATACGGGCTTTCATAATGCCCATGCCTTGTTTGGAGACAGGCGCGCTCAGAACAGTGTCTTTGCCTGATCCGTTAGAGCTACAGCCAGACATATCCGTCCACCCAAACATCACCCCGTGGTCAGACGGGTTAATCGGCGTGGCTTCGATTTTGATAACCACCTGATCCGCCGCAGGCGTGGGCATAGGCTTTTCAACGAGCTCCATACGAAGCTGCCCTTCTTTTGAAATCGTGGACAACATTTGTAGGTAAGTCGCGGGAAGGGACATAGGTAAACTCCAATATTTGAAAGGGGTGTAACCTGTTTAAAAGCCTGTGTCTTTGCCAAAAACTGATTAAGGCACATGCGTTTTTGAGCGGG
>CAZJRU010000210.1:0-2910 GCA_964548315.1 uncultured Hellea sp.
AAGGATTGAGTTTGGCAAAAGAAGAACTATTGGAATTTGAAGGCGAAGTGATGGAACTTCTGCCAAATGCAACATTCCGCGTGAAGTTGGTTAATGACCACGAAATTATCGCTCATACGGCAGGCCGGATGCGCAAAAATCGAATTCGTGTACTCGCTGGTGATAAAGTAACTGTTGAAATGACGCCTTATGACCTCTCCAAAGGTCGTATTACCTACCGATTTAAATAAGCTCGCCGCGCTTTTATGAGCGGTACTTCTCCAAAATTAATTCTGGCAAGTGCCTCTCCGAGGCGCCTTGATTTATTAGGTCAGATTGGCATTTTAGTTGACGCGGTTAAGCCTGCGGATATTAATGAAGACCCCATAGGGGGCGAAATCCCCCGAGAACATGCCTTAAGGTTAGCGCGAGAGAAGGCGATAAAAATTGCAGGAACCCATGCAGGCCAAATCGTCCTAGCTGCAGATACGGTTGTGGGTGTGGGCCGCCGAATTTTGCCGAAAACGGAAACCATAGATGAAGCCCGGCGATGTCTGGAGCTAATGTCTGGGCGAGGTCATCGTGTGTTCACGGGGGTCGCGCTTGTAAATGTAGACGGAGACTTATCCAGCCGCGTTGTTGAAACGCGTCTTAAAATGAAGCGGCTATCGTCCTCCGAGTTACAAGGCTATCTTGAAAGCGGAGAGTGGAAAGGTAAGGCTGGCGGTTACGGAATCCAAGGTCGCGCTGGCGCATTTATTTCAAACCTAATTGGCTCCTATTCAAATGTTGTTGGCCTGCCTCTTTTTGAAACGCGTAATCTTCTCAATAACGCGGGGTATAGGGCATGAAACGCAGATGTGTTTTTGAGGACTGTATCGGGGAAACCCGCGCGGCTGTTTATGAAGGCCGGCGCATGGTTGAGTTATATGTGCGCCGCTGGAGCGATGAAAACAAAGCGAGAGCCGGCGATGTTTATGCGGGACGCATTGCAAAAATAGACCAAACTATGGGCGGGGCTTACGTTGATATAGGGACAGATGCACAGGGCCTGTTTACCTTTACGAACTCTCCCAATGCACCGCGGTTGACTGAAGGACAAATGGGGGAGTTTGAGGTTTCCAAAGCAACTGAAATTGGTAAAGGCCCCATTTTAAAATTCAGGACATTAAGCGAGCTTGATAAAGCAGCTAAGCTAAGTGGGTTTGACCTCAAAGAATATATAGCCAACCGCTTTGAAGGTATCCAATTTTCTGAGGCAACCGTATCCGTCATTGACGGGGCGACAGAGACTGAAATCGCCATTAAAGGCGGCGGGACGATATCCATTGAACGCACGCGCGCACTTATAGCGATCGACATTGATAAAGGGCCTGCAAAAAGCAGTTTTGATGTCGGCATGGCGGCGCTTCCTTTGATAGCGCATGAACTGCGTTTGCGAGGTTTAGGCGGATTAATCGTCATTGATTTTCCGAACTTACGACAACCGCGTCAGCGTAACACGCTGCAAAAGGCGGCGGAGCGCGCCTTTGCGGATGATCCCAATATCGTAAAAATAGCGCCGCTATCGCGTTTTGGCGCCTTGGAAATGACGCGCTCTAAACCAGGGTTGTCGCTTGATGAAATTATGAATACGCGCGCTGGCGCGCCGACAACCGAGACCTTGGCTTTAAGAGCTCTGCGTCAGTTAGAACGTGAGGGGAGGGCGCACCCTGGCGCTAAGCTGAAATTGACTGTGCGGCATCATGTTATGAATTGGCTCTCGGCGCGGCATATTGATTGGGAAACCCCGTTAACAGAAAGATTAGGCGCGCGTTTTGAAATCGAAGCAGGCGGCGTCCCTGGAATTGTGGCGGATAGATAATGTCAAAAGCTCCGCGTGATAATTGCCCGATTTGCGATAAGCCTACAAGCGCCGCGGCGAAACCCTTTTGTTCAAAGCGCTGCGCCGATATTGACCTTGGCCGGTGGCTAAAGGGGAGTTACGCCATTCCGGGACAAGACGGGGAGGCGCAAGTCGCGGCGAATGACCGAAACCCAGACGCCGATATTACCTTTCGAGACGAATAGCCTTAGAGCCTTTAAGCCGCTTTGCCCTCAATAACGCCGAACGGATTAATACCCGCCGCATTGAGCTTTTCATGAAAGATGTGATACTGAGCTGCGGGTTTTATTCCCAGAGCTTGACGAACTTCATCTAAGGGCATGGGCAAAAGGGCAGCTATATCTTCCAGTATTATAGATTGAGCCAGTTTTCCATTGGCCTTCGCTTCTCTGACAGCGGCCCAAACTGGCACGCCCTTTGGCGTGGTTTTCAGAATTTCAATCGCAGCCATATGCGCAATAAAGTAAAACCCTAATCCGCCTTGCTGGCTATAGGTGAAATTTAAGACGCAGGCTTCACCCATGGCGTCGCGATTATACCCCGTCAACACGTGGATGAGGTCATGAACATCGCGGCGGCGATTTCCAAACCAAGCGACGTCTGCAGGAAAATGATCTTCTAAACGTTTTCCAAAACGATTATATTCGTCAACAAGGCCTTGCGCGGTAAGGTTCTGCGATTCCATAAAATCACAATAATGTTGTCCAACTGACCCCTTGGGTAACTTGCGCAAAGCTTCGTGATCATCGAGGAGAGGCACGAGCTCCTTCTGCGCGTTAAACCGTTTCTGGCCCTTCGGCGTTTTCATAAATTTCTTAAAGTCTTTTGTCAGATTATCCCCGTCCAAAGCCTCAACAATGTAAAAGACCTGTGTCGTATCTTCTTTATTCGCTACCAATTTGCGAAAGTGTTTATAGGCTTTGATCGGGCGTATGCGGCGTGACTTCATAAGTCATCTTAGCACCAAAATGTATAATTTTCAATCATCGACCTGCCGGGCTGGAATTTCACATGATTGGCAAACATTTTTGTATTAGGGTTGGACG
>CAZJRU010000211.1:0-2909 GCA_964548315.1 uncultured Hellea sp.
TCATTGGCGCGTTTCTCTTTTTTAGCGATTCTTTTTTCAGATCTGGAAAGCTTTGCCATGTTACGCCTCCTTCGCAGCGGTTTTAATCGCCGCCTTAATGCGCGTATACATACCACAGCGGCAAACATTACCTGCCATGGCCGTATCAATATCTGCGTCTGTTGGATTTGGCGTCTCTTTAAGGAGCGCCACAGCCGACATGATTTGTCCTGACTGACAATAACCGCATTGTGGAACTTGATGTTTTATCCAAGCCTGCTGAACGGCATGAAGCGTCCCATCAGGGTTTTTAATCCCTTCTATGGTCGTGATCTCTTTACCTTCCGCCTCAGATAACAGCGTCACACAAGAGCGAATGGCCTCGCCGTCTAAATGAACGGTACACGCGCCGCAAAGGGAAGCACCACAGCCAAACTTAGTCCCCACCAAACCAAGTTGCTCACGTAAGGCCCAAAGAACAGGCGTTTCAGGGTCAATATCTATGTTTCGAGATGTTCCATTGACTTTAAGCTGAACCATAAGTGACCTCCAACATCATATGCAATTAGTTGTATATCTCAAATTACGGCGAATGGATAGGCCCAGTTTTTAAACACTCAGCATACAGTTTTATTTAGAATACGTGTATAAATAACATGCGGCTTAAGACTTGGTCAGGTTGCTAGAAATCGAGAATCGGTAATATTTGGGGTCTATGGTCCAAACGATTCACTCGCCAGAAAGTATTGCTCAGCGCGACCATGCAGTGAGGTCTTTATTTGCTGGATTAGAGAATGCGCTTTACTTTTTCATCATGCTATATTTCACGGGGGTCGTTAACGGGCTTTTCTTTACAGACTTAAATAATCTCGAACGAGATTTTCCGATGGCACGGTTGATGTGGTATCCAATCTATGTAGGCATTGGGTTGCTTAGCTTAAGATGCTTCCCCCAATTAATTCGAATATCAGCGTTTAACCCTCTTATTCTTCTCTGTGTGATGATTTGTGGTATCTCAATGTTATGGTCGATCGATCAGTCAATATCATTGCGGCGCTCTGTGGCGTTAATGATGACAACCACTTTCGGTTTGATTATTGCTGCCAGATATGACTGGAATGGGATGGTTCAGCGCTTAGCCTTTGTTTTTGGGGCATTGGCTTTATTTACTTTAATATTCGCTTTTATTAATCCCGACCGCGCCATCCACAATGAAATACATATTGGCGCTTGGCGAGGCCCTTGGTCGGAAAAGAATTATCTAGGCTCGCAAATGACGCGGGGCTTAGTTGTGATGATGTGTGCGTTCGCAATGCGTCCAGACCGAGCGTGGCTTTGGATTCCACTAGGGGTCTTATGTTTTGGCCTTGTCATATTCTCGACATCTAAAACAGCCTTATTGGCGTGCCTGGCTGCAATCGGCCTCTTCCTAGTCCTGCGTATGTTCAGACGCTTTCCAGTTCTTCGAATACCTGTGGCTTATTTCCTCATCGCCGGGATGGCCGGGTTCTCAGCCATTGCAATCGTGGCCCCAGAACTCCTTCTTGACCTCATTGGTAAGGATAGAACATTGACAGGACGGACTGATATTTGGGATGCCTTAATCCAAAGCATCAAACAGAAACCATGGTTGGGTTATGGGTATGGCGTATATTGGAAGGATCAATTAGGGCCGTCATATTATGTTCGTCTTCAGCTTCAATGGGGAATTCCATCTGCCCATAATGGTTGGATTGAAACTTGGTTATCGATAGGTTTCGTCGGTGTCATGGCATTTGCAATGCTACTTTTCTGGTCCGCCATTTTAGCTTTCCAGCGGATTTCACGCGGCGGCGCTGAAACCTATTGGGTCATCCTTGTGTTAGTAATCTTCTTTGTTTTCTCACTATCGGAAAGTGCTATTTTGCAACAGAATGATTTTAGCTGGGTCATTTTTATCGCCACAATTGCTAAATTATTTGCTTTCGAGAGGCCATATTGGCGTAATAAACCACGTGAAAATTACTTCACTCAAGTGATCCATTCGTCAGCGGGCAGGTAAACTATGTCTACTGTTTTGAGCCTCTAACGATGCCACTCCACCATAAATTCGTGTATAAAAAAACCCGCCACAACGTAACGGGTTCTTTTTTAGAATTAACATAAAGACTATGCGTCTTCAGTTTCTTTCTTGGCGTGATCAACCGCACCTTTAGCGCTTTCGTCGCGATCAACAAATTCAATCACAGCCATTGGCGCATTATCACCATAGCGAAAGCCCGCTTTCATAATACGGATATAGCCACCCTGACGATCTTTGTAACGCGGCCCAAGAACGTCAAAGAGTTTCTTTGACATCTCTTTATTACGAGTACGCGCAATCGCAATACGGCGGCTATTCAGATCGCCTTTTTTTGCAAGGGTGACGAGTTTTTCAACAATCGGACGAAGTTCTTTCGCCTTTGGTAGCGTAGTAACAATTTGCTCGTGCTCAATTAGGCTCGAAGCCATATTTGCGAACATCGCTTTACGGTGAGACGCTGTACGGTTGAGTTTACGATGGGCCAACTTATGACGCATGGCTTTATCCTTTTAACTTTCAAATGACCTTAAATGTGGTCGTCGTATTTTTTAGCAAGCTCTTCAATATTTTCTGGCGGCCAGTTTGGCGCGTCCATACCAAGATGTAAGCCCATAGCGGCGAGAACTTCTTTAATCTCATTCAAAGACTTACGGCCAAAGTTTGGCGTCCGAAGCATTTCAGCTTCGCTCTTCTGGATGAGGTCGCCAATGTAAACGATATTATCGTTTTTAAGGCAGTTTGCTGAACGTACGGAAAGTTCAAGCTCATCAACCTTACGCAGAAGCGCCGGGTTAAAGTCAAGCTCTGGCTTCTCTTCACCGCGGCCAATATCTTCTGGATCATCAAAGTTCACAAAGACTTGGAACTG
>CAZJRU010000212.1:0-2904 GCA_964548315.1 uncultured Hellea sp.
ATGTCAAAACCAATCATCGGTTTCATCGGTCTGGGCCTCATGGGCGGCAACATGGTCGAAAATCTACAAAAAAGAGGCTTTGAGGTCATTGTTATGGACCTCAATAAAGACGCCGTCAAAAAGGTCCTCGCTCGCGGTAACGCTACAGAAGCGAGTTCACCAAAAGAGCTTGCTGAAAAATCTGATATCGTACAGTTCTGCCTGACAACATCCGCAGTTGTTGAAAAGATTGTCTATGGTGATAACGGCGTTTTGGCAGGTATCAAAAAAGGCTCTGTTCTAATCGATTTCGGAACGTCTATTCCGGCCTCTACCAAGAAAATTGGCGCAGACCTTGCCAAGAAAGGTGTTGGCATGATTGACGCCCCGCTGGGCCGTACGCCAGCTCACGCCAAAGATGGCTTGCTCAACATCATGGCCGCTGGTGATAAGGCGACATTTGATAAATATGAGTCTATGCTTAAGGAACAGGGCGAAAACGTCTTCTATTTGGGCGCGCTTGGCGCGGGTCATACGACAAAGCTTATCAATAACTTTATGGGCATGACGTCTGTTGTTGCTATGTCACAAGCTTTTGCTGCAGCGAAACTCGCGGGCGTGGATCGTCAACAGCTTTATGATATTATGTCATCAGGCCCGTCGAATTCACCCTTCATGAAGTTCTGTAAGAACTACGCCGTTGATGGCGTTAGCGATCTCGGCTTCTCACTGAATAATGCCAATAAAGATTTAGGTTACTTCGCGCAGATGGTTTCTGATTTAGGTTCATTCTCCGTTGTTGCAGAAGCGACGTCTGCAAGCCTTCAGGCGGCTGTTGACGCTGGCATGGGCGATAAGAACGTTCCAGAAATCTTTGATTTCTTCGTTGACCTGAAGAAATAAATTAAACTCAGTTTTGCGGCCGTCGGCCGCAAAACTTAATAGAAATAGGAACCTATCACTGAGTTAAACGATTGTCACAGTTGGTGACGGTGGTTTGAATGTCCTCTCATAGGTTAAATAGAAAATGTCAGATAAATTAATATCAACCTTACGGGCCGCCCCTGTTGTGCCGCTCGTCCAATCCGATGACCCCCAGACTGCTTTGAAAATATCTGAAGCTTTAATCGCGGGCGGTCTGAACGTTCTTGAAGTTGTCCTGCGTACCGATGCTGCGCTGGATTGCCTGGAGGCTATTGTTAAAGCGTTTCCAAACGCTCATGTCGGTGCAGGTACAGTTGTAACACCAGATCAAGCCCGTGAAGTTATCCGGCGCGGCGCGACTTTTGTTGTCTCGCCAGGACTTGACGCTGAGATTGTCCAAATTTGCCAAGAGGCGAATATCCCTGTGCTTCCGGGCGTGGTCACGGCCACCGAGCTCACGGCGGGTTATAACCTTGGCCTGCGAACAATGAAGTTCTTTCCAGCTGGCTTAGCGGGTGGTCCAAAAATGCTGAAAGCCTTCGCATCTGTATTCCGGGATGTGAATTTTATGCCAACAGGTGGCGTGAACGCGGCAAATTTAAATGAATTTCTCGCGATCCCAGCCGTCCTTGCCTGTGGAGGCACTTGGCTAACACCTAAAGCGGCAATTGAATCTGGTGATTTTGATGCCATCACAAAACTTGCAAAAGAGGCTTTGAGTATTGCGGCTCAAGCTCGAACTTAAGAGACTAAAACATGACTGACTTTCTAACATTTGGCGAAATAATGCTTCGCCTTCGCACCAACGGCTATGAGCGGTTTTTCCAAAGCCCAAGCTTTGAGGCTACCTTTGGCGGCGGCGAAGCTAACGTCGCCGTATCGCTCTCCAATTATGGTCTTGATGCTGGCTTTATCTCTGCATTGCCAGATAACGATATTGGCCAAAATGCGGTTAATACACTTCGTGCGCTAGGCGTAGATACGTCCAATGTTAAGCGCCAAGGTGACCGCGTTGGTATCTACTATCTTGAAACAGGCGCCAACCAGCGCCCCTCCAAAGTTATTTATGACCGCGCAGCGTCCTCAATCTGCGAAGCGAAGGTCGGCGACTTTGATTGGCCGACAATCTTTAAGGGCGCAAAGTGGCTTCACATCACAGGCATCACGCCAGCTTTGTCACAAGGCTCGGCTGACCTTAGCATGGAATGCGTCAAGGAAGCACAAAAAGCAGGCGTTACGACGTCATGCGACTTTAACTTCCGCGGTAAGCTTTGGAAATATGGCAAGACAGCGCCTGAAGTTATGCAAGACCTCGTCAAACATATCGATGTCGGTATCGCGAATGAGGAAGACTGTCAGAAGTCTCTGGGCATTTCCGTCGACGTTGATGTTGAAAGCGGATCGGGGCATTTGGACCTAAGCAAATATGAAGAGCTCTCCCAGAAGGTTCTCGATATTTATCCCGGTATGTCGACCATCGCGATTACGCTTCGCGCCGCTGTGAATGCTAATATTAATGGCTGGTCTGCGTGTATGCGTGACCGTAAAAGCGGGTTCTTATCTTCCAAGAAATATGAACTCACTGACATCGTCGACCGTGTGGGTGGTGGCGACAGTTTCGCCTCGGCCTTTATCGCAGGCATGAACCTCTATGAAGACCGTCAACAAAGCTTAGAATTTGCTGTCGCAGGTAGCGCGCTCAAGCACTCAATCTTGGGTGACTTCAACCGTGTAAACCGCAAAGAAGTCGAAGCCCTCATGGGCGGCGACGGATCAGGCCGCGTTCAAAGATAAGCGTCTAAAATTTTCGCGTAAATTTATGAGGTGAAGGTTCAAAAAGCTTTCACCTTTATTTGCTATTGAGACCGAAAAATTAGGCGTAGCTGTGCGTTAACAGAATTGGGTTTTCTAATCAAAACCCATAAATTGCGCGCCACTTTGATAAGTGGACAGCCCGCGAGAGCGGCATCCCGAGGGAATACCGAAAAGTAATAAATTGTT
>CAZJRU010000213.1:0-2899 GCA_964548315.1 uncultured Hellea sp.
GATTACTCAATCCTGGCTCTGAAATTTAAAGACAAAGTTGGGTCGGGCGAACCTGCATTAAGCGCGCCTTTTGGATTGAGACAGATATAGGTGACGTCAGCGCGATATGTATTGTCTGGCGCGACAAACGTGCAGGCATCAAAGTCTGCTGGCGGCGTAGCGCCAAAACCAAACCTGACATCCGTATTGTAATTAAAGGTCAACCCTGCGCCCGCAGATTGTACCAAGGCAACGGGCGTCGTATCCGAAAAATTATCCGGGCCGTCAAAGTCAATATCACCATTCCAAAATGAAACTTCCGGGGGCATTATGTCTATAAGCTCAATGCTATCAATATCAGTCGGTCCTTCCCCTGTATTCGTAATAGCAATGGAATAAATAACATCATTTCCAGGAAGGGCGTAAGCGGCATTGCCCTCAGTTCCAAACATTGCAACCGTTTTATTGGCTTCTAGTGAGGCGTCCAGTGGACAGGCGGGCTGCCCCGAGAAAGTTAAGGGGCCCCAACCCGAACTTGGATCATAAATCATTGCATTGAAGTAAGCGATACCGTCTGTGTTTGTTGCTGGCAGGGTATAAGAGATATCCCTCATCCTATCTCCGGTAATAGACGTTGCTGGAAAGGTTGCATTACCAGAGTCTGTGCTGCCATTATTTCTGCCATACACCCAACCATTCGCCGTGTTTGTGGCCCCGAGGCTTGTTTCAATGACTGTGCCAGCCGAGTCCTCGATCCAATAATGATAGAGTTCGTGTGGGTTGCCATTGCTTAGAGTGAATGTCTGGGGCTGACCGGGTTCCCCGTAAAGTCGAGCGGTGACGCGCCAAAACTCAGCAGCATTTGTCTGATTATTGTTATTGCCGCCGACTGATGACACATTACCGATCGTTACGTTAATTTGGCCGCTGGCTGTGCTCACCAGGGGCTCATTGTCAAAAAAATAGGTAATCGTTCCATCTGCGTTTTTTGTATAGCCATGCTCAACTCCAGAGGACCCGAAGAATACATCTGGGTCATGCGTTGGCGAACCCGAATTAAGAAAATGATTACTTCCATTTCCAATTCCCATCCCGTCTAAAAGATAGGCTTCG
The DNA here is from genome assembly GCA_964548315.1 of uncultured Hellea sp. Lineage (GTDB taxonomy): Bacteria > Pseudomonadota > Alphaproteobacteria > Caulobacterales > Maricaulaceae > Hellea. The sequence goes on from CAZJRU010000213.1 coordinate 1,093, forward strand.
GCTAATAAATCTCCGCAAGTTCCAGGAACAAGAGGTGGCAACGGAGGAACAGAGCCCGGCGCCGAAAGCGTCACAATCTCATTTGCTGACGGATCAACAAGCGTTCCGTCTGCTGGGCTGCCGGTTGCCGTTGCCGTATTGGTAATATCAGTGCCCGCCGAAATATCAGCTGCGGTTACGATATAACTTGCTGTAAAGGTGGCGCTGTCTCCCGGCGCGAGGAGGTCAATATCGTTATCTGCGCCGTCATCCGCGCTATTACCACTTGTGTTGTTGAAGGTTTGGATGGAAATTGGGCTAAGTGTGCCTGACCCGCTATGGACATCAGACAGCGAAACATCGGTGATAAAGACGTTTCCTGTATTTTCGGCGCTATAGGTGTAGATGATTGTATCCCCTAAAATGCGCAGCGTATCGTCATCCGCCGTTTTCGTTAGCGTGAGTTCGGGGAGGCTGGGAGGATCTTCAATTGTGTGCGTCGCAACTGTTGCTGCGGCTGTACAGCCAGGACCAGTTAAGACTGCCGCGGATGCAGGGGATACATTTTGATATGTAACTTCGATAGTCTCATCTCCCTCAACAAGAAAATCATTTATAATATTTATCGGCAGAGGAAACATAGAGCTGGCTGAAACACCGTCATAGACACCAACTGGAATTGAAATGGAATTTGATGATACTGTGTAATCTAACCCGTCAGTTGCAGTTCCGCCTGTAATGCTAAAATCAATTGTAAAAGCCGCGGGAACCGCGCCATTTATAACGAAGCGAGGCAATCCATCTGTTGAACTTTCCGAAACACTTGATGTCAAATTTTCGAAGGACACAATGGGGACCAGTGCAATATTAACATTGTCTAGAAAGTTGCCGACAGATCCAGGGTTTGTAGACCGAAATTGCAGCCGCTGGACTCCTGTCGGACCCGTATAAACAGTTGACCCGGTTACGTTATCCCAGAGGTTATTTGTATTATTATTCCCGGCCGACCCCATGGGTGACAGCGTATTTGAAAACAACGTTTGGTGGGTTGTTGTCCCGTCTAAGCTCATAATTTCATAGACGATCGTCTGATCCGCCCCCCCTGTTTCCCCGCGCGCTGCGTGTTGGACATCCCAAGAGAGAGCTTCATTGGAGAGTATACATATATTCTGAAAAAGGCCGATTGGGGCTGTGGGATTTAATTCAATAAAAAAATTACCGTCCTGTGCATCCCGGCTTTGAAAACCATCTGCCCAAGTTTCCATCTCGTCATTTGTTGATTGCCAGCCTGGCTGCAGATCAGCACTGTGAATGGAGAAGGTATTAGGAGTTGGGCCGTCTTCAAAACTTGGGTTTGTGATAATACGGCTTTGAGCCGAGGCGGTAGATGCAAGTGCCAGTGAAGCTAAAACAACGCGGAATAAAAGAAGAAAAACCTTCGTAATTGTTCTTAGAAGAGTATCGGTTCTGAAATCTATCTGAGAGCTTTCACCCATGGTTAAATGCCGTAAAACACGATGTGTTTTATCAACAAAAAATGTAGATAAATAAAAAATTTGCGCCATCCTCAAACTCAATAAAACAGACGGGAAAAACCCGAGCCACATAATTCGTTTTGCTGAGGTTATTTACACCCGATAATATAACTGACTGGCGCGATATGAACCAAACCCCAACAGTCATATCACAAGTGTTTTGCGTATTATTAATTACGAAAGTGCTAATTTTAAGAAACAAATAACCTCAAGAGCAACTTTAATCCTCATAAATGTCCGCGAGAGAGCTTAGCTATTTCAGGGGTTTATAAAATAAGAGGGTAGATTAATCC
>CAZJRU010000214.1:0-2870 GCA_964548315.1 uncultured Hellea sp.
TTGTTGGCGTTGTCGCAGCCAATTTTTATGCCGCGCAAGAGCTTTGGTCATTCGCTTTGATAACTATCCTTATCGCCGCTTTAATTGCCGCCTTTGAACGCGCGCGACGTGGAGGCTTAATGTGGGCGGGATTGGGCTATTTGTACATTATTTTGCCATGTGTTGCCATTGTTGTTCTGCGCGGTATGGAGCCAGGCTTTGCGACAGAAGGTTTTACAAAACTAATCTACATTATTTCTGTGGTCGTGGCGGCCGATGTTGGCGCATATTTTGGAGGGTCCTATTTTAAAGGGCCTAAATTAGCTCCTAAATTGAGTCCTAACAAAACCTGGTCTGGATTTATCTCTGGTCTATTGTTTGGGATTGTCATGGGGGGAATTGTCGGATTCACTATCGGGCTTAGGTTTAACGTCGCCCTATTAATTGCCATACCGATCGTAATTTTTTCTGTTCTCGGGGATTTATTAGAAAGCAGTTTGAAAAGAATATTGAATGTAAAAGATGCAGGTAATTTACTGCCTGGTCATGGGGGAGTTCTCGACAGACTTGACAGTCTTATGCTGGCCGTTGTTGCGGCAACGGTATTTTTGTTTTTTGTACCAAGTATTTGGCCTTTATAGGGATGTATGACTAAACGTGTAACGATATTGGGATCGACTGGATCAATAGGTGAAAATACCTTAGACCTTGTACGCCGTGCTGAGCCAGGTGCTCTAAAGGTTGTGTCTTTAACGGCAAATAAAAATGCCGAAAAACTTGCTGCGCAGGCCATTGAGTTCCAGGCTGAATATGTTGCTTTGGCTGATCCAAAAAATGCTAATCAATTAAAGTCAGCCCTTGCAGGTCACTCAGTTGAAATCGGTATTGGGCCGGACGCTTTAATTGAAGCCGCTAGCCAACCCGCAGATTTTTGTATGGCAGCGATAATAGGAGCTGCAGGATTAAAGCCAACTTTAGCAGCGGTAGATCAAGGGCTTCATTTGGGGTTGGCTAATAAGGAGTGTTTGGTTTGCGCGGGTGATTTATTTATGCAGCGCGTAAGCGATAAGGGGGCGACTTTGTTGCCCGTCGATTCTGAGCATAATGCGATTTTTCAAGTTTTGGAGCGGGACAAGCCTTTGGGTGTTAAGCGCTTAATTTTAACGGCAAGCGGAGGGCCGTTCAGGGAAGCATCCTTGGCAGATTTACAATCAGTCACACGTGAGAATGCGCTCGCTCACCCTGTCTGGAGTATGGGGGCTAAAATATCTATAGATTCAGCTACCCTAATGAATAAAGGGCTAGAACTGATAGAGGCGAGTTATCTGTTTCATAGACCTTCAAAAGAAATTGATGTCATTGTCCACCCCCAATCAATTATTCATTCTATGGTAGAGTATATCGACGGATCTGTTTTGGCCCAGCTTGGGTCTCCAGATATGCGCACACCGATTGCTTATGCGCTAGGGTGGCCAAACCGTATGCAAGCTCCTGTCGAAAGACTTGATTTAGCGAAAATGAGCGGTCTAACATTCTTTGAACCTGACACAGTCAAGTTTCCTGCTCTTAGGCTTGCGCGAGAGGCACTTGAAGCTGGAGGAAAGGCTCCCTGTGTTTTGAATGCAGCTAATGAAATAGCGGTAGAGGCGTTCTTGAAGAAAGAAATATCATTTTTAAATATTTCGAAAATTGTAGAAAGTACGCTAAATCAACATGCCGCCAAGTCGTGTTTTGGGGCCGCGCCTCTTGAAATAGCGGATATTATTGTGACAGATAAAGCTGCGCGTCTGAGTGCGCGTGAGCAGATTCAAAAGCTGTAAAAAATGAAGACGGACGATAAAATTTATTGCTATAACTTATTATGTTAACTGGAATTATAGACACATTAATTTTCCTAACGAGCTTTGTTCTCGTTCTTTCCTTTCTCGTTTATTTTCACGAGCTAGGTCACTATTCTATTGCGCGATTTTTCAATGTTGCTGTCGATCGGTTTTCAGTGGGGTTTGGGAAACCAATCGTTCAGTGGACCGCTAAAAATGGAACCAATTGGTCAATTGGCCGAATTCCTCTTGGTGGATATGTAAAATTCTTGGGAGACGCGGGAGCTGCGAGCAATCCAGATCAAGAAGCTTTGGATGAAATAAAATCCAAATTTGAAAATAATGAAAACGTTCAACTAGAAGATATTTTTCATTTTAAACCTTTATGGCAGAGAGCTCTAGTGGTTCTGGCGGGACCAATGTTTAATTTCATATTGGCTGTTTTTATATTTGCCGGTCTCGGGCTGGCTCTAGGCTCTTACACGATCGAATCCTTGGTTGGCGAAGTGATGGATGGCAGCGCCGCTGAAGAGGCCGGCATATTACCTGGTGACCGCATTTTAATGATGGACGGAAAAGACGTAAGTTTATTCTCAGATTTAAGTCGATACGTCGTTTTGAAAAGCAATAGTACCATTGATACGGTTTTAGACCGAAATGGCGAGCGTATTACGTTAGCGCTGACACCTCAAAGGGTCGAGGAGAGAGATTTTGTAGGAGGGAAATCATCTACGGGCCGAATCGGAATTCGAAGCTCCAGTGATGCCAACGTTGTACAAATTAAGTATAACCCTCTGACTGCTATTGGTTATGGCGTAAATGAAGTTAGCGATACGATTGGTATGACAGCGACATATATTGGACGAATATTCGCGGGTAAAGAAGATGGAAAACAATTAGGAAGCGTCGTAAAAATTGCGACTTTGACAGGAAAAACGGCCGTTGATGCTGCTAGGAGCGAAGTTGGCTTAGGAGAGCGTTTGAAATTGCTCACAATTCGGCTTTTATCAATTGCAGCGTCTCTTTCAATCGCCTTAGGTTTCGCAAATTTAATGCCAATTCCAGTCCTAG
>CAZJRU010000215.1:0-2865 GCA_964548315.1 uncultured Hellea sp.
CCTGACCCGTCGGCAAAATCTTGCAGCGCATTGGCGGCGTCATTTGTGTTCATAATCTTGTTCCATTTTTAAAAGAGCCTTGCGGCTAAGCCCGATGTTGCGCGCGGGGCGGGTGAGCAAAAACCAATCGCTCAAAGAGAGCGACCAGAAATCTCGCGGCGAGAGGCCGAGCTGCATCACGGCGATTTTCAGCCAAGCCTCAAAAGGCCAATTAGGCGGCGGGGTCACAAAACGCCTCCTCAAATAAGCGGCAAATTTCAGGGAGCGCTGCGGCCATATCCGCCTCGCCGAGTTCGCGCGGCGCGGCTTGTCCATAAGCGCGGGTCAAGCTGCTCAGCAAAATCTGGCAATGCTCTTGGCTCATATTGCGCAGGCAATCGGCCAAATCAGCTGGCCCCAAAATTGTGAGCTTCTGACTTATCTCTGCTAAAGCCCCCATGGTCAGACGCAGGCCAAAAACCTGCCCGCCTAACACAATGCGTCCGTCGCCTTTTTGATAGCCCATTATAAAGCGCTAAAAACTGGCGCGCCCGCGCTCATCAAGGTGACGTCATAAGTCACCTCGCCTTGATAGCTGCCAATATAAGAGAGGCTCGTGAGTAGAAACGGGCCTTCAATGAGGCCGAAATCAGGGATAATAAATTTATATATCTGCACGCTTTGATCAAAAAAGGCCGCGCGCGCGAGGGCGTCGGACGCGCTATCGCGAAAAACTCCCGCCCCGCTTATCTCAGCCGCCTTCACCCCTGCGCCGGGCAAAAGTTCTTTCCAGCCCTGCGCGGAGTCAGAATTGGTGATATCAACCGCGCGGGCATTAAGCTGAAAGGTTTTACTGCGCAGTCCCGCTAAGGTTATGAAATCGCCTTCGGGCGTCTTGATTTTGACGAGCATATCTCGTCCGCTTTGTGCCGCCATTAGCTGGCCTCCTGAGAAATAAGAGCGGTGCTATCTGTCGTAAATGAGAGACGCAGCAGCCCGTGTAAGGTTCGCCCATCGGGGGCGCGAAAAATATCAGAATAAAGAATTTGCCGGCGCACTAAGTGGATATCGCCAAGCTCGAAAGCTCGGGTGAGAACCACTTGCGTCACCGCGCGTAAAATATTTATGGCTTCCGCCCGCCCGCCGTAACGCGACCAGACATGCAAGGTTAAAATATGAGAGTGCAGCGAGGTTTCATCGCCGCCAATATCCACCGTGCGCATCGGGCCGTAAGTTAGATAAGGAAAGAGCGGGTCTTCGGGCAGGTAGTCATAAAGGCGCGGAACATCGCCTAGCACAGCGCGCACATCGCTATCAGTGCTCAGCGCAATTTGCAGCGCGCGGGCTATATCGAGTGTGGTCAGGCTCATTGTTCTTCCTCACAAATTAGGTGCAAACGCTCGCGGCGATTATCGGGGTCAGAATGGGTGATGACGCGCAGCAATCGATGCCCCCAAATCAGACGCGCTGTTTCGGGAAAGTCGTCGCGGTATCTCAGCGTCACGCGGTAGCTTTGTGTAACCGTGAGCTGGCCGTTCTCGCGCACTTCGGAAAGCGTTCTGGGAATAACCGCGCCCCACAGGCCGCGCACAAAGACCCAGTCTATTCTGGCCCCGCCCAAATCATCCAAAGTCTCCTGAGGCACATAAAGCCCCAGGCGCACGCGCAGATCGCCGATCATAAACGCACCGCGCGGTAAGGCATAAGCAAAGCGTCTACGAACATCGGAACAGGGCGAGACACAACCCCCTCCCGATGCTCGTAGTGCTGAGCGAGTAAGAGCAAAACAGCTTGGCGAAGCTGCATGGGGACCTGCTCTTTCTCGTTTCCATAGCCAGCGTCAAAATCTATCGTGAGCGCCGCCCCGTCTGCGGCATAGTCAGAAAACAGCTCACGTTTTGTCACCAGCACATTTACGGGAGAGGCCCGTAAATTGATGCGAAGTTCGGAGATTGGAATGTCAACTACCGCGCCGCCCGCCTCAATTATCGACACGCTATGCACGGCTTTGACGGGGCCGTGATTTATATAAATCCCGCTGGTACAGATGCGCGTCGTGGTGAGTTGCCGCCGCCGCGTAATCAAGCTGAGCCGCGCCATCTCTTCGACGCGCTCTCGCGCGGCGCGGATCATATCGAGAATAAGCGCGTCTTCATCCTCGTGATCGACGCGTAAAAATTCTTTTGCCCCCGCGAGGGTCACCGGTTCTATGGGCGGGGCGTTTATATCTGTAATCCGCATGTATCTCTCCTTGTTCCATAAAAAAAGGCCGCCAGAGGCGACCTGTTAATCTTGATGTTGACCCGCTTAAGCGGCGCTGGTTTTGAGCAATTTAATGGCGTTGAAATCCTGCACCCCGCCCCCGACACGTTTCGTTGTGTAGAAGAGCACGAAGGGCTTGGCCGAATAGGGATCGCGCAAGACCCGCACGCCTTGTCGGTCCACAATCAGATAGCCGCGTTTAAAGTCGCCAAAGGCCATGACCGCCTCTTCGCTGCTCACATCGGGCATGTCTTCCACTTCGGTGAGCCTATAGCCCAGCAAGGTCGAGGGCTGCCCCGCTTCGGTTGAAGGTTGCCAAATATAATTGCCATCCGCGTCTTTGAATTTACGCACCTCGCCCAGCGTGCGGCGGTTCATGATAAAACTCCCCCCCGCGCGGTAACGCGTTTGGGGCGCGTAGACTAAATCCAAAATGGCGTCGATCGGCGCGTCAGGGTCAAAGCCCCCCGCTGTGCCTGTCGCGATATAACCAAGATTGCCCCAGCTCTGCGATGGGTCTTCGGTTTGGGCATAACTTAAAATGCCCCTGGGTTTATTGACCCCGTCACCGACCGCGAAGGCGGCTGTTTCTTGGGCGGCAAAGACGTCGCGCACTTCATCGGC